>JAJISI010000016.1 GCA_022848805.1 Thermoplasmatota archaeon
GCGCGGCCGGCGGGCCATCCGGGGAAGAGGAAGAACTTCAGCTAGGTGTTTGCATGAAAATACGCGACCTGAAATGGTTTTTCGGCAGGAATTCCGAGTTCTGGCCGACGAATATTAAGACGGGCATGTGGGCATGGATCGGACACCGGATAACAGGTCTTGTGCTTGTTGTGTATGTGTTCATGCACTTGTCATTCCTGTCGACTGCGTCCATCAGCTCAGGCGACTTCAACGCCCTTATGGAGGTGACCTCCAACCCGCTGTTCGTGGCGATGGACTTCGTGCTCATCATCGCAGTCATATTCCACGCCATGAACGGTTTCAGAGTCATCATGTTCGATCTTGGTCTGGGAGTGCGCCATCAGAAGCTCGTGTTCTGGATTGCGATGGCAATCGCAGCCATACTCGTATTCGGGGGGCTGTGGGCCCTCTGGGACGTCATATTCGTCCCGTCCGAGGGAGGTGGCTAGATGTCTGGCCAGAATATAGCGACCACGAAGGTGGCCGGTACATGGGCATGGTTCTTCCAGCGCCTTTCAGCGGTGTTGCTCATCGTGTTCCTGGGAATACACCTGTATGCCTCGCACTTCATGGACCTCGGGCAGCACGAGTCGGGAGAGGCCCTGATATCGTTCGACGATGTGACTGTACGCCTCGACCAACTGTTCTACATCGTGGTCGACTACGGCATGCTCTCGATGGTGCTCGTGCACGGCCTGAACGGCCTCAGGACGGTCATGTTCGATTTCGACATGTTCGTGAAACGTAAGAAGTACGTCGATGTTGGCCTTTGGGTGGTGGGCATAGCGACCCTGATCTGGGGGATTGTTATCTTGTTCCCGTTCATCACAGGAGGCTGAGGAAGTGTACTACCACAAGATACTCGTCATCGGCGGTGGGCTCGCCGGCCTGAGGGCGGCGATCGAGGCTTCCCCGAGAGCGGACACCGCGATCATATCGCAGGTACATCCGGTCCGGTCCCACTCCGGCGCCGCCCAAGGCGGCGTGAACGCACCTTTGGCTAACAACCCCAAGGGTAAGGACGACACATGGGAGAAGCACGCATACGATACTATCAAGGGAAGCGACTTCCTAGCCGACCAGGACTCGGTCGAGTTCATGACCAGCGAGGCTGGGCCATGCATCTACGAGATGGAGCATTGGGGTTGCCCATTCTCGCGAACCGAGGAAGGCAGGATCGCTCAGAGGCCGTTCGGAGGGGCGGGATATCCGCGTACCTGTTTCGCGGCTGACAAGACCGGTCAGTACATGTTGCATACGCTCTGGGAGCGTTCTGTGAAGCTCGACATCCCGTTGTACGACGACAGGCTGATGGTCGATGTCGTGATAGAGGACGACCAGTGCCGGGGCGTGATCTGTCTCAACATGCAGACGGGCGAACTCGAGCCGTTCATGGCCGAAGCGGTCATATTCGCCTCCGGAGGTAGCGGACAGATATTCGCGCGCTCGACCAACGCACTGATCAGCACGGGCTCCGCTCAGGCGGCGGCGTACAGAAGAGGCGTCCCCTTGAAGGACATGGAGTTCATCCAGTTCCATCCCACGTCGCTCTTCGGGACGAATATCCTCATGACCGAAGGTGCGAGGGGCGAGGGTGGATACCTCATCAACTCCGACGGGGACAGGTTCATGTCGAAGTACGCTCCAAAGGTGATGGAGCTCGGCCCGAGGGATATCGTGTCCCGGTCGATCCAGACGGAGATCAACGAGGGCCGTGGGATCGATGGCCAGTACGTCTACCTCGACCTTAGACACCTCGGAAAAGAGAAGATACTCGAGAGACTCCCTGGAATAAGGGACCTCGCCATGAACTTCGTGGATGTGGACCCCATCGAGAATCCGGTGCCTATCCAGCCTGGTCAGCACTACACCATGGGCGGGATAGATACGGATGTGGACGGAGCGACCAAGTTCAAGGGCCTCTATGCTGCAGGGGAGTGCGGATGCGTCAGCGTCCACGGCGCCAACCGCCTTGGCGGCAACTCTCTGTTGGACACGGTGGTCTTCGGTAAGCGGTCGGGCGCGGTCGCTGCCCAGTACGTCTCGTCCAAGGTCGATGAGAAGCAGGGCGAGGCCTCCGTCATGAAGTGCCTCAAGGAGACTCGGGAGAGAATAGACGCTCTCCTTGCGAAGAAGGGCTCGGAGAACCACGCGGACATAAGGGATGAGATGAGGGCGACGATGTTCGCGAACGTCGGCATTTTCCGCGAGAAGGCCGGTATGGAGAAGGGTCTTGCGAAGATACGCGAGCTCAAGGAGCGCTTTAAGGACATCTTGGTGCAGAACAAAGGTAGACAGTACAACGTAGACCTGCTCCGCGCTCTGGAGCTCGAGGGCATGCTGGATGTCGCGGAGGCGATCGTCGTAGGAGCGGTCAAGCGTGAGGAGAGCAGGGGTGCTCACTCGAGATTAGATTTCAAGGAGAGGGACGACGAGAACTTCCTGAAACACACCCTAGCGGTCTACACACCCGACGGCCCTGAGATCACCTACAGCACGGTGAAGATAACCAAACACAAGCCCGTGGAGAGGAGGTACTGAGATGGCCGGAGAGGAGATTACCATCAAGGTGCAGCGGTTCGACCCGACTGCGGATAGGGTGCCTTACTGGCAGCCGTACAAGGTCGTCACTAAGCCGGGGATGACAGTCCTCGACGCACTCTTCGAGATAATGAACCATCAGGACGGCACCCTCGCGTTCAGGTTCTGCTGCAGGGCGGGCGTATGCGGGTCTTGTGCGATGGTCATCGCTGGCAAGATACGCCTTGCGTGCGAGACGCAAATAGCGCAGTTCGTCGGCAAGAAGGAGCTGCTGCTGAGTCCTCTACCGCACCAGAAAGTGGTGAAGGACCTCGCCGTCGATTACGAGCAATTCTTCGATAGGCTCAAGCGGGTGAAGCCGTACCTCATGGGTAAGGAGCCGTATCCGGAGCGTGAGTACGTGCAGACCACGAAGGAGAGGGAGCCGATCAACGACCCGATAGACTGCATCCTCTGCGGGGCGTGTACCAGCTCGTGCAGCGTAGCGTGGTGGAACACTGACTACCTCGGACCTGCCGCGTTGCTAAAGGCGTACAGGTTCTACGCGGACACCCGCGACGTGGCCAAGGACGAACGGCTCGACCTCATCGAGAGCGAGAGCGGCGTCTACCGGTGCCACACGATCTTCAACTGCGTCGAGGTCTGCCCCAGAGACCTCAACCCGACCGAGGCGATTCAGAAGATGAAGATCGATGCCACGAAGCGCAAGCTGTTTGGCAGAAGGAAGCGGCGCAAGGCCTGAGCGCCTCTGTCCAACTTGCTGCCCGTGCCAGGCGCGGGATCGTTCGACTGCCGGGACAGCGGCTGACCGCAACGCTCCAATACCGTCGTGCGCATCTGGTCCAGAGGTGAGATTTTGGTGGTCACACTCAGAGCGTCGTTCGAGAACGGCCCCGAGATATCGATCATACTCAGAGAAGATGGAACCTCGACCGTCGAGAAGCTTCTTTCGTCCGTTCCGTTTCGAGCTAAGGTGAACAGGTGGGGGGACGAGGTGTACTTCGATGCCCCTGTATCCGCAGAACTCGAGGAGGATGCGAGGGCAGTCATGGAAGTCGGTGAAGTCGCCTTCTGGCCAGACGGGAGCGCCATGGCGATATTCTTCGGCCCCACACCGGTCAGCACGGACGGGCAGCCGAGGGCTTACAGCCCGTGCAACATGTTGGGCAGGGTGAGCGGCGACGCCACCCTTCTCAGATCAGTTGTTTCAGGCTCCTCCGTCGAAGTCAGCAAGGAACCTTAGAGGCTCTTATTGGCAAGTGTATCCGCCGTCCACCGACACCGCCGCCCCGGTGATGAAACTCGCGTCTTCGGAAGCGAGGAAGACCACTGTGTTCGCCACCTCACTCGGTCTGCCGAGCCGCCCGATCGGATGATAGTCTGAGATTTCCTTCCTGTAGGCGTCGACTGTGGTTCCTCTGGTAGCGACCTCCTGGAGGAACATCGGGGTCTCTATCTCTCCTGGGCACACGCAATTGACCCGGATGTTCTTTCCGGCGTAGTCAAGCGCCAGGCACTTGGTCATCAGGACCACCGCGCCCTTCGAGGTGTTGTACGCTATAGCTGACCGGTCACCCACAAGTCCGCTGCACGATGCGTTGTTGACGATTGAGCCGCCTCCCTGCTTCAGCATAATCGGGATGACCTCCTTGCTCATCAGGAATACTCCCTTCACGTTCACCGCCATTATCTTGTCCCAGTCCGCCTCACTAACCTCCTCGACCGTGCCCTCGACGAGGATGCCTGCGTTGTTGAACAGCACGTCTATATGTCCGAGGCCAGCCATGATCGCCCCGACCATCTTCTTGACATCAGCGTGGTCGGTGACATCGCCTGACACTAGAAGTGGGTCGTACCCTTTACCTCTCAGTTCGTCTACGGCCTTGCCACCGGTCTCCTTGGATATGTCGACGATGGCAACCTTGGCGCCCTCCTCGAGCAGCCTCTCGACCGTGGCCTTGCCGATCCCCGAGGCGCCTCCCGTGACGACGGCGGCCTTACCCTCGAATCTCCTATCTGACAATTGAATCGCTCCGGAGGCGTATCTCCGGGGGCCATGTTCAATCTTGTGGAGGTCCAGGGGGGCAATTAGATATATCCAGATGTCTGTCCTGCCATGATATCTGGGAGGTGCGATTCGTTTGCCGAAGAAAGTGCTGGGTATACTCGGCAGCCCGAGACTCCAGGGTAACACCGCTGACCTGTTGGACGCCGTTCTAGAAGGTGCTCGCCTCGCCGGGGCGGAGGCGGAGAGGCTCGACCTTGCCACGATGAGCATCGACCCTTGTATCGAGTGTCGGAGGTGTGACGCCGACGCGACATGTGCGGTTAAGACAGACGACATGCACAAGATATTCACCCGGATACGGCAGGTGGACGTGATAGTCCTCGCGTCACCGATATTCTTCATGGGCGTCAGTTCACAGACGAAAGCCATGATCGACAGGTGCCAATGCTACTGGGTGGAGAGGTTCGTCATGCATAAGAGGGCCTATGAGGGCCGCACAAGACCCAAGGGGCTGTTCGTCGCCTGTGCAGGTTCTCCTAAGCCGATTGTGTTCGATTCGGCCAGACACACGGTTCGGGCGTTTTTTGCAGCTATCGACTACGAATACGCCGGAGATGTCTTCCTCGGCTTCACGGACGATCCTGAAGTCTCTCCGAGGAAGGTTGAAGCGCTTGAGGGAGCGAGACTCGCAGGAAAAGTCCTGGTCGAGTGAGTAGCCTGCTCATTCGTCAGGCCGTCAGCTTCCCCTTCGTCATGACCCTGACAGTTCTTCCGCTCTCCCTTTCGACCTCGATGTTCACTCCGGGAGCGCTGACGAAGTCCCAGTGCATAACCGATTCCGAGGTGCCGCCATATGTGTTGTTGGCGCCGAACGCCAGGTGCACGGTCCCACTGACCTTTTCGTCGGTGAGTATGTATCCTATTGCCTTCTTGATCTTAGGGTTGAAGCCGACGCCGAGCTCGGCTATGTTTGTGGTCCTGACCGGAGAATAGTTGGCGCGGTCGATCCGCTTGCACTCCCTGAAACTGGCGACGAGCTGGTCCGTCCCGTCGTCAGCCTCGGCTCGGTCAAGGAGGAGCCTGCCTCTCCTGAATTCGAGACGTACTCCCCTCAGTATCTTTCCAGACATACGGTCCCTTGTCACGGGACAGTAGATGGTCCCTTCCCCCTGGTTCTCCTCAGGCGCTACGAACACCTCTCCCGCTGGGAGGTTCGCCCCGCGGTCGCCGATCGAGTAGTCCGCCTGGCTGATATACGCGTCATCGATGTTCAGCCTCCGCCCCTCGACGTGCACCCTGAAATCGGTCCCTTTACTGTCCCAGACATGGACCCACGATGCGTTCCTGAACCTGTTAGCCATCTTCCTTCCGATCGCCATCAGGGTCTTAGGAGGGACAGTCATGCCTCCCACTACGAGATTCTCCAGCTGCTTGTATGACACTCCGTAGCTCTTCGCTGCCTGAGCGGTCGGCCATCCGGCGTACAGCCACTTCTTGCCATCGGTCGGATTGTTCACGAGGTCCAAGATAGGTAACATCGCCTTCTGTCGTGCAGCTAGTTTCTCCCTGGGAAACCCCTCCGCGATCCTCGGATCCTCGAGTTCCTCGACATTGATGAGCAGGTCTGAGTCTTTGATGAGGCCCACGTAGTGCTTCGGGACCGTGGACAGCACTGACGCAGGAATCTCGTCGTATACCGCTTTCGAATACCGGTCGGATGTCGACATGATCAGTGGGACGGCTCCCTTGCGGAAACACTGGAGCGAGATCTCCTCGAGAAGCTCCTGTGTATGCGCTCCTCCCTTCACGGCAACCGAGTCTCCTCGCTTGACGTTGCACGTATCGACCATGTTCTTGGCGCATGCTCTGATTTGCTTCCTGTTGGGGGTCATGCGTATCTGGCCTCGGACGAAACAGGGGCAATCAGTCTACTTATAGGTGTTGACCATTGCTCAGCCGGAGCGAGATGAGAGGGCTAGGACGACCATCTTAGGATGACAGGTATGCTTGTACTGCTCGCACTTGCTGCATTCGGCGTATGTCGGGCCCGGCGACTCGTCCTCGGAGCTCAATCTGAAGCCAATCTTTAGGAAGAAGTCGGGAGCCCTGGCTAGTGCCCACAGGTCTCTCGCGCCCAAGGACATCGCGTCGTTCGCCACTCTGGATACGAGCCTCCTGCCGATGCCGTGGCCGCGGAGGTCCTTTTCCACGGCGAGCCACCCGACCGAGAAAACGTCTGCAGAGCGTTTCAGCGCCACGCTTGCCACGATATCGTCCTCGTCGAAAAGGCCGTACACTTCGACCATGTCATCAAAATCCCCGTCCTCGAGCCCTGCGCGCAACGTGAGCTTCCGCACGGCTTCGTGGTCGGTCGTCGGTCTGAGATTCATATGTTCAACCTCCGTCGGAGAGGACGGCGTAGGATAGGTTTGCGTATGATAACTCTTGCCGTTCTATCACGGCGCGCTCAAGTCTTTCGTGGTCTGTCGCCCTGGTCCTTCGGCAAGGCGACTTCGAAGCATGCGCCCTTCTCGTAATCTTCAGGGACTCTGTCCTTCACGGTTACGATGCCCTTGTACCTGTCGACCAGAAGGCTTACGACCGAGAGGCCGAGTCCGGACCCTGAACAGCCATCTGGTCGGCGTGCGAACTTCGAGAACACCGACTCCTTCTTATCGTCTGGGATGCCGATGCCCCTGTCCTCGACCCGCACGGTCCATGCGCTGTGGCCGTCCGCTATGCTGACATCGAATTCCGCTGTCGTGCCGCCACTGTACTTCACCGAGTTGCCTAGTATGTTCGAGAAGAGGTCGAAGATCAGCTCGTCGGCTTTCACGAAACACTCAGTATATGGACAGTCGAAGCCGACTACCACATCCCTGGAAGGGTGGTCCCGCTTCACGGAAGATATGCATCTAATTAGCACCTCCCTCAGATCGTAACGGCGCCCGGGGAGCTCATCGCTAGCCTTAATGCTGGAAATTCCACGGACGTTCTCCACGAGGTTCTTTGCATCTCTGGCCAACGAGATCGCCTTGGCCAACTGTGTGGTGTAGTCTTCCGAGGTGTGCTTGGCGCGCTCCATCGACTCCAGGTAGAATATCAGCGGATCGACTAGGTTGCCGATGTCGTGGACTATTAGGTTGAGATAACTCTGGGATTCGCCAACGGCATCTATCGCATCCTGGTACATCTTCGAGTTCTCGACGGCTATGGCCGTAAGGCCCGATAGCACCTGAATCTTCGCGATTGTCTCGCGAGAAGGCATCTTTCTGTTCTCAGGCTCGTCTATCTCGATCCATCCGATCCAGTTGCCTAGCCTGTCCGTCATGATGAAATCGATGTAGTCGAGATCATGCCACTCATCGCTCGAGTCCCTCGTTTTCGAGAGTTCGGCGATATCGGATATGTAGTCCACGTCGTCGTTGTAAACTTGCGTCAATCCTTCCGCCCGGACATAGTAGCAGTTGTTGTCGATCCTGAACTTCTCGTCTAGTTCGTCCCTTTTTCTGTCCAACGGATAAGCATGATTTCTTATCGCGCGCTTCTGGTCTTCTGGAAATCCTTGGACCGTCTGTGGTCTGAAAAATCCGGTTTCCTCGTCCTGTACACATATTGTGAGCGCCTTAATCCCGAACCGCTTCGATATCATGCTTGCGACGCGCTCGAGCAGCGCGTCCAGCGGCTCCACGCGGCAAATCAGCTCCAAAATCTCAAGCATCTCCGATATCGGAACCCCGGCCAATCCTTCGCGTGGTTCGATGGCGGACTCATCTCCATTAATGATGCCCCGCATGTCATCTCTCTCTCTGGAGCGTGCTCCAGCGCATTGGTATTCACTGGAGCTTATAAAAACATATCGAAGGTCCTGGACGCGTTTCTGGTCCCGTCTAGCTCGGGCAGGGCGACAGGAATCAACACATCGCTCGGAAGGCATCGTCTCGTTGCTGCATGATCTCCGGTCTCGAAGGAGCACCCGACAGGCGGCCCCGCCACATGACCATCAAATACGATGACGGCGATGGTCTGGCAGGACGAGGTTTGCTATCGTGCCAGTACGGAACATGGAGCTCAGGGACGTGGATATGGCGATAGAGCTCATCAACAAGGAGGGGTGGGGGCACACCCGGATTGATATAGATCGGATCCTCTCGCTCAGTCCGGAGAGCAATCTCATATGGGAATCAGATGGTGTGACGCGGGGATTCGTGACATCTCTCGTCTACGAAAACTCCGCGATGGTGGGCCATGTGCTTGTCTCGAAGGAGAGCAGGGGCCACCAAATCGGAAAGGGTCTACTCAAGAGCTTGTTCGACAAGCTCGATTCCAAAGGCATAGACTCTATCATCCTCTACGCTACTGAGGACGGAGCGCGACTCTATCGCGGGCTCGGTTTCAAGGAGACGAACGACTTGTTCTCAGCCGGTCTCTGGATTCGCGAAAGCGTGAAAAAGACCCTCGAGCAGGAGTGCGCGAAGGTCCAGGAGGCTGATTTGGACGAGCTGGTGGATATGGACGCCAAAACCTACGGAGATAGCCGATCGGACCTGATCAGGCGGCTCTACCGTGACTTCCCCGAGCACTGCTTCAAGCTCGAGAGGTCAGGGAAGTCGACCGGTTTCGTCTACGGGCGTAGGACGCCGATAGGGTTCGACATCGGACCATGGATATGCATGTCAGGCTCTGAGAAGGACGCCACGAGCCTGCTCTCCTCGGTGATACGCTCGTTCCCGTCTGGTGGCCGCGTGGACCTCTCGCTGTTCTGCGACCATCCGCTGGCCGGGAAGATCCTTTCAGAGTTCCGCCAATACAAACCGCTCGAGCGTGTGAAGCTCATGGTCCGGGGTGAACCGATGTACAGCCACGACCGTGACAAGGTCTTCGGAACCGCCGGCTTCGAGCTGGGCTGACCCTGAAAATCAGACGTCCTCTGCCTCTCGCTTCGTGTAGTAGACGATTTCGTCTTCACGCTTGTATCCGATATTGATGAAGAGGGCCTTTGACTCGTCGTTGTATTCCTCGATCATCGTGCAGATAACCTGTCGGCCTCTAGCCCTGAAGACGTTCTCGCATCGTTCCACGAGCATCTTCGCGATTCCGGAACCCCTCCGATCTGGCAATACGGCGAGCCGGTTGACATAGCCTTTCCTGCGGTCGTCTGTTCCGAGGATCACACCGATCATCCTGCCCTCCTCGAAGGCGCCTATGAAGATCTCGGGATCTGCTTCTCTCAGCCTCCGCAGATTCTCGATGGTGTCTCTGCCTTGTGACTTGATAGGGAGCCCTGACTCGAGCCATACAGAGACTGCCCTCTCGACCTCATCGTCGGATATCTCTCGAAGCTCGACGTTTTTCGTGTCTCCTGTCATGCGAGCACCCGGTTTTGTCATCGTTTGAGTCTTCTACAGGGCACCGTCGGCCCCAGCGCTGTGAGCGACCATCTGCATTATCTCGAACACCCTGAACGCGTCAACCATGTCCTTCGCCTTGTAGACGACCGTCCGGTCGTCGATACGTTTGACGAGTGGGATATGAGAGCAGTACTGTGCCATCACGACGCGCACAAAGGAAACCTCCATGGACACGGGTTTCTTCACCACATACGGACGCAGCTTGTCAACACGGCCGAGGGCATCCTTCGCACCCTTCCTTATCAGACCACACGCCTTGCCAGGGGTGAGTGTCTTGCAGGCGTATACGCCGACCCCCTCCTTCGTGGGGACACCTACGATGTTCTTGAGCAGCTTCCGAGCCTCTCGCACTGCGTGCAGGTCTCCGGATACGAGTGCGACGGGAACCCCGAAGTGACCTGCTATGGCCGCACTCAGGCCAGATTCGCCCACCGTAGTACCGTTGAGTCGGAGCTTCGAGCACGAGTACGAGTAAGTGTGCCCGATCGTACCAGCATGTGTGTCGCGCATCGAATGGTAGCCTATCTGGAACGCAGCGTCGAAACCCTTCGAGATCCCGGTCATCATGCCGAGTTCATATCCCCCTCCCTCGATGACCACCACATCCTCGTCCAGCTCCTCCAATATGAGGTTCCTCCCGGTGTCATGGGCGTCACAGATGACGATCTTGTTCGCTCCCCCCTCCTTTGCACCTTCGACGGCGGCCTGTACCTCCGAGGTCAGGAGTTCCCGCATTCTCTGGAAATCGAGTCCCTTCATGTCAGCCTGGTCTTCGTGGGCTAGCCCCGCGATGCCCTCCATATCGACGGTTATGTGAACCTTCATCGTATCGAGCCTGATATCCTCGCTTGGGCATTTAATTTTTCCATGTTTGGTTTGACCGTTTCGAGGATACTATTTATCGGACTTTCGGCATCGGGATGAACGACGTGCTATGAAAACTGCGGACGAAGTGGCGGAGTTGAAGCGGAGGTATGGTATCGTGGGTCGGGATGCCGAGCTCGAACGGGGCCTTGCCGCGGTCCGCGTGAACCACCATCTGATGATCGAAGGTCCGGTCGGTGTCGGGAAGACCGTTCTGGCGAGCGCAATCGCCTCACACCTCGGCCGGAAGGTCTTCAGGGTAGACGGGGACGAACGTTACACCGAGCAGAAGCTTTCTGGATGGTTCGACCCTCCTGTGGTCCTCGAGAAAGGGTATGTGTCTGAGGCGTTCATGCCCGGCCCCCTTACGGAGGCTATGAAGTCCGGTGGGATACTCTTCATCAATGAGATGAACCGGATGCCCGAAGGCGTCCAGAACATCCTGCTGCCAGCTATGGACGAGGGCATCATCGAAGTGCCCAAGGTGGGTCGCGTGGATGCCAAGGAAGGTTTTGTGATAATCGCAACGCAGAACCCGCGTGAATTCGTCGCCACGACCTCGCTCTCGGAGGCGCTGTCCGACCGATTCGAGCTTCTCCTCCTCGACTATCAATCGGAGGAGGATGAACTGGCCATCCTGAAGTCGAGGACTCCAGAGGCGTCGGACGAGGCGGTACGGTGCTGTCTGTGGATCGCCCGGCGGACCAGAGACCATCCGAACATAAGAAGAGGGGCGAGCATCAGGGCTTCGATGAGCATGATGAACCTGCTCAGTGTCTTCTCTGGTGACATCCCGTCAGGGATGCGGAAGGCAGCGCATATGGCGCTTCCCACGAGGATAGAACTCAGAGAGGAGTCGCGCGCCACCCTCCCGGAAGTCATCGACCAGATAGTCGACGAATGCTTCTCGGAAGACGGAGCCTCCCGCTCGGCCAAGGATGATGATGGATGCAAGGACAGTCCGACGGGTCGTGGCCGAGGTTCGGAGCCACAGAGGAAACCTGCAGATGTCGGCGATATCATGAAGGCCCTTGAGCCAGGTCAGTCCCAAGGCGCGAACGGGGACAACGATGTGGGCTGGAGGATCGCGCAGAACTACCAGAAGATACGCTTGAGCCTCTCGGACCCGGCGGCGCTCGAGCTGGCTAGGAGAATCGCGATACGAGCAACTATCAATAGGGTCCTTCGCCTGCTCGGTCCGGTCTCGCTCCCGACGCGGATAACTAGGGGCCCGTTCTCTCCGGGGGACGAGCGTGAGATAGATATCGAATCCACGGTAGAGAACATAGCCGATCGGACGCACATCCAGCCATCAGACATCATTGTCGAGGGGCGGGAGCCTAGGAGGCTCTCGGTGGCTCTGATGCTCGATGCTAGCCTTTCGATGTCTGGAGACAAGCTCGCGATTGCGACGGCAGCCATCGCAGTCCTCGCTCTCAGGCTGAAGATGGTGGATTTCCTCATCATAACATTCAGCGACCGACCGCGCGTAGTGAAGCGCCTCGATGAGGAGATCGACCTCGATAGTCTCATACTGTCTCTGCTCGAGTTCAAGGCGAGCGGCTACACCAACATCGAGGAGGCCCTTCACAGCGGCCAGAAGGGGCTCTCAAAGGCGGATACGAGCGACCAGGTCGGCATACTTATCACAGACGGCAACTACACGGTCGGGAACGATCCATCGAAAGCGGCATCCGCGTTCAAGAAGCTCTTCGTTGTGATGACAGAGAGCCATGACTGCAGGTTGGGCGTGTGCGAATCCGTGGCTAGCAATGGCAGAGGCCGCGTTTTCCCTGTCTCCGAGTTCGACGAAATCCCCAGGACGCTGTATAGGGTTCTCAGAGTAGTGGGGCAAGGCAGCAAAGGATGACCTGTGTCCCGTTCGAGTACGAAAATATCCAACTAAGGACATTATTGAACGCTCGTCTGATAGGATGTATTTAACGATTCTCTACGATTCCTGGTCCGGTTTTCAGCCGTGTACAAAAGCTTTTAAAGGGTCAGAACGCCAAATGTTAACTGAAACTCCCTCCCCCCTCTCTTTTTTCTTTTTCTGTTTCTTGCTCTAGATTTTATCTCGCCTATCTAAACTGAGATTTTGAATCCAGAACCTTAATATCGATTGTCCACGGTAGACCGCTGGGCAGGCACGAGCCTCAGACAAGCTTATTGCCTGACGAGGGATGAATATGGATCTTGATCTACCGAACTGGGTTGAGGATTGGGCTCGGAAGGCGCCTGACTTGAAGGTGGTGCCTCCAGGCCCTAAGAGCAAGGCGATCATCGCGAAGGACAGGGAGTATGTCTCCAACGCCTATGACCGTCTGTTCCAGTTCACCATGAAGAGGGCTTCGGGCTCCGCGGTGATGGATGCCGATGGCAACGTGTACTTGGACTTCTCCGCCGGAATATCCGTGCTGAACGCCGGATGGTCCAATCCGCGCGTGGTGAAGGCGATACGCGACCAGGCGGGGGAGCTAGTGCATTCACTCGCCAACGACGCGTATTTCGACAAGGAAGCCGAGTTTGCCGAGCTCCTCGCCAAGATATCGCCCGGGAACGCCCTGGGGTCGACCTTCTTCGGTAACAGCGGCGCCGAGGGGGTGGAGGCCGCCGTCAAGCTCTCGAGGTACTACACCAAAGGCTCCGAGCACGTGGCCTTCATGGGATCCTACCACGGACGCGTGGGGAATGCGTTGGCCATGGCGAGCCGTGTGAAGTTCAAGCAGGGCCACGGACCGTACCCGCCAGGCGTGTTCTTCGCTCCGTATCCTTACTGCTACAGATGCTGGTTCAAACAGGAGTATCCTTCTTGTGGCCTTCTGTGCATGGACTATCTCGAGAATGCCATATTGGAGTTCGGCGGCCCGAGCGGGAGCCTCGCCTCTGTGTTCGTCGAGCCCCTTCAGGGGGAGGGCGGATACATAGTCCCTCCAAAGGAGTTCCTCCCACGATTGAGGAAGCTTTGCGACAAGCGGAAGATGCTGCTCGTGGCGGACGAGGTGCAGTGTGGCCTCGGTCGTTCCGGGGAGACATGGGAGTGCAATTCGACCGATACGGTGCCAGATATCCTGGTGACTGGAAAGGCCCTAGGAGGCGGGATTCCGCTGGGAGCGATCGTGGCGAAGAAGTCGATCATGCAGACCTGGAGGCCAGGGTCGCACTCGTCCACATTCGGAGGGAACGGTATCGCGATGGCAGCCGGACTCGCCCACGTACGCGAGATATTCGATGAGGCGTTACCCGAGCGCGCACGGTTGCTGGGTGCTCATGCCCTGAAGAGACTCAACGAGATGAAGGCGAAGTACGATGTCATCGGGGACGTGCGCGGGAAGGGTCTGATGATAGGCGTCGAGATGGTGAAGAGCAAATCGACCAAGGAGCCGTTGCTGGTACCCGAGATGCAGGGGCGCGTGTGGAAGAAGGGCCTGATGATGATCACTGCGGGTATGTACGGGAACGTGTTCCGCATCGCTCCGCCACTCGTGATATCGCAGGATCAGCTCGATGTCGGGATCGACATATTCGAGGATGCAGTGCGCGAGACTCAGGCTAAGATGGGGGAATAGTTTCGCCCCGCGATGTCCTGGCAGCGCCGTCCATCAGCAAGGATAGTATAATCATCCGTCGATATACCCTCCGTCGGAGGTAATCTGGTGGACCCTTCGCGGATTCGGGGAATGAGTATTCAGAACGTCATGGTGCGGGAAATCATCACCGTGAGGTCCAGCGAGGCAGTTCGAACCGCGTGGCTGTCCCTCATGGAGAAGGGGATATCTGGAGCCCCTGTGATAGACGAGGATGGAGGCCTTGTTGGGGTTCTGAGCCTGACCGATGTCTACCGGTCGATCATTGAACGGATCTACAAGGCGAGAGCGCTGCGCGAGGCGACCGCGCAGAAGATCGACGAAGAGGTCCAGCGAAAGGATGAGATAAGAGAGATGTCCTTGGCGTTGCGGGCAGTCATGGACTGCCCGGTGAACAGCCTAATTCCCACGGACCAGAAGGTGTTTCAGCTAGGCCCACTGGACTCGCTTGAGCGGGCGATTAGGATGATGGCCGAGCATAACGTCAACAGATTACCCATCGTCAAAGAGGGCAAGGTCGTCGGTATAATCACCCGTCAGGATGTTATTTGGGTGCTGGCGGGTCGGGCGGGCGGATAGCGTTTGGGTCAGTTTCGTCCATGTCGGTTATTCACCTCCTGTCGCGAATAGTCCCGGCCTCTGCGCCGATGCCATGATTTATCGGGCGGGAATTGCATCGCGATAGGCCAGTTGCCGAATTAGCGGGAGGTCCGTAGACGATGATTGACATATCAGAAGTTGTCGCACGGCTCGAGGAGTTCGTGAGGAGGAAGAGGTCGCTCGATGGAATACCCGGACTGGCGATAGCGGTCACTGACAGGGCTCGAACGGTCCACTCGGGAGAATATGGCGTGTCCGATATCGCTTCTGGCGCGCCTGTGCGCAGTGAGATGCTGTTTCAGATCGGTTCGATAGGCAAGTCGTTCACGTCCCTCGCTCTCCTTCAGCTCCAGGAGCAGGGACGGATCGACCTTCAGGCGCCTGTGACTGAGCACCTTCCATGGTTCGAGGTCAGGTCCAGACACGCCCCCATCACCCTTCACCATCTGATGACGCACACCGCCGGTATACCGGTCGGGTCTGAGACCACCATGGCGCCTGAATCGGAGGTGTGGGAGTTGAGGCATATTGAGACGAGCGCTCCCCCCGGGGAGTTCTTCCATTATTCGAACACAGGATACAAGGTGCTTGGGTTGATCCTTGAGACCGTTACTGGCATGCCCTACGCCGAGGTCGTATCTTCGAGTATCCTCGAACCTCTCGGCATGACGCAGACTGCGCCAGTGATCACCAACGACGTTTGGCAGCGTTCTGCACTGGGACACATGTGGCTCGAGGACGACAGGCCGCCCGCAAGGAGCGGACCACTGTCTCCGGCGACTTGGTTCGAAAGCAGTAGCGGAGACGGGTCGATATCGTCCACGGCGGACGATATGGCCAAGTACGTCAGGATGTTCATGAACCGAGGAGCTGGTCCCGATGCTCGGTTGATATCGGAGCGTAGCTTCGAGATGATGACTTCCCCACATGTGTTCTGCGGAGAAGGTGGAGAGAAGGAGCACTATGGCTACGGCCTGTCTGTCTGGAAGGACGACGGCCGCTTGGTTCTGAGCCACACAGGCGGAATGGTCGGCTACACGTCGTCGATGCTGATGGACATGGACTTCGGAATGGGAATCATCGTGTTGACCAATTCCCTGGACGAGCCAGAACAGATATCGAGATACTTTCTGCGCCTGATCGGGGCATCAGGCAGAGGAGATGATCTTCCCGAGGCTGTGGTGCCAAGGCACAGATGCGACCCGGGCACTCTG
>JAJISI010000160.1 GCA_022848805.1 Thermoplasmatota archaeon
TTCGGGAGCGGCGCGATGACCAACACGATACCTGAGTTCGAGGATGCGGACTGTCTGCTCGTCACTGGATCGAACACCCTGGAGGCGCATCCGCTCATAGGAGCGAGGATGCTCAGGGCGATGGAGAAGGGGGCGAAGGTCATAGTGGTCGATCCACGCGACACGCCCCTCTCAAGGATCGCGACGATCAGCATGCGCCAGGAACCAGGGACCGATGTCGCCTGGATAAACGGCATGATCAACGTGATCATCTCAGAGGACCTGTACGACCACGAGTTCGTGGCGGAGAGGACCACTGGCTTCGAGGAGCTGCGGGAGCTCGTGAAACCCTACACGCCCGAGAGGGTCGAGGAGATCGCAGGCATACCACAGCAGCATCTCGTCGATGCTGCCAGGACATATGCTGCTGCGGACAAGGCGATGATCGCGTATGCGATGGGGATCACCCAGCACAGCAACGGCACGAACCTGGTCCGCACCCTAGCGAACCTCGCGATGGTGACGGGCAACTTAGGCAAGGAGTCCACCGGCGTGAACCCGCTGAGAGGACAGTGCAACGTCCAAGGCGCCTGCGACGCTGGCGCTCTCCCGAACCTGTATCCTGGCTACCAAGGCGTGGAGGATGCTGAGGTGAGGGCCAAGTTCGAGAAGGCCTGGAACGGAGAGCTGCAGGCACACAAGGGCATGACGCTCACGTGCGCGTTCA
>JAJISI010000161.1 GCA_022848805.1 Thermoplasmatota archaeon
CATCCGTGTCTATCCACTCTGTTGAATCGTACGGGAACACGTCCTCATTGTCGCTGTATCCATCTCCGTCATGGTCCCGTATTGAAGCGTCCCATGAGTAATCTGGGCTGAAATAGACACCTAGAGCGGCACCTATCAGTATTGCTGCGACAGCGATTGCGAGAATCGGTATCAGCCATTTCCGTCTCTTAGCTTCGACCTTTGGCTTCGTCGAGGCATCAGCGATTGGCCCCTCCTCAGGGGCATGCTCAGGTTGAGGTAGCTCTCCCCCGCACTCCCCGCAGTACTTCTTGCCTTCAGGATTCTCGCTCTCACATTCAGGGCACTTCATCGCCATTCCTCTAGCTCAGAATCGCTTCATCCGGCTTAAGGGCTTCTCTCCGCCCCTATGGCCTTTTCTCATGCGTAGGCCCAACCGGATTTGTGCTGAATCTGAGGACTGGCTCATCGAGCAAGGTACATTTAGCACATGATTATGCATCGACGAAAAGGGCCGGAAAACAGCGCTCAAACCTCTTCCTTTTCATTCTCCTGATATTCTTTCGGTTAGCCCGTGAAGGTTATTCCGGTGCCTATCATCCCGCCCGTCGGTTCGTATATCAGCACGAGCGTGTAGGTGGTGGCCGAGCTGAAGGTAGTGGCTCCGGTGGCAGTGAACACTTGGATGTAATCAAGGCCACTTA
>JAJISI010000162.1 GCA_022848805.1 Thermoplasmatota archaeon
GCAAGCTGGATGTGTAGTATGCCTGAGACTCCGCTTCCGAGGACGAGGACCGTGTCTCCGGGACTGATGCCCATACGTCTCTGCCCTCTGACGACGCATCCGAGGGGCTCGATGAACACCCCCTCCTCATCTGAGACACCGGGGGGAAGCGGGAAGAGCCCGGTCTCCACGTTGATCTCGGGCACCCTGGCGTACTCCGCGAAGCCCCCCGGGTCGATGTTCGTGCTATGGAGTGTCTCGCAGGCGGTGTGGTCGCCCCTCAGGCAGTAGCTGCAGGTGTTGCATGGGACGTGGTGGGAGACGAAGACCCGGTCTCCGACGTTGTAACCTTCGACCGCCTCCCCCACCTCGGAGATGACGCCGACAGCCTCGTGGCCGAGGACCCTCGGAGCCTTCTTGATCCTGTACCACTCCATGACGTCGCTGCCGCAGATACCGCACATCGAGACCTTGAGGAGCACCTCCCCCTTCCCGATGCTTGGCTTCGGCACCTCCTCCACCCTCACGTCGTCGTTCCGGTAGTAGACGGCAGCGCGCATCTCTGTCACATTCGGAATACTTTCCGGGGGATGTTTAAAATGATGGGTCTCAGAGAAGATTCCGGCTTCGAGGAAAGGAGTTAATAGAATATTTCGCTCATGGGGTTGTGGGGTTGACTTCGTTGGATTGGGGTATGA
>JAJISI010000163.1 GCA_022848805.1 Thermoplasmatota archaeon
TTGCTCGCGTAATTCTTTCTGCCTTTGTAGAACTCAAAATCGGTCATTATCTGAGGTTTTAAGCTACGATTATCACCATCAAGAGAGATGTTCCATAATGTATTGGGAGCCCATACCTCATTCATCTCGTAAGTAAACTTACCGGGAAAAAGAAGTATTTTAAAGTGATTATCTAGGTAAGTACTTTCAAATATACGATAATCGTTAATCTCAGGAAATTTTTTTATTTCTTTAATCAATGCTTTAGAGATAATATCGTCGACTGCAGTTATACTCCATCGTGTGGGAACAATTCTGCGCTTTGTTTTTTTACCCAATAACCCAGCTGAAAAAACTCTCTTAATGGTTGATTCTGGAACGTGTCCTTTAAAGTAGAGATATTCTGACACTGCTTCAGTTGCATTTAAATCTGTATCGGAAACGACATAATCTACTTTTGGATGGATTTTTGTATTTTCTGTAATTCTTATCTTCTCAGTCGTTCCGGTAGGTCCCATAGGTAACGAGTGATTATCCATCATCATTCTAAGACTCATTTTCTCCAGCTTTGTTTCAGTATCTACAGGACGGGCTGCCATCGATAACTCTTGTGAGGTTTCCAGTAATCTTTGAATTTTTAAAGAAGGTGTGTTTTTACGACTCTTTTTTCCAATATTCACA
>JAJISI010000164.1:0-287 GCA_022848805.1 Thermoplasmatota archaeon
TCGTCTATAGAATAGGGGCTGGCCAATGTCACCGGCACCGGGATTCCGTGCTGTTTAGCGTACTCGATCGTCTCTTCTCTGGTCATACCCCATTCCCGCGCGGGCGCAATCACCTTCAGTTGAGGGGCTAGAGTGGCAGTGCTTACATCAAACCTGACCTGGTCGTTACCCTTGCCGGTGCAGCCGTGAGCCACTGCTGTTGCTCCTTCCTGAAGAGCCGTTTCCACCATAAGCTTGGCTATGAGCGGGCGGGCGAGGGCGGTGGCCAGAGTATATTGCCCTTCATA
>JAJISI010000164.1:297-658 GCA_022848805.1 Thermoplasmatota archaeon
ATATTGCGTCCGCCTGTAAGGCGGGAAAAACGTACTCGTTGATGAAAACATCCTTGGCATCGACTACCGCGGCTTTGATCGCCCCCACCTTGAGGGCCTTCTGCCGGATTGACTCGTAGTCGCGTTCCATGCCCAGGTCTATGCTCAGGGCGATGACGTCCATATCGTACTTCTCGGCGATCCACTTGATCGCTGCCGAGGTGTCAAGCCCGCCACTATAAGCTAGTACTACCTTGTCCTTCAATTACCTTCCTCCGAGATTGTTTGCTGATTCCTCCCAACCACCTATGATTCTCAGACCGGCTCCTGGGTTGCCTCCTGCTACCTTTCTTCGCTCACCTCTGCCAATACCGGCTCCAAA
>JAJISI010000165.1 GCA_022848805.1 Thermoplasmatota archaeon
CAGAAGGCCGTCAAGGGGTTCGAGTCGTTCAGACTGGTCCACGTGCCGAGAGACACCCCTGGGATCCAGCTGGTCGACGGCATCGTCAACAAAGTCCTCGACGACGAGGGGAAGTGAGAAGTGCGATCATGGCTACTTCAGCGAGGAGAAACGGCGGCAGACCGAAAGGCGTGTTGCGTCTGGACGACTTCGGGGTCGTCGACGACGTGCGTGAACGTTACAAGGGCTACGCGACCTCCGCGTCGAAACTCAACCCGCGGGAACGTGCAGCATGGTGGCGAGAAGTTTTTCAGAGAGACCCAGAGATGCTGGAATTTTCTAGAGGAGACGACACGAGCTAGGCGTCTGCCCAACATCCCAACCAAGGGATATGTCAACGCCTTACAACACAGATAAGCCTCATCCTAACCTCGAATGACCGATACCGGAATCATAGGGAGAGTAGCCCCGGGAGGATTCGAACCTCCGTCGCAAGATCGCTCCTCGCGAGACGCGATCCAGAGTCTCGCATGATTGACCGCTACACTACGGGGCTGTCGTGGCGGGTGTGGCTATTCCGGTCCCGATATATAAGGGGTTTCGAGCAGGGGCGCTAGGCGCGAACCCTCTCTACCGCATCGACCATCTGGTCGAAGACGCCGTCGA
>JAJISI010000166.1 GCA_022848805.1 Thermoplasmatota archaeon
CCAACGGTTCTAGGGCCGCCAGGCGCGCGACTGCCGCGGCAAGCTTCGCCTCCGCTTTCTCCTGGGCGCGGGCAGGGTCTTCGCGATGTGGGAGAATGACCTCGTTCGTGAGGTCCACGGTCTCGATGAGGAACTCGTTGATCTTCCCCCTCCTAACATATGCCTGGAACAGGCTGGGTGAAACGTCATTCTTGGAACAGGGGACGACCAGGACCCGGTCCGCTCCCTTCGTCTTGGCGTCTTCCACGATGGAGGATATGGTCTTGCTCTGGCACGCGTAGTCAACGGTCACGACAGAGCAGACATATGGCTCGTCCGACGCCGCCTTCGCGAGCTTGTCGACATCCAGTACTGGCACTCCTTGGGAGCATACACGACAGATCACAACCTGTATCTTGCGCTTCATTTGCCCCCCTCCTCCGTAGGTCTGGCGACCGAAGCCGCCGTGGCTATGCCTCTCGTTACAGTCTCTTCTATGTCCATTGGTTCGCTTACCGCTCCCAGAACTATGACCGAGCCTCCGGTTTGAGCGTCGTCGCACTTCACGAATCCGTATGTGTCAAGGCTGAGTCCAAGAGATGTGAGCAGTTCATCGGACTCCTTGTGTGGCCGCATCCCCACTGATA
>JAJISI010000167.1 GCA_022848805.1 Thermoplasmatota archaeon
TAGTCGGGGCGAGGATGTCCGACAGGACCACAGCCAAGCTCGACGAGTTCAACCCGGAGGCCAAGGTGATCCACATCGACATCGACCGCAGCGAGATCGACAAGAACGTGGAGACCGTCACGAGGGTGGTCGGCGACGCCAAGCTTGCCCTCCAGGGCATCACGGAGAGGTTGAGCCGGGCGCTGCAGACCTCCTCCAAGAACGAGGAGTGGCTGAAGCGGATGGAGCACTTCAGGAAGCAGTACGAGGTCCCCGATCACCCTGCGAATCCCCACCTGAAGGCCACGCAGGTGGTGAAGGCCCTGAGGGGAGCCCTCCCCAGGGACGCGCTGGTCACCACGGAGGTGGGCCAGAACCAGATGTGGGCGGCCCTCTACTTCGACGTCTACGGCCCCAGGACCTTCTTCAGCTCCGGGGGCCTGGGCACCATGGGGTGGGGCTTCCCCGCTGCCATCGGCGTGAAGGCAGCCCGACCCGAAGTACCCGTCGTTGACATCGCCGGGGACGGCAGCTTCGGCATGACCGAGAACAACCTCGCCACCTGCGTTGAGGACGACCTGCCGGTCATCGTGGTGGTGCTCAACAACAGGATCCTGG
>JAJISI010000168.1 GCA_022848805.1 Thermoplasmatota archaeon
GGCATGCTGTGTTTCAAGGGTAGGAGATTTACAGAATGAGTGGTAGGGAAAAGCCACACCTTAACCTGATCATCATCGGTCACGTAGACCACGGAAAGAGCACTAGCATCGGTCACATGTTCTACGACGCCGGAGCCATCAGCGAGAAAGTGATTAGAGACTTCGAGGAGGAGGCTAAGGCCCTCGGAAAGGAGTCCTTCAAGTATGCATGGGTACTGGACAAGCTCAAGGAGGAACGGGAGAGAGGCCTCACAATCGACCTGGCGTTCTACAAGCTAGAGTCTGACAAGCACTTCTTCACGGTCATCGACTCCCCGGGCCACAGGGACTTCGTCAAGAACATGGTCACGGGAGCCAGCCAGGCCGACGGAGCCGTCATATTCATCTCCGCGAAGCGGGGAGAGTACGAGGCGGGCACCAACCCCGGCGGCCAGACCAGGGAGCACGCATTCCTGGCCAGGACCCTGGGGGTCAACCAGCTCGTCGTCGCCGTCAACAAGATGGACGACAACACGGTGAACTGGGAGGAGGGGAGGTACGAGGAGGTCAAGGACGGTATGACCCGGCTGCTGAAGACGGTCGGCTAC
>JAJISI010000169.1 GCA_022848805.1 Thermoplasmatota archaeon
GCATTCCCGCCTGCTGCTGGGCGGTTATGCCGGGCGTTTTTCCACTACAAAACCTCAAGATACCGCTCCTGAACACGGCATTCGAGACAACCGGGGCTTCGATATCCGGCATTAAGGCCGCGCTGGATGCGAAGGGCATAAAGGACGTGACCGTGGTGGGCTTTGCCGGGGACGGAGGGACCGCCGACATCGGCATCCAGGCCCTGTCCGGCATGGTAGAAAGAGGCACGGACGTCATTTACATCATGTACGACAACGAGGCCTACATGAACACCGGAATACAGCGAAGCTCGTCGACACCTATCGGGGCTTGGACCACTACGACACCGGTCGGCACGACCCAAGACTGGAAGAAGATGCCCAAAAAGAACATGGTGGAGATCATGGTGGCCCACAAGATTCCCTACACGGCAGCGGTCAGCGTCGGCTATCCGGAAGACATGATAAAGAAGATAAGGAAGGCAAAGGACATCAGAGGACCGAAGTTCATTCAGATTTATGCCCCCTGCCCCACGGGATGGAGGATGCAGCCGGATTTGACCATAGAAATTTGCAGGGAAGCGGTGGCCTGCGGTGTATATCCAAT
>JAJISI010000017.1 GCA_022848805.1 Thermoplasmatota archaeon
GACAGGTGTACCACAGGAAGACCCACCTTGGCGAACTCCACAACGGCGTCTATATCGCCAGCCTCATACCGAAGAGGCGTCAACGGCGTGTGGGTTATCGACACAATCGTTCTTCGGGCCAGGTCTTTCCTCGATCCCACAATGGCCGCGGCAACATCTATGAGCAGGTTCGTGTCCGCTGCCGTTCCTGACCCATGCTGGACGTGCTTGCCGGTGAAGAACAGAGAGGCGACGTATTCGTGGGAGTTCGAGACTTCCGGCGGGAGGTCGGTCGCGACGACCTCGGGCCAATAGAGCTCCACCTCCGGCATCGCATCGCACACGATGGTCAGATCCATGAGGTCTCTGATCGTCGACTTTCTCTTGCTCTGGGAGTCGATGTCCCAGACATCCGTCGGCTGGCCGTCGTTCACCGCCTGCGGGTGTGATGCTGGAAGCCTGAGGTCATGCTTCGGATCCCTGCCGCACATTAAGAACTCCTTTGGAGCCTTCGACAGGGCCTCATCCACAAGCGATTCCGGGATCTTGGCCAGCTCGCTCTTCTCGTCCACGGTCGCTCCGTGCTCCTTCAGCAAGGCCAGCACGGACCTGCTAGTGACTTTGATGCCGACCTCGTTCAGTATCCGGATTGAGGTCTGGTGCACTTGATCTTCCTGCGCGCTCGTCAATGGATCGAATACAGCTCTAGCCAACTTATCCCCCGTGGTCCGGAGAACCTGATGCTCCTACAAAAACGCTGCCATGCTTGCCTGGAAGGGTTGATAAACCCTTCGCAACCCGTCCCCGGAATGTCTCTCATGAAGAGATGGATCTGGCCATCGCCTTCTCCTCCAGTCTCCTCGCGCGTCTTCTGCGTGCCTCTTGATTCCGCCTCTCATCATCCGGTGTCTCGAGCACCAGCTCCGGAACCTCACATGGCTTTCCAGCCGAATCCAAGGCGACCATCGTGATATAGGAGGAGCCTGTGTGGCGAACCTCGTCCGTCCTGGGATCTTCGGCCTCTATACGCACACCGATCTCCATCGACGTGTGCCATACGGCGTTCACATTGGCTTTCAGCGTAAGCAGATCCCCGACATGCACCGGTGACAAGAACCTCATGCTATCGACCGAGGCAGTTACGATGTTGGTCCGAGCGTGTTTGGTCGCAGCGACATAACATATCTCGTCGACCAGCTTCAGGATGGTACCACCGAACACATTGCCGGAGATGTTCGCGTCCTGCGGCATCATCACTCTCGCTACGACGGTCTTCGATTCCGACACCCTTCTCGATTCCCTTGACAATCGAACCCAGCTCCCTTCGTCATCCCGCGCCGCTACCAGGCGGGCTAATACTCTCATCCGACTCGACGGCTTCGGAGGACGCCGCACTGTTACTCTCGTCGACATCCGCAGGTGTCCGACCCCTCCTACGTCTTATCGCGAGGACCAGCGCCACCACGAGAACGGCGAACGACAACGCAACGAGAGTCGCGGCCAGCACCAGTAACGCGCCATCACCAGTGCGATCATACTCGTAGTTCACGAGCTCCGCGACGAACACCGGGTCGTCATCCGCAGAGTCGTAGAACTCCATTCTGACGAAACCGCCGACCTCCTCCGAGTACCACATGACCTCCAGTTCCGAGTCGCTAGTGATGGATATCCGCCGAGAGGAGAAAGCCCCAGCATCGGTCTCGAGCAGTTCATCCGATGAGGCTACGGAGACATTGAATGTCGTCAAGGCAGTCGACTCATCGCTCACCTCCGTGGAATCATCGATGTATGCACTCGTGCTGAACGCCTCGACAGTCTCGTTCCACTCTAGGTTGAGATCAGGGTTCAACGGGTCAAAAAGTGACAACAACGGCTCGCTGTACACGACCGTCTCGCGGATCTCCATGAACGACGCCAGCTGGAACTCGTCGAACCCGGTCGAGACATTCACCAAGAGGGCCGTCTCCTCGCCCGCGGCTCCTATACCTCCCAGGGCTTCGTACCGATATCCGTCGAATTGTCCAGTCAGAAAGGTGTCGTACGAAGGGCCAGTCGCGAAGCCTGAGAATTCGCCACTGACCTTCATGACGCTGACTTCGTGGTAGGTCCCGTTCACCTCCAACTGTTCCCCGCCGATGAACGTGTAGGTGAGAGTCCCTGAGACCTGAACATCGGCGACGGAAAAGACGACCGCATATGTCCAGTGGTCACCGGTCGAGTGTTCGAGAGCGTCTACGCAAGAAGGCATGGACATCAGTAACAGAAAAGGCAACGCGACGGCGATAGAACGGCGTCGAACGGTTGAGGACACGGGTCAGCCCCTCCGAAGGCTGGGTGCTAGACGCTACTCTTGCGTCTTATATCTTTCCGATGGCAGCATCTAGAGGAAAGCATATAATGTGAAATCGTTTAACCCTGGACCGGGTCTCAATGAACGATGGATTCGAGGTCACGCCATACAAGGTGACCGGCGATATCGACTACGACGAGCTCGTCGACCGATTCGGGACGAAGAGGATCGACGAGGCACTTGTGAAGCGACTCGAGAAACACGGCCCCCTCCATCCGATGATAAGGAGAGGCATATTCTACTCACATAGAGACCTCGACTGGATACTGGACCAGTACGAAAATGGGCCTGGTTTCACCCTCTACACCGGCAGGGGACCATCTGGCCCCATACACATAGGCCACACGATGCCTTGGATGTTCACGAAGTATCTCCAGGACACCTTCAAGGTGAAGCTTTGGTTCCAGCTGACGGACGACGAGAAGTTCATGTTCTACGACCATCTCAGCCTCGAGGACGCGAAAAGCTGGGGCTATGACAACGCGCTGGACATAATCGCGCTCGGATTCGATCCCAAGCTGACCAACATATTCCTTGACACCGAGTACATCAAAACGATGTACCCCATGGCCATCAAGGCGGCGAAGAAGATCAACTTCTCCACGATCAGGGCTGTGTTCGGATTCGATAATTCGAACAACATAGGCAGCATATTCTTCACGAGCATTCAGACCGTCCCGTGCTTCCTAGAGTCGATGCAACAGGGGAGGAACGTCCCGTGCCTCATACCCTGTGGAATAGACCAGGACCCTCACTTCAGGGTGACCAGGGACATCGCGGGAGGCCTCGGATACCACAAGCCGGCTCTGATACACGCGAAGCTCATGCCCTCGTTGACGGGCTCCGAGAAGATGTCCACCTCCACCGCTATGAACGACACCATCTTCATGACCGACGACGAGAAGACCGTGAAGAAGAAGGTGATGAACGCCTTCACCGGAGGGCGCGTCTCGGTCGAAGAGCAGCGGAAGAACGGCGGAGATCCAGAGGTGTGTTCCGTGTACCAATACAACCTGTACCATTTCGAGCCGGACGACTCCAAGCTTGCGGAGCTGCATGCCAGCTGCAGGTCCGGCAAGATACTGTGCGGGGAGTGCAAGGCGCTCCTCTTCGAGAAGGTCTGGAAGTTCCTTGAGACGCATCAGGCCGCCCGGGAGAAGGCCAAGGACCGGCTCGACGAATTCTTCGTACGCGATTGAACGACCAAACGCTCAATAACGCACACGCGATTCGCCCCCTGCAAGGAGTGGTTGCATTGAAGCTCAAACGAATAGCGACCGTGGTGAACGGCATCGCAGGTGACACAGACGACTGGGGTAAGGTGAGGTCGAAGCTGGTTCTCGAAGACCAGTATGTGGAGGGGCTGTACAAGCTCAACCGATTCGACCACATACTCGTGATATTCGGTTTCCACCGCAAGCGGAAGGTGCTGATGAGAGTGCATCCGATGCATGACCCAACGAGGCCGCTCGTGGGGGTCTTCGCGACGAGGGCGCCCAGGAGGCCGAACAGGATGGGGCTCACCCGGGCGCGTCTGATAAGCGTGAGAGGAAACACGGTGACGGTCGAAGGTCTGGACGCCTATGACGGGTCGCCAGTGTACGACATCAAACCGCCCGTGGACGAGATAGACTACTGACTACGACCCAGACGGAAAAAGTAAATAAGCTGCACGTCCAATGTGGCCTGGACATGACCGACACCGAGCTCGTCAGTCAGTTGAACTATTTTGAGAAGAAGGTGCTCGCAGCCCTCAAAGACATCGGGAGCGGCAGCCCGGAACAGATACTCGAGAGGACTGGGCTGGAGCAGCTCGTCGAGGTCATGAACGCATCCTCTTGGCTGCAGGCCAAGGGGCTCGTCGAGATCGACGAAGCGGTGACGAAAAGATACTCGCTGAAAGACAAGGACGCGGTTGAAAGGCCGCTCCCAGAGAAAGTCGTGGTGGAGACGATCATCTCGGACTTCGACGGGAAGGCGTCGCTCGCGGACCTCAAGAAGACGGGGAAGTTCAGGACCGACGAGATACAAATCGCTATCGGCTGGATCCGGAAGAAGGGCTGGGGAGAGCTGTCCAAGGACGGAAAGGACACCATCGTCAGGATAACGAAAGAGGGCAGAGAGGCGGTCGACGCGAAGGGGGAGGACGAGTTGCTGCTCCGGAGGCTTGCGGAAGGAGACCTCTCCGAGGCCGATGTGAACAAGGATACGATCAGCCAGCTCATGCAGCGTAAGGATTTCCTCTCGGAGAAACTCGTGACCAGCAGGACGATTTCCCTGACCGACAAAGGTTCGGACATCTCCGGCCTTGACATGCAGATCAAGGAGGAGGTGGGGCAGATATCGCCCGAGCTGATCCAGTCAGGAAGATGGCGTGATGTCGACATCAGGAGATACGACGTGAAAGCCTTCGCCCCGACGGTCTATGGCGGTAGGAAGCACCCGATAACGCTACTCATAGACAAGATCCGGACAACCTTCCTTACGATGGGATTCACAGAGATAACCGGGGACTTCTTCGAGAACGCCTTCTGGAACATGGATGTGCTGTTCACGGCCCAGGACCATCCAGCGAGGGAGCTGCAGGACACTTTCTACCTATCCGAACCGGAGACGGCCGACCTGTCGGACGACGCCGAGCTCGTTGACGTGGTCAGACAGGTGCACGAGAACGGCTGGAAGACCGGCTCGCTGGGATGGCAGTACAAGTGGAGCCTGGAGGAGGCGAGGAAGACTCTGCTTCGGACGCACACGACCGTCAACACCATCCGCAGGATAGCAGCCGATCCCGAGCTGCCCTTCAAGGTGTTCTCGATAGGGAGGGTGTTCAGGAACGAGGCGATGGATTCGACTCACCTCCCGGAATTCATGCAGATAGAAGGCATAGTGTGCGAGGAAGATTCCAACTTCGACATGCTCTGCACGCTCCTGAAGGAGTTCTACAAGAAGATGGGGGTTCCGAAGATCCGCATCCGTCCGTCGTACTATCCATATACGGAACCCTCGGTCGATGTCGAGATATTCTTCAACGGCCAGTGGATGGAGCTGGGCGGTGCGGGGATATTCAGGCCCGAGGTCACCGAGCCGCTAGGGGTCCACAAGCCCGTGCTGGCCTGGGGATTCGGCCTCGAGCGGCTGGCCATGCAGGTGTGGGGACTCAAAGACATCAGAGACATCTACATCTCGGACATGGATTGGCTGAAGAAGATGCCTCAGGTGTGACCACGCCGCGCGTCCAGACCCGCAGGATCGTCCGCAGGTCCGGACCTCGTAAGCTTCGTAGACTCCTCGATCAAAGCGCTACCACGGTCCTGTTCTCCGGACTCCACGAGCATCTGGCCGAGGTGCCGCTTGCTATCGGCGACGCTCTTGACATCATCCACCCCGTCCAGCGCGCTGATGCTCTCCTTGTAGTATTCCTCACTCGCATCGCCGTTGCCGGTCAGGTGCTCCACCATCCCGAGGTTCGCGTACGCCGCGGAGACACCGGGTCGATCATCGAGTTCGGAGAAGACCTCCAGCGCCTCGAAGCAGTGCTCGCGGGCTGATGCGGGATCGCCCATCTTAATCAGCACTTCGGAGAGGATTACATGAGCTTGAGCTCGGGTCCTAGGCTGGCCCGTCTCCTCGCAAAGCCTCGTAGCGTTCTCGAGATGCTGCCTGGCATCACCCAACTGCCCAAGGTGAGAATGCGCGACGCCCAGGTTCAGATATGTACCGGCGAGATCGACCGGTCCGAACCCGGCCGCACACTTTGAGAAGTGCTCCACCGCTTTCTCGAACTCCCCCTGGGCCATGAGTACGTTTCCCAGCTCGAGATGGGCCTTCTGCATCCCCTTCGTATCCATAGCGGACAGGGAGTCCCTAGCGCTCTTCTCGAGTAGTTCCTGAGCCCTGCCGGGATTCTCCATCCTTGATTCCACTACTCCGAGCCCTCTGAGGGCCTTCGCCCGTATGTTGGGAATGTGTTCAGCCTTTGTCAACGCCTCGTCGAAGAGCCTCGAGGCGTCCTCGACGGTCCCCTGTCTACTTCTGATCCTGCCCATCTCGACGAGCGCCTCCGCTTTGGCCGCGTCATCCCCATCCCGCGAGACCTCCTCCAGCAGACGCCATGCATCGTTGTACCTTCCGAGCATACCGGCGATGCGGGCCTTCGCGATCTGCACGTCGAGCCTGTACCGAGGCTTGACGGGGTCATGGTGCTCCAGTATCTGCCAAAGCCTCGTCACGTTGCCGCTGTCCAGTAGCGACTCCCCCAGCCGGGCGATCAACATCTCCGCCTCGAGGGTCCGGTTCGCCTTGAACAGATGCAACAGCCGTTCGTTGGGATCGTCCGACCTAAGGTAATGGTCCGCAGCCGCACTGTGCCACCTCGACCGTTCGTCCGCAGCCATGTGACCATAAACGAAATCGCGGACAGACGCGTGGATCTCGAACCTGCCCGGCTCTGTCTCTCTCAACATAGAGCCCTTCCGCACTCCTCTGAGCCCGCGTGGGATGGCCTCGGCGGGGAACGGCTTCTGAAACACCGAAGAGAGCTGCAGAAGCGACTTCTGATCATCCGAGAGTCCGTTGTAGAACTTCTCCTCGAAGAACCGGGACAACTGGGATCTAGCTTCCTTCGGGGTGGTCTTCGTCACCATCTCGAGCGAGAGCGGGTGACCGTTCGCCACATCGACGAGTTCCTTCCCGACATCATCGCCTATGCCGCGGGTCCTGAGCAACTCCAACGCTGCGCTCCGTGATAGCCCACCTAGCTCGCACTCGAAGGCCTCTCCGCTCGCAACAATCTCGGATTTCTCGTACAGTTCCGACTCGCCCTCGACCGTCATGAGGATCTTGCCAGCACCACTGCTGTGGCGGAACATCTGGAGGAATTCTTGAACCGCATCGGATGCGTCCGCGTCATCGAACGCGAAGATGTGTCCGTTCTCGGCCAAGAGCTCCCTGAGTAGGAAGCTCATCTCACCGAGTTCGAACCCTCCAGAGGCCAGATATGCATCCAACCGCCTGCTGCCGTTCTCGGAGAAGAAGCGACCCATGGATTCAGCGATGTTCCGAGGAGTGTCCCACGGCCTGACGGAATACCAGAATACCATATGGCCGGACACCTCGGACAGCAACTTCACGGCCAGCGTGGTCTTCCCGATGCCGGGTATGCCCCTGATCACGACGAGCTTCCGGGCGGGATCCTCGAGAGCACCACCGAGGTCCGACAGCTCCTTCTCCCTTCCGAAGAAATAGCGGGCCGCCGGCATCGGGGTGGACCTGATAGCGGACTTTCTACGGGCCGCGGACGCCTCAGCATGCACCTTCGTCGGGTCCACGGCCGGGTCGATGCCGTTCTCCTGCACGTATTGAAGGATCGCAGATGCTTTTGACTTCCCTTCGTGCGACAGAAGGTAGACCTTCCTCCTGGCCTTACCCCTCTTCACGTGGGACAGGCGCTCCTCCACGAGCCCGGACGATTTGAGCTTCTTCAGCTCGATTGCCGCGTGCGCTCGGGAGATCCCACAGGACTGAGATATCCCGTCCTGAGTCATATGGTAGGGAACCTCGTATTTGTCTTCGTACTTAGTGAACGATTGAAGATGGAAGAGTATCCTTTCAGATACGGTCAGTGAGCCACCCATTACTCGAACGAACATGGACTAGTCTATTTAAAATCCACTGTCACATGCAGCGGTCGTCACGGTCGCTCACGCCCGGATGCCGTCCTCTACGGAGAGGTCTCTCAAAGACCGCTCACGCACGTAACGTTGGACAAGGGTGACCGCTGCCAATCCGAGCAGGCCCGAGAAGACGAACGGCACGATGCTGCCGTCCAGCCCCGACGGGAGCCCCAGATCGGCTCCGAAGAACCGATCGTAGATGATCCCGCCGAGCGGCGCCCCGATCACCGCTCCGAAGTTGGACATCGACTCCAGCACACCTATGAGCCTTCCCCTCATATTCTCGGGAACGAGGTCCGCCTGCATCGCCCGCAATGCAGGGCTCGACACCTGGAACGCCATGCTGCGGACGGCTAGGAGCAACACGACGACGGTGAGAGACCAAGTCGTCGGGATCAGCATGGTCGCGATGAACGCCGCGGTCCCGCCGATCACGAATATCTTCTTCCTGCCCAACCGGTCCGACAGTTTCCCCGATGGGAACGCGACGATCGCCCCGAGCCCCATGGCGATCCCCACGAGGATGGAGATGGATTCGCCTCCGAGTAAGAACCTATCCATCAGGAACAGGGCCATGAGCGGGCCTATGCTGGAGAACGCGAACCCCTCCATCGCGGCGTTCAGATACAGCACCCTCAGGTTCCTGACGGTCGCGGAGTCCACGCCATCGGGACGGAAGACCTGCCTGAATGTCAGCTTCGTCCTGACGCGCTCCGGCGCCTTGGCGTCAGTGACATACCGCCACACAAGGATGGTCCCGCAGAGCGCGAGTATCGCGGTGAAGTAGAACGGGAAGCGGTAGGCGTCCATCTCTGAGAACCCCAGCGAGTACTTGGCCAGAGCGACGAGCCCTCCCCCGATGAACGGCCCTAGCACGAAGCCGAGGTTCGAGGACATGACTATCTTCCCCATGGCCGCGCCCCTCTCCTTCGGAGGGGTCGAGTCGATCACGAGCGCCTCGCTGACCGGCCAGACCATCGCGCTCGCCACCCCCTGGAAGCCTCTCACCAGGACCAGCCCGGTCCAGGTCTCAGGCACTGTGAACAGAACGGCGAACACGACGTAGAGCGAGCTGCCGATGAGTATCAACCGCTTCCTGCCGATCCTGTCCGACAGATTCCCGAAGGTCGTTGAGAATATCGCCCTTGTGAGGACGAAGGATGAGAATATGATGCCGATCTCCAGGGCGCCCGCGCCCATCTTCGACGCATACACCGGGAACAGCGGGAATATGAGGCCGAAGCCCAAGCTGATGATGAAGTCGAGTGAGGCGAGGTAGTTGACGTTCTTCCTCGCCGCACTCTCACTCAGCAGGCTCTGGCTCAATTCAGTACACTCTCCTGTGGAGCGCGGTCAGACGAGCATGTCGGTCCCGGCGCGGAGGTTGTCGAGTATGATAGGCACCATGGGTTTGTTGGTTACCCTCAGACCACAATCGGGGTGCGCGTAGGCGATGGAATCCGGGCCGACCCGGTCCAGGATTGATTCCAGAAGCGTCTTCACCGCCTCCGCGTCATCCACGTCGGTCTCGGAGAGCGGCGTGACCGCGATGCACCCAGCCCCCAGGCGCTTGCCAGAATCGCGGAACGCATCTCCCTCCAGATGGTTCAAGTTCCCTCGCTCCTGCCTGCCGGAGAACCCGAAGCTCAGAACCGACACGTTGTCAAGACTCAGCAGATGGTCGACCACGCCGAACCTGCCGATGAAACCACACACGTGGACGCTGACCCTCTCTGAAGGGAGACCTTCTGCGATCTCGTCTAGTAACGCGACCCGCTCTGCGAGGTCGCGGTATCCCTGCGAGAGGAAAGGCTCGTCTATCTGAACATGCGCTCCGAGCCGCGCTAGCTCACGTGCGACGGGCGCGAGAGCCGATGCGATATCCTCGCAGAGGGCGGGGTCGAGCAGTCCTCTGTAGTGAGACGCCATCTTCCTGCTGCCGCACGTCATGCCAAGCGTCGTCGGCCCGGTGATGGCCACCTTGACCGGCATGTCCGGGTATTTGGAGCGGATGTAGGCGAGGTCCTTCACCTTGGAGAAGTCGCTCGCCGCTCCCTGCAGGGCGATCCTGCCAGTTATGACCGGGACTCCGGACTCGACCCCGAGGCCGGAGAACGATTCGGCGAAATACGACACCATATCCGTCCTCTGCTCGCCATCCGTCATCAGGTCAAGACCGTGTCTCTTCTGAAAGGCTATCGCCTCGTCGATGGACCCATGAAGGTCATCGCTGAACCGATAGAGGCTCCCTATGGTGGTGGTCTGCAACCTGGTCATAGTCGAACACGTTGAGAAGGAAGTGCCCGATTAAGCCTTTTCGGTCCATCCGATACTCGAGTAAATGTGTTATGCGAGGAAGACTGTTGGGGGTGCGTGAAGCTCATCGTCACATCGTCGGAGGATCCGGCGTCGATGAACATCAGGAAGAGACTCCTCGACATGCGCGGATGGAAGGAGGCGGGATCATTCTCCGGACACCCCGTCCTCGCAGCCGACGATTTCCTGATGGTGCAGGTTGACAGGATACATCTTGACGAGGATCACATAGACGGAAGAGTGGGTTCGGAACTCGGAAAGAACATCTCTACGACTATATTCGCCTCACGACACAGGTCGGATTCGAGGATACCGGCCCTCACCGTTCACCCCGTGGGCAATTTCTCCAAGGCGGAGTTAGGAGGGGCCGACGGAACTCTGTCGCCTGCTTCACCCCAGCTGATGACCGAGGCGCTGAGGATGCTCGCGAAGAACGCGAGCGATCTCGAATTCAAAGTCTCGTTCGAGACGACCCATCACGGCCCGCTTACCGACGGTCCGGCGTTCTACATCGAGATCGGGAGCCATGACGAGCTCTGGACGCGTCAGGATGCCGCAGAGGCGATAGCGAAGACCATCTTGGAGGCCGAGGACAAGGAGTATCCGACGCTGATATGCGTCGGTGGAGGACACTACGCCCCCCGGTTCACGGATCTCGCACTCTCGCGGAAGGTCTCGGTCGGCCACATGGCTGCGAACTACGCGCTCGACGCGTTGGATGAGAAGAACATCCATCAGATGTCAGAGAGAAGCGGCAACGTGAAGAGAGTCTACTTCCACAGGAAGAGCATGCCGAAGCCCGCGTACAGGAACCTCGTGGAGAGGTTCGCATCCTTTGGCATCGAAGAGGTCAGGAGCGACGATTTCGACCCCTTGTAGGGCTCATCCCTATCCGACCGACGTCCCCTCGAAGGCCTTACCCTCCAACGCCAAGCGCAGGTTGGGTATGTCGCGTCCGTCGACCACCGATAGCGGTATACCTGTGCGAGAGAGCACGGAAGCGCCCGTAGCGTCGAAGACCATGGTCGGCCCAGCCTTGGACGGGGTCGCGCTCACGATTCCCAACAGATCCGCGTGTGACATCTTCGGAATCCTCTTGGCAGACGGATCCTTCGCCGGGTCCGCGGTGTAGACGCCGTCGACCGAGGTCGCGTTGACGACCCTCAACGCGCCCACGTGCTCCGCGAGTATGGACGAGACAGCGTCCGTTGTTATCCCCGGGCTCACGCCGCCCATGACGACGATCCTGTTGTGCTTCGCTGCAAGGACGGCATCCTTGTAGTCCTTGGGTGGCGTATGATTCGAATGCTCGCCCAAAGCAGCGATCAACAGGCGGGCGTTGAGCCGCGTGACATCGATCCCCATCTCGTCTAGAAAACTCTCCGGAGCGCCCAAAGCGCGTCCTTCGCGGATGTAGTAACGGGCGATTCTGCCCCCGCCCGTAACGACGAAAATCCTGGTCGTGCCCGACACCTCGACCAACATCCCGGCGAGGTCCTGGACGTACTGCGAATTGTCCTCGTCTCTCACCAGGATCGAGCCGCCGAGAGAGAGTACAACCGTATCCATCGTGGTCAACCTTTATTATGACGAACGCTCTAACCAGTACAAAAGGCTTCGGACTGGTTCTGAGATGACCGAGCTGACAGATCTCCAGAAGTACGAGTTCCGGAGAAGCCTCGAAGAAGTCAGCAAACTTTCTGGAAGAGGCACGGAACTCATCTCCCTATACATACCGCCGACCAGACAGATATCGGACGTAGCGAGCTACCTGAGGAACGAGTACTCGCAATCGTCTAACATCAAATCGGCTAGCACACGCAAGAACGTGCAGGCCGCGATATCGTCTATCCTCTCACGCCTCAAGAACTTCAAACGATCTCCGGAGAACGGCCTCGTCTTCTTCGTCGGGCACAGGTCGGTCGGAGCGGATCATACGAACATGGTCCAGTTCGTGCTCGAGCCACCGGACCCAGTGCAGACATTCACATACAGGTGCGACTCGAACTTCTACCTGGAGCCACTCCAAGAGATGCTGGAGAAGAAAGACCGGTACGCGCTGATAGTGATAGACCGCAGCGAGGCGACCGTAGGGATGCTGAGCGGCAAGAGGATCGTGTCGTTGAAGAACCTCCAGTCGCTTGTGCCGAGCAAGCACGGCCGAGGAGGACAGTCCGCACGCAGGTTCGAGCGGGTGATAGAAGTCGCGGCGCACGAGTACTACAAGAAATTCGCGGAGATCGTGAACGAATCGTTCCTCGGGGAGAAGGATCTCAAGGGCGTGCTCGTGGGAGGGCCCGGCCCGACCAAGGAGTACTTCGTTAAGAGCGAGTATCTACACCACGAGCTGCAGCAGAAGATCATCGAGACATTCGATACTGGCTACACGGACGAGTACGGCCTTAGGGAGCTGGTCGAGAAGGCCAGGGGCACGCTCCGCGGCCTCGACCTCATGCGGGAAAAGGATCTCGTCCAGCGGCTCCTGGAGGAGATACGCAAGCCGGATGGAGGGCTGGCGGTCTACGGTGAGGAGCAGGTCAATCACGCGCTCCTCATAGGCGCGGTCGACACGCTCATAATCTCCGAGGACTTGCGCAAGAAGAAGATATCGCTCTCATGCCCGTCGTGCGGCGCCTCGAAGGAGCTGTTCGTAGCCGACACCCCTGACGAGGTCATGTGCGACAAGTGCCGTGCACCGATGGACGTGACGGACACGGTCGACCTGGTCGAAGAGCTCCACAAGATGGCGGATGCCAACAGCTCGACCGTTCAGTTCATCTCCGGGGAGTCGGAGGAGGGAGAGCTGCTGCTGAAGGCCTTCGGAGGGTTGGCAGGCATACTGAGATTCCGGGTGAATTGATGGCAGGCGAAGACCCGTTCACGGCATTCAGGTCAGAAGTCGAGGCCGCACTGAGAGCCACTCTCCAGGAGCTAGGCGCGGAATTGGAAGACCTCGCCCTCGAGCGGCCGCCCGAGGGAATGGGTGATCTCGCCCTTCCCTGCTTCCCGTTGGCGAAAACCCTTAGGAAGGCGCCGAACGCGATCGCGGAGGATATCGCCTCAAGGCTCCGTTCGACCGGGATGATAGAGAAGGCCGAGGCCAAGGGAGGCTATGTGAACATCCATGTCCGGTTCGATATGTTGGCCGGGAGCATCCTCGAGAAGGCGCTTTCGTTGAAGGAACGGTTCGGCTCCGGGGAGCCGAAGGGTGTAAAGGTGCTCCTCGAGCACACGAGCGTCAACCCGACCGGCCCCATACACATCGGCAGGGCGAGGAATCCCATCATAGGCGACACTATCGCCAGGATCATGCGGCTCGCGGGATACGATGTGACGACCGAGTTCTACGTGAACGACGTCGGCAGGCAGGTCGCGACGATGGCTTGGGGGGTGAAGAACCTCGACATCGGCGAAACTGCGGACCGTGACAAGGACGACCACCGATTCGTATCATACTACCGCGGAGCGAACGAGAAGGCCGATGCCGACCCCAAGGTACTCGCGGAGATAGACGACCTTCTGTACAAGCTCGAACACGGTGACCCTGAGACGGCTAGGATAACCAGGGAGACGAGCGAGCGGGTGCTCGACGGCATGCTGGACAGCCTGCGCCAGATAAACGTGAACATAGACCAGTTCACCTGGGAATCGAGGCTGGTGGAGGACGGGAGCGTCGACGAGGTGATAGCTAAGCTGGTCGGATCAGACTACTGTCACGAGGACGAGGGCGCACGCTACCTGGAACTCGAGACATTCGGCATCTCCGGCAGGGAGACCAAGTGGGTATTCACCAGGGCGGACGGGACCTCGCTGTACACGACGAGGGACCTCGCATACCACCTGGACAAATTCGCCCGCTCCGATGTGGCGATCAACATACTTGGAGAGGACCAGAAACTCGGTATGCAACAGCTCGCAGCCGCCCTGACGACAATCGGTTCGGACAGGAAGCCCGAGGCGGTGTTCTACGCGTTCGTGTCGCTGCCGGAGGGACGGATGTCTACCAGGAAGGGCACGGTGGTGACGCTCGACGATCTCATCGATGAGATCGTGGAGAGGGCGTACGAGGAGGTCCGGAAGCGCAGGACGGACCTGTCGGAGGAACGCATGCGGGAGATCGCCAGGACCGTAGGCATCGGTGCCCTGAGATACAACATCGCAAGAATTCAGGCCGAGAAACAGATAGTGTTCAAATGGGAGGAGGCGCTGAACTTCGAAGGGAGCAGCGCGCCGTTCGTCCAGTATGCCCACGCGAGGGCGTGCTCGATACTGAGGAAGGCCGAGAAGCAGGCCGCGGCGACATCGGCCGTTGCGGCAGTCACCAAACTCACGACCTACCATGAGCGTGAGCTTCTGAAGCTCATTGCCAGACTTCCCAGCGTCATAGCGGATTGTGCTGAGGGGCGGAAGGCGCACTTGCTCGCGTCGTACGCGCAGGAGCTCGCATCCCAGTTCAACCAGTTCTACAGGTATGTCCCCGTTCTGAGGGCGGAGGGCGACACCCTCGAGGCGCGTCTCGCGCTCGTCGAGGCGGCGAAGTGGGCGCTCGGGAACGCGCTAGGCTGTCTCGGGCTCGACGCGCCCGAGGAGATGTAGTCACAGCCTCATGTTCCAATCTTCCCGACTATATCGCGCGCGGACGAGCTCCACGACACGCGCACGCTCGGCATCCGTCAGCGGACCCTCCTCGAACCCCACACCGAAGGCCCGTCCCAGCTCCTCGACGAGCGCAGCCTTGACCTCGGCCATGCCCGGGGGGGCCACCATCAACCGGGAGAGCGTGGTGACCCGGTCGGTCGGTCTGGGTGAACTCTGCT
>JAJISI010000170.1 GCA_022848805.1 Thermoplasmatota archaeon
CCGATATACTCCCTTCCGTGTGACCTGGTGTCTCGATCACGGAGACTCCATCGCATATCTCGGTTCCTTCCTCGGCGTCAATCGTTCCGATAGGGGCGTCCTCCAGACGGTGCGCATATCTCCTCGCATTGGGAAACTCTTCGTTCCCACCGCAGTGATCCACGTGGAGATGCGTGTTGACTACCACATCGACCTCCTCGGACGAGGTTTCGACGCCAGCAAGTGCCGCGGCCAGCTCACCGATCCTGGCATACGCGCCTGTGTCGACGACAACGAGCAGTTCCTCAGATATGATCAATGTGACCGTAGAGGATGCGTCGATTATGCGGGCGTGATCCCTCACGATGTATCCTTCGCACAGGACGAGCACTCTCGCCTCCGCCGAGCCGCCGCTCAAAGAATGTGCCCCCGGTCGCACATGACTGACTCGCGCGTGATCTTAATCGGTGCGCCGCAATGCGGGCATCTCGCTTTCGAGAGAAACTGCTCGATCCAGGCACTCCTCACATCGGCAATCTCCTCCACCTCTATCCGCCTAAGCATCGCCTTGAGCTCTGGCGTATTT
>JAJISI010000171.1 GCA_022848805.1 Thermoplasmatota archaeon
ACCAGCTGCGCGACGCTAAGCGGCTCGTCCCCGGTTCCGGGTGGGAGGTCGATGATGAGGTAATCTAGTGCGCCCCACTCGACCTCCTCGAGGAACTGCTTGATGGCGCTCATTTTGATGGGTCCGCGCCAGATGACCGGCGAGTCTGGGTCGCGCAGTAGGAATGCGATTGATATGACTTTGAGCGAGGGGGCGACCATGAACGGTTCGATCCTCTCCTTGTCGTTGACCGCGAGTGGCAGGTTCGACATCCCAAGCAGTTTCGGTACGCTCGGACCGTGCATGTCCGCGTCCAATATGCCGACGGCCTTGCCCCTCTTGGTTAGACTGACCGCGAGATTCACCGCGACCGTCGACTTCCCGACGCCGCCCTTACCGCTCATGACGATCAGCTTATGCTTGACGTTTTTCAGGTTCTCCGCCGCTGATAACTCAGGCGCCTCTTTCGCAGGCGATTTCTCCTTTCCAGTGAATACATTCATTCGTCTCTCTCCTTTCCGGTCAGCAGGTGAACACGTGGTCGGCCTCAACCGCCTCGGCCGTGAAATCCATCAGGTTGA
>JAJISI010000172.1 GCA_022848805.1 Thermoplasmatota archaeon
AAAGATGCGCCAATTCCATTATCCGAGGCACAGTTAGAAGATCTCCGTCGAATCGTGCTTCGTACAATCAATAAGAACCAAGTTCTCATCCTGACCAACATCCCACGGGTCCCGGCGTCCGTCACATCCGTTCTGAGAGGGATCTCCCGTAGGCACAAGATCCCCCTCTCCACGCTGAAGAGGAACGCCCAGATCCTGAAGGAGTTCAATCTGATAGCCTACGGCGACCCCCCCAACTTCTCAGGGGTGGAGCTCACCGAGCTGGGCCGCTTCATCTCGAACCTCACCGTCGGCGAGGAGCCCACCGTCCACGGGAACATGGTCCAGACCCGCTCGGGCTTCAGGCCCCTGGGCACCGTCATCAAGGACCTGAGGAAGACGGTCCTCAGGATGATCGCCGAGGCCGGCTCCGGCCATCTGGGGGCCTCCCTCTCGGCGGTGGACATCCTGGCCATCCTCTACATGATCAAGATGAAACATGACCCCAAGAACCCCTCATGGAAGGACAGGGACAGGTTCGTCCTCAGCAAGGGCCACGCCGCCCCAGCCCTCTACGCCG
>JAJISI010000173.1 GCA_022848805.1 Thermoplasmatota archaeon
ACAAATGAATAAAGCGCAAACAAGAGTGGAAGCGAAAGGTATTCAATTATCCGTAAGAATCTACTTATCATCGAATATGCACTTATAAAATCAAATTCGCCAATCTGATCGAGTCGAAAAAGCGACATTCATCAATGGCGGAAATTATAGCACCATCAATTATTGAGTTCTGGTTTCTACAAAGAAGGGGATTGAGACCACACTTAAAAAAAGAAAAGCCCCTTGGCGATGGCCTACTCTCCCAGGCCGCTTCCAGCCAAGTACCATCGGCGCTAACGGGCTTAACTTCTGGGTTCGAGATGGGACCAGGTGTACCCCCGCCGCTCTAATCACCAAGGGACAATTTCACAAACTATGAAATTGATTAAACCGAATAAGCCGATAGAAGACCGTCAAGTTCTCCGCACCACAGGTTAAGCCCTCGGCCATTAGTACAGCTTAGCTGAACGCATTGCTGCGATTACACTTGCTGCCTATCAAGCAGGTAGTCTACCTGCGGCCTTACTCCCTTAACGGGATGAGGGATCTTATCTTGGGGCGAGTTTCCCACTTAGATG
>JAJISI010000174.1:0-213 GCA_022848805.1 Thermoplasmatota archaeon
CCTTCTCGCCCCTCGAGACCTCCCGCCCCGGCATCTTCGTCAGCGGCGCCTTCTCGGGCCCCAAGGACATCCCCACCACGGTGGCGGAGGCCTCCGGGGCCGCCAGCAAGGCCCAGGAGATCATATCATCGGCCAGGGGAACCCTGGTGACGGAGAAGGAATACCCGCCCGAGATCGATGTTACGGATCAGGAACCTCGCATCGGCGTGTTCG
>JAJISI010000174.1:223-555 GCA_022848805.1 Thermoplasmatota archaeon
GGCGGCGTGGTGGACGTGCCGGATGTGGTGGAGTACGCCAAGACCCTCCCGGGGGTGGTGTACGCGGAGCACAACCTGTACACCTGCTCACAGGACACACAGGAACATATCACGGAGCTAATCACTGAGCACGGCCTCAACAGGGTCATCGTGGCCTCGTGCACCCCCCGGACCCACGAGCCCCTCTTCCAGAACACCATCCGCGAGGGGGGCCTCAACCGCTTCTTGTTCGAGATGGCCAACATCAGGGACCAGTGCTCCTGGATCCACATGCACACGCCCGCGGAGGCCACAATGAAGTCCAAGAGCCTCGTGCGGATGGCGGTGGCGAA
>JAJISI010000175.1 GCA_022848805.1 Thermoplasmatota archaeon
GCTTCTCGACAACGCTTCTTATGGAATCCTTCTCGATCGTTACAACGCCGTACTTCGACGGGTTCTCACTCTCGACCACGAGCGCGCTAGGGCACGCCTCCGAGCGCAGGAGGTCCCCCACGGCACGGGCATCCACGATGTTGTCCCCGGCCAACACGAGGAAGTCGCCGGATACGCGGTCTCTGGCGCACGAGAGCGCGTGGCCGTTCCCGAGCTGCTTCTCCTGGACGACATATTCGATCTTCGCCCCGAACTTCTTGCCGTCCTCGAAATAGGACATTATGCGCTCCTTGCGATAACCGACCACCATCACGATGTCGCGAACGTCGTTCTTCACCAGGGCGTCTACGACATGCTCCAGTATTGGGCGGTTGGCGATCGGAATCATAACCTTAGGCTCCGACGTTGTCAGAGGCCTGAGCCTCATGCCCTCGCCAGCAGCCAATATGACAGCCTTCATCAGAATTCCACCGAGACATCGGGTGACAGAAGATTGGAGCGACTTAAGGGTTTTGCAGGGCGGGTTCCGGCTCAGCG
>JAJISI010000176.1 GCA_022848805.1 Thermoplasmatota archaeon
TCTGACGAGCTCGGGTATGTCCGGATTCCTCTTCTGCGGCATCATGCTGGAGCCACCGGAGAGGTTCTGAGGAAGCTTGATGAATCGGAATTCGTGAGACGACCATAGTATCAATTCCTCGCTGAGGGACGACAGATGCATAGCGAGCAGCGACGCCGCGAACGCGCCCTCCGCGACGAAATCCCTGTCTGAGACGGCATCGAGGGAGTTCTCAGTGATCGCCCTCATGCTCAACATCTCCATTGCCTGCGACCTTTCGAGCGGGAACGCCGTCCCAGCGAGTGCGCCCGCGCCGAGAGGGGACACATTGGCCCTGTCGTAACAACCTACGAGTCTGTCGATGTCGCGTTGCAGTTTCCAGAAGTACGAGAGCAGATGATGCGAGAGCAGCACCGGCTGTCCGTGCTGCAGATGAGTGTAGCCTGGCAGGATAGTATCGCGCTCCTCGTCGGCCTTTCGCATGAGCGTCTCTTGAAGCGCGATGACCTCCTCCATGATGTGCGTGAGCGCCTCCCGGACATAGAGTCTCATGT
>JAJISI010000177.1 GCA_022848805.1 Thermoplasmatota archaeon
AGGATATCTATGAAAGGTTCAAGCGCGGCGAGAAACTGAGCACCGAGGACTTAATGGCCCTCCAAAAGTCTGGGTATTTATAATCTTTAATTAGAAATATCACACTATATTTTACACATTTTCTAAATCCGCATATTTAAATCTTTTTCAAAACTTATTTATATACTCTTAAATATATCTACAGTCGGGAATTTTGGGCTAGTTGTTAGAGTGCATCCCATCCCTTCTGACAAGGCTAGCCCTCCCTTCCCTTTTTATTTTGTCTTCACAATTTAATAATTTACGATTTGATATTTGATAATAAGATAGGGATTCAATTGAAGGTTAGCCCCTTAAGAAATTCTAATCAATCGAATGCCAATGTCTTTCCACCGGCAATCTGAATTTTTATATCCATTCATGGACCAGTGCCAAGGTCATGACCAAACCACAGACCAGCAACGGCATATTGTCCAGTACAGTGTCTGTGGCTTCCGCAAAAGTCAGCCTTCTATTTCGCGTATTACCTTC
>JAJISI010000178.1 GCA_022848805.1 Thermoplasmatota archaeon
ACACCCTCCACCGAGGCGAATCGTAGTTCTGGACGCCGATCAACTTCTCGCGTGAGGTCTTCCCTCTGAGCGCGAACATGACGGTTCCCCTGGGATACTTGGCGGACGCGAGGTACGGGGCCTTCTTATCGTGCGCAAGGCCGACGGTGGCCGCATAGGCCCTGGCCAGCTTGTCACCCTTGGCTGCCAGCTTCTCGAGCCTCCTTGGGTCGTCCTTGGCCCTCGACACCCTCTCCAGATGCATCCGTGTCCTGATGAAGGGGCATCCCCGGCACTTCTGGGAACATGTGGGGAGCACCAGCTCGAAGTCCTCCTTCAGCGCCTCCGCCTTTGCGAGAAGGTCCTTCTCCCTCACCTTGGAGGTGATACGGGCGTTGACCCTCAGTCTCATGTTCTTCTTGTTGATAGGCATAATGCAGTCATCGCAATACAGGTGGTGTTTATAGGCTTTTTCCAGCCGGGAAAGGTTATTAGTCTGGCCTGGCCATAGGGAGCACTGCAAGCGACGG
>JAJISI010000179.1 GCA_022848805.1 Thermoplasmatota archaeon
GGCTTAAGAGATGGTTCCCTTCTGCTATCTATTACTTCGGATAGAGCGTGTGGTTTCCACTAATTAAACTGAAATGAATAGCAAAAAGACCCAAGCACACTACATTTTGCCGATGCTACTGGCGGGAAGATGGAGAAATCTCTCGGAGTTCTGTCTATTGTTACCTTTGGTGGAGCTGAGGGGATTCGAACCCCTGACCTCCTGCTTGCAAAGCAGGCGCTCTCCCGACTAAGCTACAGCCCCACGGTCAATTATTGTACCAGATACTATGTAGCGGTAAAAGCTTTACGTTTTCCAGTTTAGAGATTAGCTGCTATACTAAAAAGGGATTATATATATGCCGAGTATATCCTTCTTAACAGCTTTCGGCGCAGGGATTTTATCCTTTTTATCACCTTGTGTTTTGCCGCTGGTTCCGGTATATCTTGCTAACATAGCAGGTGCATCAGTTCTTACTACTGCTCCTCCTGATCGAAGATATATCTTCCTCCACACCTTCAGTTTCG
>JAJISI010000018.1:0-4572 GCA_022848805.1 Thermoplasmatota archaeon
TCTCTGTAGATGGGCTGAAGGTGGATAGGTATCTCGTAGTGGACTCCCGTCTGGACGCCCGCGCCATCGAGATGTTTCCTGAGCTCCTCCCTCCTGGTCGTCCGCACCGTGAAGAGGTGGTAGACCGGGACGACTTCCGCAGTCTGCTGAGGGGGCAGATGTAGTCCGTCGATGTCCTTGAGCTGCTCATGGTATCTCTTCGCCACCGACCGCCTCTTCTCGTTCCATGTATCGAGCATCTTGAGCTGTTCGATTCCCACAGCGGCGTTCGCGCTGTTCAACCTTGCAGTGTAGCCGATAACATCGTGTTCGGTGTGCGTCTTTCTTCCGCAATGTCTAAGCTTCCTGACCATGTCCGCGACGTCGGCATCGTCTGTGGTCACCATGCCGCCGTCTCCTCCGACATGCATGTTCTTGGTCGGATAGAATGAGAAGCATCCTATGTCGCCGATGGCTCCGACTCTTCGTCCTTTGTACATCGCTCCATGAGCCTGGCACGCGTCCTCCACGACGACTATCCCCTTATCCTTTGCCAGGTCGTTTATCTCGTCCATCTTGGAGGGATAACCATACAGGTGGACGGGCATGATCGCCTTGACTTCGGGTCCGAGTGCGATTTTCGCGGGGTCCAGCGTGTACTCGCTCTCAATTACGTCCGCGAATGCGGGGATTCCTCCGAACGCAACGTAGGCGTTCGTTGTCGCTACGAATGACATCGAGGATGTCAGGACGACATCCTTCGCCTTCACGCCCGCTGCCAAGAGAGAGAGCTGGATTGCAGCCGTCCCAGAGCTGACGGAGACTGCGTGCTTGACTCCGCACATGCGCGCAAAATCCTCCTCGAACTTGACCATGCTGTCTCCCATGGTCAGGCGTTCGTTCCTGAGCGCGTTCGCAGCTGCTTCAACCATTCCCTCTGTCATTATCGGCTGAGCCAACGGTACTTTCATTTCCTCTCCTCCCTCTGTGGCTTCAGTCGCCACTCCTCCGGTCGCCAATGACTTTCGCGGGGCTGCCCGCGACTATCGCTCCAGCCGGAACGTCCTTCGTGACCACTGCCCCTGCGGCGACCATGGCGTGTTCGCCGACCGTGACGCCGCAGACGATGGTTGCGTTAGCCCCTATGGATGCGCCTCGACGGACGACGGTGGGTGTGACGGACCAATCGCCTACCGCATTGGGCATCAGATCGTTGGTGAAGCATGCGTGCGGGCCCACGAAGACCTCGTCCTCGATCGTCACACCAGACGGTATGAACGCGAAAGCCTCGATCTTGCATCTGTCTCCGACGACCACTCCACGTTGGATCTCGACATACGCCGCTATCTTGCATTCTTTCCCGATCCTGCATCCGTAGAGGTTCACGAAATCGCGGACTATGGTGTCCTCTCCGATCTCGCAATCTTCGATGGTGTAATGTTTCGCAAGGATCTTCATCCGATGCACCGACGCTTGTCTTGAAGCCATCCCTAGCTATAATATATTGCGGAGCCAAAAGCAACGGTATATGCCGTTCTCAGGGAACGCTGGACGCCTCATCCTAGGAGCTTCTTGAGCGCCGGCCTCAACTCCTCGCCGAGGTCGGGTCTCTCGAGGCCCAATTCGACGGTGGCTCTGATCCAGTCGACCTTGCTCCCGATATCGAACCTTCGTCCGCTGAATTTCAGGCCGTACAGGTTTCGCTCCTTGCACAGCATCTTCATCGCATCCGTGAGCTGTATCTCCCCGTTCTTGCCAGGCCCGATTCTCTCGAGATAGTCGAATATCTGCGGCTCGAACACGTATCTCCCTATGACTGCGAGGTCAGACGGCGCGTCCTCCGGCGAGGGTTTCTCGACCAGGTCAGTGACCCGATAGATCCCTTCCGACTCCTCCTTAGCGTCGATCACTCCGTACTTCGGCGTCTGCGCCTTCGGAACGGTTTGCACGCCGACCACGGACGCAACCTTCTCAGAATGCACTCGCAGAAGCTGGGCCATGCACGGTTTCTCGTTTACCACGATATCGTCACCGAGCATGACGGCAAACGGTTCGCGCCCGATGTGCTTCTTCGCGCATAGGATGGCATGTCCCAGACCCAGCTGCTCCTTCTGACGTATGTAGAATATGTCCGCCATCGAAGCGATTTTTCGTATCTTGTCGAGTTCATCGTCGTTCCCGGACGCGGTCAACCTGTGCTCAAGCTCATATGACTTGTCGAAGTGGTCCTCTATCGCCCGCTTCCCCCGTCCTGTGATGATGACGATATCGGTGATGCCCGACTCGACCGCTTCCTCAACGACATACTGGATAGTCGGCTTGTCCACGACGGGCAGCATCTCCTTTGGCTGAGCCTTGGTAGCTGGGAGGAATCTCGTGCCCAGCCCTGCAGCGGGAATGACTACCTTCATACCACGAATGAACAATCAGTGGCAATATAATCCTTTGCCGAAATCCGCCAGGCATGAAAAGTTTATAATCGCAAGATGGGGTACGAGCAAACATGCGCGTGTGTGTGATAGGAGCTGGATATGTCGGGTTGGCCACGGCCGTCATGTTTGGCAAGCTTGGGCACGAGGTCGTCTGCGCAGACGTCGATGAACGACGTGTCAGAGCCGTGAACTCTGGTAAGTCTCCATTCTATGAGCCCCCTCTCGAGAAGGAGCTGTCGAGGCTGGTCAAGAAAGGGATGCTGAAGGCCTCCAAGGACGTCCTTGGTTCCGCGCGTGAGTCGGCGTTCATCTTCATATGTGTCCAGACCCCCTCCCTCTCCTCCGGGCGCATAGACATACGCGCGTTGAAGGCGGCGAGCAGGAGCGTCGCGAAGGTCCTCCGGAAGTCAGAAGACTACAAAGTGGTCGTGGTGAAGAGCACCGTGGTGCCTTCGACCACCGACACCGTCGTGAGGGAGGTGTTGGAGGTGGGGTCCAAGAAGACTGCAGGCCGCGATTTCGGGCTGTGCATGAACCCCGAGTTCCTCCAGGAAGGGAGCGCTCTGAAGGACAGTATGGAACCAACGAGAATCGTCATCGGCGCGATTGACAAGCGTTGTGGCAATGCGCTCATGAAACTCTACTCTCCTATCAGTTCAGATAAGATACGGACCGATCTCCGCACGGCGGAGATGATCAAGTACGCATCGAACGTCTTCCTCGCAACGAAGATAAGCTACGCCAACGAGATGGCTAATATCTGCTATCGACTGGGGATAGACTCCGACGTGGTGCTCAATGCTGCAGGGAAGGATCCGAGGATTGGCCCACTCTTTCTCAAGCCAGGCCTGGGGTTCGGAGGCAGCTGCCTGCCGAAAGACGTGAAGGCTCTTAGGCAGAAGGCTAGGAGCATGCAGTATCCTGGTCGTCTCCTTAACGCGGTTCTGGCTGTGAACGACGAGCAGCCCTTCGAAGCGTCTTTCATCCTCAAGGAGGTGCTGGGAACCCTGGAGAGAAGGCGAATCGCGGTGCTCGGGCTCTCGTTCAAGGGAAACGTGGACGACGTCCGCGAGACCAGGGCCATCCCTCTGATCGCAGGCCTCTTGGCCAGCGGGGCCGAGGTCGTCGCATATGATCCGATGGCGGCATCCAACTTCATCGAGCTCATGCCGACCATTATGTACGCCTCGTCAGCGAAGGAGGCATTGGACGGAGCCGACGCGTGCATCATCCAGGCGGATTGGCCGGAGTTCAAACGGCTCGGCAGGAAGGAGTTTTCCAGGATGAGGAATCCAGTGGTCGTAGACGGCAGAAGGTTCCTTGTACCTGCGGAGGTCGAGAAAGCTGGAGCTCGTTACTACGGCATCGGATATAAACCGGCTAATGAACCTTGATTCGCTTCGAGTCACTGCAAATAATATTAAGGGGCCGAACCTGTTCGGTTGATTTCGAAACGGCCATGAAGATAAGCGTTGTGCTCAACCTCCTGAACGAGAAGAGGCATATCAGAGACCTTCTCGACAGCTTGGTGGTCCAGGAGGGACCTGTCGAGATCGTCGTCGTAGATGCAGGAAGCTGCGACGGTACCCTGGAGTTCATAAAGGCCTATGCCGAGAAGCACCCCGACATATGGCTCCATCGGCATCCCGGCACGAGAGGTGAGAGCACCAATTTTGGAATATCTCAGGCTACGGGAGATGCTGTCGCGACAATCGGAGGCGACTGCATCGCGAACCCATTCTGGGTGAGCGAGTTGCGGAGGTCCCTCAGGGAACACGACATCGTCGCTGGAAAGACTATCAATATTGGATATCACGCGTTCGAGGACCTACGGCGCGTCGAGCTGTTTCACCGCGGGATGGATATATCCCATCCCAGCGCGAGCATGGCCTGGAAGAAGGAGGTCCTGGACGCTGTCGGAGGCTTCGACCCGTGGTTCGTCACGGCGGAGGACATCGATATCAACCTGCGAGCGGTTTCGATGGGCTACTCGTTGGGAGTGAACGAGAACGCCCTCGTGTATCATAGGACGAAAGGCAGCTTCAAAGGGTTCTTCAAGCAGGCCTTCTGGAACGGCTGGGGGAGGAAGCAGCTGACGATGAAACACGGCCGTCTATGGTCGTCCTACAAACCAACTAGGCTGTTCGAGACGTCGAAGTCT
>JAJISI010000018.1:4827-15038 GCA_022848805.1 Thermoplasmatota archaeon
TGAGATCCTCGTAGTGGACACGAACTCAGTGGACAGAACCAAGGAGATAGCGACTTCGTTGGGTGCGGTCGTTATCGATGAACCGAGGCGCGGTTATGGCCGAGCCTATAGGACTGGCTTCGAGAACGCTAAGGGAGATTTCATAGCGACCCTGGATGCCGATATGACATACCCTGCGACCGATCTGCCCGGTCTCGTGGACATGCTGGACGCCGAAGGGCTGGATTTCATCACGACCAATCGGTTCGCCAGGATGGAAAAGGGCGCGATGAAGACGAAGCACAGGGTCGGCAACTGGGTTCTGTCAACCGCTACACGATTACTCTTCAGGGTGAGGGTCCGTGATTCACAGAGCGGCATGTGGGTCTTCAGAAGGTCTGTCCTGGATGTGGTCGACCTGGAGAGCCTCGAGATGGCGATGTCAGAGGAGATCAAGATAGAGGCGTTCAGGAAGGCGAGGGCGAAAGAGGTCCCCATAACTTACAGAGTTCGAATAGGTGAAGTCAAACTGAACAGTTGGCGGGACGGTCTCGGCAATCTCAAGTTCCTTTTCAGGAAAAGGTTCTGAGCTACCGCTTCTTTCCTCTCAGAAAGTTTGCGTATATCACGAACGCTATGGCCAGCAGCGCGAGGGATGCGACCGCGCTAACCGCCAACACCGTACCGATGCTGTCGGATGATGGCTCGTGGATGAACATCGTGATTGCGATATCTTCCCCGGTTATGATTATCAATCGCTCCGAGAGGACCGTTTCATGGTCCGCGTCGACGACCTCGATTCTGATGATATCCCCCACATCACCCTGTTCCGGTATCACCAGATAGACGATGCACGAGCCGCTTAGGCAGAGGACTCTGTGAGATTCCTCGTCTTCGTGATGTGTTACTATCTCGAGCTGCCTTCCTGGCACAAGGCCCCCTTGTCCGACAGTGATTTCTATCCCGATGAGTTTCGAAAGGGTGGCGTTTAGCGAGTGGTGGGAATGGACTTCGTCGCCGATGAAGGCGGATGCCGATATGAGCAGGTCGCCGACGACGCCTGCGACCCTGATTATGGGTGTTTCGGAGTGGGTTTCAGAATAGATGACAAGACCATGTGACCACACCTGGAACACATAGACCGCATACGACGAGTAGTTCGATGACTGGTCAGGACTCCAGGTCACGGTGAGGACGTCTGGAAGCAAGTCACCGTCTGTGGTCGAATCACCCACCTCGATGGCCGGCCCTGGCCCCGACGGAACGATTCCTCTGTCTCCTCGCAGAGCGGCCGAGAACTCGTCCCACGAGGTCTCGGCTATCCGGAGCTCAGAGTAGGCCTCGTCGAGAGCTGTGTCTGCCGGGACATACACTCCAAGTCCGAGTGAGGTATCTATGCCGTTCGTGCCCCCTACATCAACCGTTTCGTGGCGTATGACTGCTGATTGGTGCGATTGAGCGACGAGCAACGCCGCGTGTTTGACTTCCGCAGGAAGGTCACGCTCGCACACCTCTTCTGCGATGCTGCCCAGATCGAGGTACCACGGCTCCTCTGTGCACTCTGAGGAGCGCATCGCCGAGGATGTCAGGTCGTGATAGAGTCGGTCGTATCCGAAGCCCAGGGCCGAGAGTTCGTCGAGACTGTTGACGACATCGTCGATGTGCCCAAGGTCGAAGGCACCCATTGATGTCGAGCACGAGGAGCCGTAGAGCGCCCAATCGATGTAGTCGTCCACGATGACCTCAGCGAACGCCTCGACCGACTGCGAGGTGTCTGCTGTCAGGTCATTGACGATGTCCATGTATGGGAGCCCTTCTGCAGGCACGAGCAGCTCGCTCCCCACGAGAATATCCGCATGCCCACTGATCTCGTGGGCGATCTCCAGGGTCGCGCCGTTGCATATGTCAAGCACGACCATGTCAATCCCTCTGTCGAGGGCTTCGTTTGTCATTGACAGCGCCGAGCTAAGCTCAGGTAGCGTCAGAAGATCATACCCGTCCGGACACAGCCCTCTCCATGCTCCGCCGTGACCCCATAGGACCAGCACGAGGTTGTCAGCAGGATAATGCGTCGCTGAGTAGACGATGAAATTCCTCAGCGTTGCCGGCGATCCCGTGTTGACCTCGCCTCCGCCCGATATGACCTCCCCTCCGTCATCCAGCTCAGGAGACACTATCATGGGGTCGAAGTAATTGTCATCGTGCACTATCTTCAGCAGTCTAGAGTCGCCTTGTTCCGGCGGATCCACCAGGACTATGACATCAACTCCTTCGACGTGGGTGGCCGCCTCGAGCTCGTTGATGTCCTGCGCCCACGGAAGGGGGTCCTCGGTATCGGCCGCCATGTATATCATAACGGTCCATGTGGATGTCATCTGACTAGCTAGCGCTTCTTGCTGTACCTGCGCGCCGGAGATTACCATAGATGCTGCTGCTATGAACAGTAGTGCGAGGCCCGCGACCCTTGAGCAACAAGCATTTCGCACGAATCACACCATCCCAGCCATTCCGAGGCTCTTTCTCACTGTCGATTTGAACGAATCCATATTGGTCCTGCGGTATAGGCATGCCGCCGGATGGTATGCGATCATTCCTCGGAATCTCCTTGCGCCCATCTCCAGGGGTAACTCCTTGCCCGTGACATCTGCCATCTTCTTCGTAATCCCGAAGAGGCTGCGAGCGACGGTCTGCCCCATCGCACATATGACGACGGGGTCCATGGGCGCCAGCTCACGGCGTAGATGCCCAGCGCACGCGGATAGCTCGTCTTGCCTAGGCCTCCTGTTCTCAGGGGGTCTGCACCGCACGAGGTTCGTTATGTAGACTGCTCCTCTGTCGACACCCGCCTCCTCGAGGGCTTCGTTCAGAATCCTGCCCGCCCTTCCAACGAACGGCTCGCCCGTGAGGTCCTCGTCTCGGCCGGGGGCCTCGCCTACGAAGACTATTCTGGCGTTGCGCGGTCCGGTTCCGTTCACTATCTTGGCCCTCCCGGTCCATAGGCGGCATTTCCTACAGTCCGTCAGCGTGTACCCTGAAGACGTCATATGAGGTCCTTGGCTCTGAAGAGTGGTATCAGCTCGACGCCGTTGCTGGAAAGCAAGGAGGACGCGCCCTCCTCTCTGTCGACGACGACGATGGCCTTGGAAACGATGGCTCCCTTCTCCCTCAATGCGCGGACGACTCTCATCGTGGACCCTCCCGTTGTGGCAACGTCCTCGACTATCACGAATTCATCCCCGTCCTGCACTTCGCCTTCGACCAGCTCCTTCGTTCCGTGGTCCTTCGCATCCTTGCGGACCATCACGTACGGCCGTCCGGTCTCCAGGGCGACCGCCACCGCGAGAGGCACTGCCCCAAGCGCCATGCCGGCTATCTTGCTGTCGTCAACATACGGCGCTATCGCCTTGGCAATCTCTCTCAGCACGATCGGGTCTGTGCTCGCGCGCTTGATGTTCACGAAATAGCTGCTACTCTTCCCAGAAGCGAGGACGAAGTCCCCAGTCTCCACGACTTTGAGGTCCATCAGCATCTGCCTGAGCATGCGATCGTCACCTTACCAAGGCACATTCTTTTTTCCCATCTTATAACCTATTATGTTGATCCCACGATGCAAGAGCGGGACGAGCACGAGAAGTGCGACTAAGCCCCATATCGCGTCTCCTGCGACGTAGTGCTGGTCGAACCAGTCGAATCGGAATATCATCAGCAGGATCGCCGCCCCGACCACGAAGTTGTACTGGTCCAGCCCAGGCGCTTTGAACCCCCGGTCGACCCCGATTCTTCTCTTCACGAACGATCCCAGGCTGTCCCCAATCATTGAACCGAAGCTCAGGCACAGCACTATCACCAGGGCTGAGGGCCATTCACCGAAAGTCCACGTATCTCCGAGTTCCGCCGCCTGTCCCACCCCGATCTGGAGGGTCCCGAACAGTATGCCGCAGGTCGCCCCACCGATGAACCCCCTCCATGTCTTGCCGTCCCCGAGGACTCGCCGTCCTCTCCAGGTCCTTCCAAAATCCATAGGCGTTCCCCCGCCGACAAGGACGGCGGCTGGGTTGGGTATGAGGGCCGGTAGCATCAACCACAGGCCTGCAAAGGCCGCCTCCAAAGGGGACATCTTCGGGGGCATATTGCAGAAGTGCATTATAATGAAACGCAAAGAGCGGTCGCCCTGCCGGAAGCGTCGGAGCCGCCATATCACGATGTGAACTCATCTACATCCGGGATGCTGGCCCTTGCACACGCCCGATTTAGAGTGGTCTTCCGGCTACCTGTCAGAGAAGAAGTCGAGCACGTCGCGTGCGGGGGAGTCACATCTCGAAGCGCTCAACACATCCTCGAACTGTGCCGCCCTTCTATCCAGCACGACGGCCATGCCTCTGTCCGTCTCCGACCGTATCAGCCTACCTACGGCCTGGAGCAGCTTTCTCGCAGTTGGCGCCTTGACGGCATGCGTCCAGCCGTCTCCGAATTTGATCTCGCAGAAATATTGGAGCGCCCGATGACGGGATGTGGGTTTCGGATATGGTATGCCTACGATTATCGCCAGCTCCAGCTCGTCTCCGGGGAAATCGATCCCCTCGCTGACCCGCCCACCAGAGACGGCGTGCATCACCGCGTTCCCCCGTGCGGACTTGAACTGCTGAACAGTGTCCATCAGGTCCCCCTGCCCCATCGAACGCTCTTCCATGTAGACCTGCACCCCCTCGACGGCGTCCACCAGGGGACGGACTCTGTGCATGGTCGCGTACGACGGATAGAATACTATCGTGTTCCTCCTGCAGGCCGACACGATCGACGATATGTGGCCTGCGATCCGATCGACGATGGCAGGGTCCCGTTCCAGGTCATCGTGCCTGGTCGTGACGTCGTCGACGAAGACTATCTTCCTATTGTGCGGAGGGAACGGCGACTCGATTTCCGCCGTCACGGAATCCCTTGGCAGCCCTAACGAAAGGACATAGTCGTCAAGCGGTCTCAAGGTGCCCGACATGTGCACGCTGGAGTGGCACTCGAGCACTGGCTTGCAGGCTATCGACGCATCTAGGCAGTATGCCTCGAAAGCGCTGGTGTCTGATTTGACCACCAGCTTGACGTATTCCCCCTCCTCGAGGGTGTGCCAGAGAGTAAGGAAGCCTGCCATTCTGTGTACGTACGACCTCGGTAGCCTACCCGCGCCCTTACGGGCGTCGCGCACCATCTCTCCGTAGTTGCTCAGCTGGGAATAGGTGCCCTTCAGCTTCGTACTGGTCTGACGGGTCCCGAACATCAGGTCCTCTTCGAGGAAGGATTGAGGTATGATCCCGTCTTCGTCGATGAGGTATTCCTCCACGGCACGTTCCAGCGAGTTTCCGAGAAGGCCGACCAGGTCGCTCATGCTCGTCCCCTCCGCCACCTCTGGGTCGCCGAACTCGTCGATCTCGCTCTCTGCCAATCTCAGGGTGATATCCGAGAGCTTGGAGGACCTCAGCTCACGGGCGTACGACGGCAGGTTGTGCGCCTCGTCCACGATCAGGGCGATGTCGCTCAGGGAGCACCCCATCCAATCTAGGAGAGTGCGTCTTATGAATTCGTCGAAGAACATGATGTACGGCGCTGCGATCACGTCCGCCGCGGGGACATGCATCTTCGTCGCCTCGTACGGGCAGAGGGTCCGTTCCTGACAGTAATCGGAGAATTCCTCCGCGGTCGGAAGCTCCCTCCTGAGATACTTCGTTACCTCCTGCATGTCCTGCGACATTACAGAGGCGAAGTACACGCACGCATCCTCCTCTCCGCGCATGACCCTGGCCTTTCTCTCACCACACACCTTCGAGAGCTCCTCAGGGTTGCCGTCGGCCAGCTCGGGGTCGACCTTTGCCAGAGGACACATGCTCCTCCTTCCCTGGAGAGCTATGCCGAAGTGGTCCCGGGTGCCTCTGATGCCCCGCAGCTCGTACATGACCTGACGCTGCTGTGAGTTTGTGCGTGTCAGATAGAGCAGCTTCTTCCCCCGGCGGCGACACACATCAAGGGCGCCGTGGAGCGAGCAAACGGTCTTTCCAGTGCCCGTCCCGCTCTCGACCACAAGATGGCTCCGGCACTCACATGCTGATTGGACGAGGTCGATGAGCCTGTCCTGCCCCTGCCTAAGGCGATACGGAAAGCCATCCTGTGACATATGTAAGGTCCGAGCGGCAAGTGCACTCTAAACGCTTTGCCCGGCATCGGCGAAAATAGGCGACGGAGGACCGGCCTACTCCCTCGACCAAATATCGTCGGGGATATCGTCGTAGACTGTCACGCCATCGTCCAGGTTGTCCAGGGACCTACCCCTCCCATATATGAGCTCGGATATGCGCTCCTTGTGGAACATCCAGTAGTGGATGCGCCACTCTCTGCCGTCGTACAGGGTGGTCTCCTCGCGCTCGGTCGTCAGGATGCCCGCGTCCTCCAGCATGTAGAATGCATCCCTATCCTCTGGCTCGAGCACGTTGTCGATTATCCTCTCGCTGTAGCCGAAGAAGTTCATGACATGCTGAGCCATCGCCCTCGCCTCCTCTTCAGGCATGCCCTGCTTGTCGATGCTGTTCTTGATCGCCTTCGTGAGATGCTCGACAGTGAGCGTCGTGTTGGTGACACTCACGTCTGACTTCTTCAGCTTCGTGATTATATTCAAGGATTCGTTCAATGGTTCCACACGTCGTTTCATAACAAATCTGCCCCCGAACCTAAAAAAACCCCTTGCTCTCGCAACAGAGATTTCATTTAGATGACCGAGGTATAAATACCTTGGCGTTCGACGAGCGGCATCCATGAAATCATGGGACCGTGTGGTGCCGTCGAGATCCGGACGAAGATACGGGTGGTCATGTATGTTGGCAGAGTTCAGTGTTATGCCGGTCGGAGCAGGTGAGAGCGTGAGTCAGTACGTTGCTGATTGTCTGAGGATCGTGGACAAGTCTGGTGTAGACTACCGCCTCAACCCGATGGGCACGGTTCTTGAGGGGGATTACGACCAGGTCATGGCCGTGATCGCAGAATGTCACAAGGCCGTCGCTGCAGCGTGTACGAGGGTGGCTACGACGATCAGGATCGACGACCGAAGGGGTGCCACCGACATGCTCCGCTCGAAGATGGAATCTGTCGAGGAAAAAGTGGGAAAAAGGCTGGAATGAAAGGTTTTAGAGGTAGCCTAGTATGCTCGGGCGCACGGTCAGAACCGCACGCTCAGACCTGCGAACGGTCCCCAGAAGCCTACCAGCACTACGAGCAGAGTCGCGCTCAGGATAAGAGCCACTCTGACCCACTTGTTCATGTCGTTTCTCAGCAACGCGCCGAGGAACATGGCGGCGACCACAACGAATAGGCCGAGAGCCTTCACGATCATCCCCGCATCCATACCCGTGGCTGTGTCTGCGATGCCATAGATTATGGATCCGATCATCAGCAGGAAAAACCCTGCGACGACCCCGAGGGCCAGCCACATGTCCGAGGCGAACGACTTTATGAACTCACCTGGCGGTCTGTGTGCCTGCTGATACTGCATTCCATAGGCAGGATACGGCGCCTGCTGTTGGGGTTCGTTACTCTGTCCAGAAGTCATTTTCATCCCTTCCAACCGCATATTGATTTTTCAGGTGAATATCTTTTTCGCAAAAACTATATAAAGTCGGCCTTCGGAACTGCCAGCCCATGAGCGCCTACCAACCGTGTGTCTGTGATGTTCGCGGTGCCACCGACCGCAGCCCGTGTCAGCCGCCGTCCTCGGGGGGTGCGTCTTCGTCGTTCTGTGAACGCCGGTCCTTAACAACGACCAATCTGCACTTGCGCACGCGTGCGACCACGGGTTTTCCGAAATGCACTTCCAAGCACTACACGTCCTAAGTAATCGAGATTCTCATTTTCCCAGCTTCTCTCGAACCCTACCGCACTCGATGAGTCTCATAATACTTAAACGCCATATGTCAACGTACGAAAACGTACATCACAACGTTACGGAAAACGTAATATACGGTGAGGCCAGGGACGAATGGGGCTCGCGGCCACACGCGCGCTATCCGCCCTCAGTCCTAGCGTAGACCTCAGCCTTCTCCCTGACGCCTCTAAGCTCTCTTTCGAGCCAGGAGGCTTCGTCGTCGGTTGTCGCTCTCGACACCTTCGCTGGGGTTCCCAGGGCCAGGGATTCCGGCGGGATCGTCGTCCCTGGAGTGACCACGCTGCCTGCAGCGACTATCGAACCTCTCCCTACAGTCGCGCCATCGAGGATTATGGCGCCTATGCCGATTAGCGCACAGTCTTCTACCGTGCACCCGTGTAGCCTCGCCCCGTGGGAGACCAGGCAACCGCGACCTACCGTGACTGGCCCTCCTCGGGGTGCTTCGATGAACGACGCGTCCATGACTGCCGATCCCTTCCGGATGACGACCCTGTCATCGTCTCCCCTCAGAATGGCGCCCGGCCAGATGGTGACGTCATCCTCAAGAACGACATCCCCGATCAGGATTGAGTCCCGGTCGGCATATGCGCTCGCGGGAATCTCGGGCTTCTTATCCCCGTAACTCCTGGTGGACATCGTCCACGAATCGGTGTTCGTGCGTTTATTATGTCTCACACGGCAGACAGGGCTCTGCCGAACACATTTATTACCGCGTAGGTTCCTTATCGGTACGCGACCCCCCCATTAGTCCACATTGCTTGTCCGGTTGTAACGGAGGAGCGTCTCTTGCCCGACGAAGTTATCGACGATGCAAACATCCTCAGGGACATAGCCGCTTTGACGACGGAGCTCGCTGAGAGCCCGGATGTCGAGAGTGCCTACTCTTTAATCGCCTCGACACTCAGACGCCTGACGGACGCTGATTACGCCGGGGTTCTAGTCTATTTGTCGGGGTTCTCGGATGCTAAGTTCGTCGGATTGGACGGATTGGATTTCAGCCGCCTGGCCAAGCTGCCTCAGGTGCTGGTCACTCCGGAGGCCCGCGAACGTCTGGCAAAGGGCCCAGGAAGCACTGCGACCCTGATTGATAAAGAGGAGGAGGTCCCCGCAGGAGCTCTGGAACTGTACAGGTCCCTCGACCTCGGATGCATGGTCACGGGGTCGGTGTTCGTCAATGGAGAACTCATTGGTTACCTGATCACTGCTAGGACGAAGGAAAAAGAGCGATTCACCGAACCCGAGACTAAGACCGTCTCTTTGCTGTCCGACTCCATAGCTGCAATCCTGGGTCACATGAGGACGACCCACAGGCACACGAGAACAAAGGAGGCGACGGACGGGGTTATGTCCGTTGCACCGATAGGCCTGATGACCGTCGACTCCAAGGGCATGATCCAGTCTGTCAACAAGTATATGCTGGCCATCCTTGCGAGCGAATCGGAGCAGGAACTGATTGGCACGAGCGTCTTCGAGATATCGGTCATGGCGAAGTCGGGACTCGATGCCCTATTCATGCAGGCGTTCGATGGCCACGCTGGCGAGAAGAACGAAGTGCATTTCGTCCCCATCCCCGACAAGGTGTCCTATCTCCATGTCAAGGTGGTGCCTGTCGCTTCCGAGACTGGTGACGTGGAATCGGTCCTGTTTGTGGCCATGGATGTGACTTCGAACATACGTCTCCAGAGTCAGCTCGAGAGATCGTACGAGAAGCTGATCCAGACCTATCAGGAGCTTGAGCGTGTGGCTAAGATGAAGACGCAGTTCATAGACGTCGTCTCCCACGAGTTGAGAACGCCCCTGACGGTCATGAGGGGGTATCTCGACCTCGTGGAATCAGAGTACGCTCCGACAGCCGAACCCAAGTTCTCTCAGATGCTTAAGACGATACGGGCGAACACTGACAAGCTCTACGCACTTGTCGAGAGCATGCTCGACGTCAGTCGGCTTGAGAAGGGCACGATGCAGATCAAAGCCGAACCCACGAAGGTCGATACCATTCTGGAGGAGGTCGTCAAGGCTCGGTCCCACGACGCCGTGGAGAAGAAGCAGAGCTTGTCCCTCGAGGTGGAGGGTGAGTTGCCCCTGATAAACGCCGATAGACGGAGGATCAAGGACGTGTTCAACAACATCCTGGATAACTCCATCAAGTACACCGAAGAGGGTGGCAGGGTGCAGGTCGGCGCAAGGGACGAGGGCAAGATGATACACGTATGGATCAGGGACAACGGAGTCGGTATCCCGCTTGAGAACCTCGGGAAGATATTCGACAGGTTCTACATCGTGGCCAGCGACGATCTCTCGCACCAGGTGAACC
>JAJISI010000180.1 GCA_022848805.1 Thermoplasmatota archaeon
GGCAGAATTGAGTGCATAGGCTTCAGCTTCCACGACGGTTTCGACGCCTTCAAGGAGATCATCGACGGATACGACGGCTGGACCTTCTGCCAGATCCAGTACAACTACATGGACACCATGTCCAGCCAAAAAGGTCCGGGTACCGTGGGTCTGGACTACGCCGTTGCTAAGGGTCTCGCCGTTGTCGTGATGGAGCCCATCCAGGGAGGAAAGCTGGCTATGAATCCGCCCCAGGAGATTCTGGAGCTCTGGGACCGGGCCCCCGTGAGGAAGAGCCCGGCCGAGTGGGCCCTCCAGTGGGTCTGGAACCACCCCGAGGTCTCCGTAGTCCTCAGCGGCATGAGCACGATGCAGCACGTCGTCGAGAACATCGAGAGCGCCGGCCGCTCAGGCCCGGGGACCCTCACCCCCGGGGAGCTGGAGCTCGTCGAGAGGGTCCAGGGGAAGTACTCCGAGCTCGGCTACATCGGCTGCACCAAGTGTGACTACTGCCAGCCCTGCCC
>JAJISI010000181.1:0-268 GCA_022848805.1 Thermoplasmatota archaeon
GACGTAAATTGAGCCAGATTAATTTAAGCCATTTAGCGGATTGCTCGGCTCGAGTGCTGAAGAAGGTCGTGCCAAGCCGCGATATTACTCCGTGTAGGCGCAAGGAGCCTTTGATGCGGAGATTACCTAATGGGACATCCCATCACATTAGTGATACTCACATATGTGAGGAGGAACCTGCCGAAATGAAACATCTGAGTAGGCAGAGGAAATGAAATCAATAGAGATTGGGTTATTAAAGGCGATCGAACACCCAATAGGGCAAACC
>JAJISI010000181.1:278-503 GCA_022848805.1 Thermoplasmatota archaeon
AACCGAATCCTTTAACGAAGAGTTATTGGAGATGTGGAGTTTGGACTCATTTACTTCCTAGCTGGCTAACTCAAAGTCCTCTGGAAAGAGGCGCCATAGAGGGTGATAGCCCTGTAGAGGTAAACCAGCGGGAGATTTTTGAGTATCCAGAGTAGCGTGCGTTGGATATCGCGCGTGAATGTGGGAGGCATAAACTTCCAACCCTAAATACTTCTCGAGACCGAT
>JAJISI010000019.1 GCA_022848805.1 Thermoplasmatota archaeon
TAGCGACCCTTCTCGGCAAGGTCGATGAGGTACTTCCCGCTCTCGCCGATGCTGGTCGTCGTGGAGACCCACATCGCTATCTCGACGGGCGTAGTGAGACCGTTATCGAAGGGAAAGCCGAACGTCGCGAGGTTGCAGTCGAAAGCCAACGCGAGGGGGCCGGCACGCGCCAGTGCCCGACGGTGGGATTCGTGGAACCTCACAGGATCATACGAGTTGAAAAGTCCGATGGTGACTCTGCCGGGCATATCTCACAACCGCGCTTCCGATTGGTTGCGTACTTATTATAATCCTACGGGGAGGCTTTCCGTGGGCGGACGCATATCGCGTACTCATCACCGTCGAAGAACACATCCTCGTCGGGATGCTGCGTCTGGAGCTCCTGAATCTTCTCGAGGACCTCGCGCAGGCTCAGCTCGGTCTTGTCCTTCTTTATCTTCACTAGAACTCGCTTCTGCATCAGCAACCACTTGTCCTGAGCCAGGCACGCGGTATAGATTCTAATGCGACATATCAATATAAATAGATTTACACAAGGCGCCAGTCACTCGTGCGAGAGCGCGCGAGAGCGCGCGAGAGCGCGTGCACGGCATGGCCACGGGCGCGTGAGGCTATTTTCTGCCGAAGACCGGGTCGGACGGCGTCTCCGCAGCGACCAAAGCCCTAGCTCGGACCTCGGAGCTGAGCGTTCCGAGCGATGCTATCGTCTTATCGAATGTCTCGATCATCTTGGGTAGCACTTTGTAGATCGGCAGCAGCATAGGTATGAAAACGACCCTGTCGCGCCCTATGCCCAGGGCGTCGAGCTCCGGTCCGAGCGCCTCCAATCGTTTCTCGGTCAAGTGCGCTGCCTCCCCGTCCTCCTCATCGGACAGGGCGATCCCGTCCGCCCCCATCCCGAACGCCGTCAGGATCTCGCCCCGACCCGTCCTCGCAGTGGACGGCACTCTGATGACACGTATGCTAGCTGGATACTCCATCCTCGCGGTCCCAGCTGAGTCCGCTGCGACATACGCGAGGACATCACCGAAGAACCCGATGATCCGGGTCTCATCGGTTTCGCCCTCCAGGACACCCTCGATCTGCTGTCGCAGCTGTTTGTCGGTGTAATGCGCCAGCTCGAACACCTTCGTGGGACATTCTGACACGCATGCTCCGCAGCCGATGCATGCGATCTGGTCGATCTCCGGCATCTCGCCGACCGAAATGGCCTTTGCCGGGCAGACGGCCTCGCAAGCCATGCACTTGGTGCATTTCGACGCATCGACGATCTGCGCCTTCACGGGGTCCAAGAGCATCTTCCCCGTCCCGAGGAACTCCATCACATGCGATGCGGTGCTTCTACCGTCCACCACGCTGTCTCTTACATCCTTCGGGCCGATGATCGCGCCGGCTGCGAACACACCCGTCCGATGAGTGGAAACCGGATCCAGTTTCGGGTGCTTCTCCGAAACGAACCCGTCCTCTCCGAGAGGCACCTTCAACAGTTTGGCGAGCTCCGCAGTCCCACGGGATGGGAGCATGGCAGTGCAGAGAACGACCAGGTCGAACTCCTTCTCCACGACCTCGCCCAACGGCACATCCTCCGCTCTAACGAGTATGCCTTTGGTTCCTGCCTGAACGGAGGCGACTTTGCCGTGGATGTATCTGACCCCGAACTCCTCCTGGGCCCTTGCGTAGAGCTCTTCGAAGCCCCGACCAGCGGTGCGCATGTCGATGTAGTAGACATAGACCTGCATGTACGGGAAAGTCTTCCTCAATATCACGGCCTGCTTGGTCGCGTAGTTGCAGCATATCTTGCTGCAGTATGGCACCCCGATCTTTCTGGTGCGGGAGCCCGCGCACAGGACGAACGCCACCTTCTTCACCCTGGCGCCGTCGACTCTTCGCTTCGGGATCATGCCCGCTCCAGCCTCGTTGATCATCATACGTTCCATCTGAGTCGCGGTGATGACGTCCGGCAGGGAGGTCTCGTATTCGTGGAGTGAGTCGACATCGAACATATCGAACCCGGTTGCCATTATGACCGCGCCCACCTTCAAGTCCACTTGACGCTCCTTTTCCTCTGTGTCGATCGCCTTCGCGGAGCACACCTTCTGACAAGCGCCGCAGTCCTTGCAGCTCTCGAAATCGATCACGTGTGACGCGGGAACCGCCTGTGGAAAGGGCTTGTGGATGGCCTTCCGCTCGTAGAGCCCCTCCTCGAACTCGTCGGGTACCTTCGCTGGACATACTTCCTCGCACTTCGTGCAGCCGGTGCACTTCTTCGGATCTACGCCACGTGGGGCAACACGCACCGCGACCTCGTAGTTGCCAGGAGTCCCTCCGACCGACACGACCTCGCTCCTCGTCAGTAGGTCTATGTTCGGGTGCGCCCCCACCTCGACCATCCTTGGACTGAGGATGCACGGGGCGCAATCGAGAGTGGGGAAGGTCTTGCTGAGCTGCGCCATCCTCCCACCGATGCTTGCCTCGCGCTCCACAAGGTGGACTCGATAGCCGGTGTTGGCGAGCTGCAGGGAGGCGGATATGCCAGCTATGCCGCCACCGACGACGAGCACCTCCCTGGAGAGCGTGACCGTCCCGGGGTGGAGCGGCTCGAGAGCCAGCGCCCTCCTAACCCCGCCCCTTACCAAGTCTTTGGCCTTTCTGGTAGCGGCGACCTTGTCCTTATGCACCCAAGAACAGTGCTCCCTGAGATTGACCATCTCGAGAAGATAAGGGTTCAGGCCAGCGTTCTCAAGGGTCTTCCGAAAGGTTCGCTCATGCATCTTGGGCGAACACGACGCGATGACGACCTTCGTCAGGCCATGCTCCTTGATCGCCTCCACGATCTCGTTCTGTCCCGGTTCGGAACAAGTGTACAGGTTGTCCTTGCTCACGACGACCCCAGGCACGTTCAGGACTTCGTCGGCGACCGCTTCGCAGTCGACAGTGCCAGCTATGTTGGTACCGCACCGGCATACGAAGACGCCGACTCTCTCCCCCCTGTGGCCGCCCTTCGATTCCTCATCCATGGAGAACGGACGAAGATGACCTCCGACGCTATTCTCTCTTTTGGTCTCCCGGTCTTCGAGGCATCCGTGCCACCGAAAAGAACCATGCGAAGTAACTATATATATCACAGTTTGACTATTAAGACCGCTCAGGCCAGTGACGGAGCGCGGCGCTCCCGTGCTGAACACTGGGCTTCGACGAACGCCGAGGTCCACGACACGCGATGGGATGCTATTGTTATCGGCTTGCACGACGTTGAAAGGTGAAGGAGAGCCCAGATGGCAAAGAAGAAGAAGGCGCGGGCTGACGAACTGACTTGCCCCACGTGCAACCATCCAACCTCCGCAGATTCAGACACATGCAAACAGTGCGGAGCGGCTCTTACGGCAGACACCGAGCAGCCTGCCTCGGTCGACGGAGGAGGAAGCGCGTCAGACGACCGACAGCTTGATAATCTGATGTCGATCCCTGGCATCAAGGAAGCCAAGGCGAAGATCCTCTACGACGCTGGGTTCCAGGGCGTCAACGATATCAAGGGCGCCGGTTTGACCAAGCTGGCAGGAATAAAGGGCATCAGCGAGGGTTTTGCGAAGAAGATTGTCCGCAACGCCGAGGAGATGGATGCACCCCATGATAACAAAGGCCTCGCTAGCTGGCTGGCAGGAGAGGACGACGGGTTGTCGGCCTGGCTTTCCGGCGAGGAGATATCTTCTGCTCCGGAGGCGGAAGCGGTCGCAGCGCCCGAGATCAAGCCGGATGCGTCGCTTGCCAAATGGCTGGCGGGAGAAGAGGAGTCCATCGACGAATGGCTTCAGGATACCGCCGAGCTCGCCGAACCGGAGACGACTGTGCCCAAGAGGGACCTCCAGAAACGGGAGGCGGAGGTATCCCAGCTGCGTGACGTCCTCGTCGATAAGATACGACAGATCGAGGCCGGGGAGTTCGACCCCCAGGCCCTTGTCGACGATATAACCAAGATGAAGACCGATTTGGAAAGGGAGAAACGCAGATCCTCTCACCTGGAAGAGGAACTCGAGAACGTCAAGAGAGGCAGCATCGCAGTAATAAAATTCATCAAGAAACAGCAGGCGGCCGGGCTTCGGGGAGAGAATCTGGCTGATAAGCTCGCCGAGGAGATGGTCGCCAAAGAGAACCTCCAGCATAAGGTCGAGGAACTGGAGGAGGTCGTCTCTTCCCTCAAAGAGAAGGCGGAGAAGGGCATCTCGGAGATGCCCCCTGAGGCTCAGGAACTGAAGCGCAAGGAGATGGAGATATCCCAGCGCGAAGCCCAGCTGGACGCCATGGAGCAGCAGCTCAAGACGAAGGAAGTTGCGATCGCCGACGGGCTGATCGATTACGCGTCCCCACAACCCGGGACTATATCTCCAGAGGCGATGGAGGAGTTCGCGGCGAAGGAGCGTGCGATGCTGAGCCGTATCGAAGAGCTCGACGCGAGTCTATCACAGGCTCAGCTGGACCTCAAGCACAAGGATGAGAGGATGGAGGCTGCAGAAGGCGACTCGGTCGGCGTCGACAAGGAAGTGATGAATAAGCTCGAAGAGGCACAGAGGGTCGAGAGAAACCTCGCTCTGAGGGAGCAGGAAGTCCAGAAACTCAAGGAGGACATCCGGATACGCGAGGAGGAGATGGACCGCTTGAAGGAACCTCTGGCATACAAGGAGGACGAGGTCCTACGCCGCGAGGAGGACCTCATGTACCGCGAGAAGCTCCTTCAGGAGGAGCTGCGCAAAGTAGGCCAGATGCAGGCTGAGATGGGTAGCCAGGACGAGATCACGCTCAAGAAACGGCTCGAGGAGTTGCAGGCCCAGGTCACGGTAAAAGAGGAGGAGGTCCGCAACAAGGAGAAGTACCTCCATATCAAGGAGGAGGAACTCCGCACCCGCGAACAGGGTCTGATGGACGACGAGATAGAGAAGCGCGAGACCGACAGGATGGCCGAGATAAAGATGGAGAGGGTCAAGACAGGGACGAGCAGGCTGGACGACCTTCTGCTCGGGGGAGTGCCGTTCGGTACCAATGTGCTGATTTACGGGCCGCCCTTCACAGGCAAGGAGGTGTTGGTCAATGCCTTCATCGCCGAGGGGCTGAAGATGGGCATCCCCGCCATCTGGGTCCTCACGGAGAAGTCACCAAAGGCGATCAGAGACGAGATGATGTACCTGCTCTCAGGGTACGAAGAGTTTGAGAAGAAGGGGCTCGTGAGATACGTCGACTCCTACTCGAGGAGCATGGGAGATGACGCAGATGACGAGTTCACAGAGTTCATCGAGGCTCCGACTGATCATGAAGCCATACAGAGAGCGGTAGAGAACGCGGCCGGGAAGTTCAAGGAATCGCATCAATACTATCGACTAGCGTTCCGGTCCATTTCGACGATGATCGCGTACCTTGACCCCCCCACCGCCTTCAGGTTCCTGAGTCCGTTAGCCGGACGCAGGAAGAGGGACAAGGCCGTGTCCATGTACACCATCGAGAAAGGTGTCCACGGTGAGCAGGAAATCCAGATGCTCGGGTCGCTGATGGACGGCATGATAGAGTTCAAGGTGGAGAACCTAAACACTTTCCTGGCGGTAAGAGGTATTTCCGATGCTCAGTCCCGGGCGTACATAAGATACTCCGCGACGAAGCAGGGCGTCAACATAGGGTCGTTCTCGCTGGACCACATACGTTGACAGAACGGTCGGTTGCGCATAACCCGGCGGTTATCAGCCCACTTCCATGGACGATTTGTGGTCCTTCCCGCGGGAAGCCTTCATATCCGTTTTGGCGCCCGCGGGCATCTTCGGTGGTGGAAGTGGCGGGGGGAGTCCGATGTCCCTCGCCGTGGTGACGGCGGCGGGCATGCAGTTGGCATACGTAGCGGCTAGTATCGGTCCGAACACCTCGTTCGGGAGGGCTCGCTTCTCCGACCATTGAGATGCCAGAAGGTTGGCGTCGCCATCCCAGACAATCCTTCCTTCGAGCTTAATGACGCCGACGCCGACGTAGTTGATCACGAACCTGAACTCCAGGTGAGCCTCTTTGTCAGATGCGGCCGCGATGCTGGTGATGGCAGTGTTCTGGTCAACCCTCAGCTGAGGAATTCTCTCCCCGAGCTTAGTGAATCTCTTGGCGTCCAGCGAACTGATCTCGAAAGACTTGATGGGCAACCCCGATGCCTCCTCCGCGCCGCTCCTACGGCATGCAGCTGATTTAAACTATACCACGTTTTGATATCCGGCGGACGGTCAGCTCACGGGGTTAGACAGGGAGGTGCCGTGGGCCGGACTCGAACCGGCGACTTCAAGATCTTCAGTCTTGCACTCTCCCAACTGAGTTACCACGGCTTGAGCGAAGCGGTGAGCAGTTAGGCAAAACACCATATTAAACCTTCGTGACCGGCCAGCGGCGGGCGATATCAAGGCACGGAAAACATGTCTACGCAGGAGGTCGCTGCTGACGCAAAATCAAGGTTCCGAGGCGGGCTAGCCATGACTCTAGAATCGAGGTGTATTTCGTCCGATACCAGTGACGACACTTTTAAATATCTTCCAGGCGCTGATTAGGTTGTTCCGGCACCCTAGTTCCGGTGGTAGTATGGACTTGTCACCCCCGCATTCTGCACACTGTGAGGACTGCACCTCTATGAGGATAAAGAAGTCCACACGTTGGGATGATAGGGACGGTGTCGCTTCCACCGTCGGTACGATTATGACGATTCTCGTCTTCCTAACATTCATGGGAGTGTTCACGAGTCAGATCGTCCCCGCTTGGATGAGCGACAACGAGAGCGCTCACATGGTTGAGGCGATTCAACAGATGGTATCGCTGAAGTCTGATATCGATGGACTCATCGCCGACTTCGCCAACAGCATGGTGGCGGCCACTCCGATCGTCGTCCCTGTCACTCTAAGTGCGACTGGGATCCCTGTCTTCGCTGGTCCGACCTCGGGCATTTTATCGTTCACGCCCGAAACCATCTCTGGAAGGCCTTCGTTCAACACGAGCTACACGAGCGACCTTGAGGCCAACGACGGCCACACCGGTGGGGAGCTGAGACTCTACTGCCCCAACAGATACTATGTCGAGCAGTCTGTGATCTACGAGGCTGGCGCATTGATCATAAACCAATCCGATGGTGAATTCATCATATCTGGGATAGGTCTCTCCATCATCGACTTCGGTGGGAGCAGAGTGGTACAGATGACCCAGGTCTCCCTTGTGGGGCTGAATAAGACCGTAGGAGGGGTCGGGGCGAAAGTGGTCAACGCCGATCTCCTGTACGCGTCAACGATGGAATACGAGAGCGCCACGGATGAAGACATCACGTTCACGATTACGACGAAGCACGGCAATGCATGGACCAATTACTTCCGCAAGGCGCTGAACGCGACAAGCGCAGACCTCACGCATGGAGACGATTTCGTCGTGCCGGATCCCACCAAGTACGACTTTCCGGGCAAGGTCAACGACTACTACGTCGTCACCGTTACGATAAAGGATGTGAGCGAATTCCATCACACGAGAGCGAGCGTCCAGTTAACTGTTGGAGAGTTCGCACCGTGATGAGGTGACTCGAATTGAGTGAAGCTTCCGAACCAAAGATGAGAACGGACATTCCGATAGCGAAGCCGAGCCAGCCGTTCTTCACGAAGATCTATCGCGGGTACGTGAGCGCGCTCATAAAACTCAAATCCAAACCAGTCCTGGTCAGAGAGGCGAAGGGCGCGGAGGCAAGGAGGAAGCAGTGGAAGCGCGGGAGAGGCTCGGCGTACACCGAGATACCCCCGATCACAGACCCGGCGATCCAGGAGACAGGCTTCTACGGCGTTGATGAACCCTTCACCTATGTGAGAGCGACTTACAACCAGACCAACAGCGACTACCTCTTGAGCGTCATCGAGCCGGTGCTCGACGAATTCGAGGAGGAGACGCTCAACATGATCAAGGATACTTTCACGAAGACTCTGGACTACGAGTGGGATAAGCTCGGTGTCATGGACAAGAAGACATACCTTGAGAGGAGCGTTGACAGCTTCGTCAGAACTCGGGGGATCACCATCGAACCGATCTCAGAGGACAAGATCAAGCACTTCATCACGCGCGATTTCGTCGGTTATGGCCGGATAGATGGCCTGATGAACGACACGCACATCGAGGACGTGTCGTGCGACGGCGTCGGGGTCCCGCTCTTCGTGTTCCATAACAAGTACGAGTCCATCAAGTCCAACTTAGTATTCGAGGATGAGGACGAGCTCAACTCGTTCGTGATCAACCTCGGGCAGCGATGCGGCAAGCAGCTCTCGGTGTCGAACCCGATCCTGGATGGAACGACTCCTGAGGGACACAGAGTCCAGGCGACTTATGCGAGAGAGGTGACCACCAGGGGTTCTTCATTCACGATCAGACGTTTCAAGGAGAAGCCGTTCACGCCTATCGAGATGATCAAGTACGGCACGGCGTCGCCTGAGATAGTGGCATACCTATGGCTCAGCGTCGAGCATGGCGAGTCGGCCATCATCTGCGGCGGAACGGCCAGCGGAAAGACGGCGACACTGAACGCCATGGCTTTGTTCATACCCCCGGGGGCGAAGGTAGTGACGATGGAAGATACGCGTGAGATCAACCTTCCCCACGAGAACTGGATACCTGGGACGACGAGATCGGGCGCGGGCGAGCGCGGGCCGGATGGGAAGGCCGCCGGGGAGATCGACATGTACGACCTCGTACGCGCGGCTCTAAGACAGAGGCCGAACTACATCATAGTGGGAGAGGTCAGAGGCAAAGAGACCTACACGATGTTCCAGGCGATGGCCACAGGCCATACGACATATTCGACGATGCATGCGGACTCCGTGAAAGGCATGGTGAACAGGCTTGAGAACCCGCCGATTAACTGCCCCAGGATCCTGCTGACCGCGCTCAGGAATGTGCTCATCCAGACGCACGCCAGAGTCGGTATGGACATGGTGAGAAGGATCAAACAGCTCATAGAGATCGTCGGTTTCGAGCCGGAAACCAACGAGCTGATCAGCAATACCGTTTACGAGTGGGACCAGGCGAGCGACAAGTTCGTGTTCAAGGGCCACAGTTTCCTTTTCGACAAGATCATGGAGATGAAGAACCTCACTCACGAGGAGCTGATGGACGAGTTCCAGAGACGTGTGGACATTGTCAAATACATGCTGGCAAAGGACATGATGGACCACATGCCCATCTGGAACCTGATCCGCGAATACTACAAGAACCCGAAGGATACGGCTGAGAAAGTCAGGCGCGAAATGGGCGTCAGCCCAACCTCGGAGGAACCGCCTGGAGGTGTTGCAGCTGGTTGAAGTCACAGACCCTTTCAAGAGCGTCGAGGTCAAGAAGGAACAATACCTCAGGACGAGGCTCGCCCAACAACGCGAGCAGATGGGGCCTCACCTCATCAGGATGGCAAAGGGCGCCTTGCCGGACTACATCAAGCTAACGCCGTTCCAGGACTTCTCATGGAGGGTAATGGGCGGGTACGCGTCTTCGAAAGTGGACGACCACGAAGTACTGGAGGAGTCGCTGCTCAAGGCGCACATGAAGATCCGTGCGGAGGAGTACCTGGCATACGTCGTGACGGCCACCGTCATCATGGCGGTCGTCGGCATTGGGATCGGTATAGGCGTGGGCGTGGTCATGATGGGGCTTATGGGCGTTTCCATGGTCATGAGGATCATGATAGCCCTGCTCGCGATCGGCCTGCTGCCCATGATGACTTATTTCATACTCCTAGGCTCGCCCGGTTCAAGAGCCAAGAAGCGCGGCAGGGACATCGATAAGAGGTTGGCGGCGGCGATGAGCTTCATATCCGCGATGGCCTCGGCCGATGTGAACATCGATGTCATATTCAAGGAGCTGTCGAGGCAGAGGGTGTACGGGGAGATTTCGGCCGAGGCTGCGTGGATCACCCGGGATACTGAGTTGCTCGGCTCCGACATCCTCTCGGCCATCAGAGTGGCGGCTAGAAGGTCGCCTTCTGCTAAGTTCCAGGATTTCCTCCAGGGAGTCATCACGACATCCACATCAGGTGGCCAGTTGAAGCCGTACTTCCTGCTGAAGGCAGATGAGTACCAGAAGGAGAACAAGCTCGCGATGAAGGCTCAGATGGAGACGCTCGGAATGCTCGCGGAATCGTTCGTCACTGTCGTCGTTGCTTTCCCACTCTTCCTGGTCCTCATCATGGCGATCATGGCCATCGTTGGAGGGGGAGACCCGGCCTTCATGGTCATGATGCTCTACCTGGTGGTGTTGATGATGATCCCTATCTCCCAGTTCGGATTCATATTCGTCATATGGAACATGTCCAAGGAGAGTGCAATGTAGATGGCTGCCGAGTCGAGTTCAGAGAAGGGCGGCGGCAAGGACAAGGCCCTCAAGGGATCCAAGATAGGGGGCGGCAGTGAGGACCGTAGCAGAACTGTGCTCGCGATATCGCTCTCGCTCGTCGGCATCTTCACGTTCATGGCGATACTCGACGCCATCGGAAGCTTGAACATGCCGCTGGACCCGATCGACTACGTCATATTCGCCATGCTGTCGTTCCTCGGCCCGTACGGCTTCTACATGAGCACCAAGGAAAAGCACATCCGGGAGATCGAGTCGCGGCTACCGGACTTCCTCAGAGATGTCGCTGAGGCTGGTCGGTTCGGCATGACCCTAGCTGACGCAATCGTGGTCGCGTCGTCCGGCAGGTACGGAAGGCTCACCCCGGAGATCAGAAAGATGGCAGCCCAGATCGAGTGGGGGGTGCCGGCGTCCGAGGCGGTGCTGCTCTTCTCCGAAAGGGTGAAGACTCCCCTCGTGAACAGGATGGTTTCGATCATCAGGAAGGCCAACGATGCGGGTGGCAACGTCGCGGACGTGCTGAGCATGGTGTCCCGGGACGCGAAGGAGACGATGCTCACCGAGCAGGAGAGGAACGTCACCATGTCGACCTATGTTATGGTCGTGTACATCTCGTTCTTCGTGTTCATAGCCACCATCCTGATCCTGCAGGGACAGTTCCTGCCGAAGATGGAGGAGGCGGGGAGAACCGTCAGCGAGCAGGCTGAGGCACAGGGCTTGGCCGAGATTCCAGGGGTCAACATCCAGGTATCCATCATACCCGAGATAGGTTTCATCTTCCTCCTGTCCGTGATCGTGCACGCCATAGGAGACGGACTCCTGGCAGGAGTCATCTCGAGCGGAAGTCTCTCGATAGGTATGAGGCACAGCTTCATCATGCTGGTAGCTGGATTCATGACGCTCAGAGTGTTGTTTGCTACGTGATTAACATGACCGAAACTGAGCAGCCAATGGTCGAGGAGGAGGGCGAGGCGCCCGAGCAGCCGCCGAAGGAAGAGAAGGAGAAGGGAGCGGGTAAGCCGGGACTGCTCGCCACCTACTACGGCATACTCTACAGGATGAGGCCTAGGCCTGCCAAGAAGACCGTGTCCTCGAGCGAGGGCAAGACGGACATGAGCCAGATCGTGGAGATTCCGAAGATTGCGGAGACGAACATCGACGAGGTCGAGATAATCCCAGTCAAGAAGAACTACTCGTTCGTGCGAATAATGTACGACAACATCGCGAACGAGTACATTTACGAGGTCATCGAACCGAAACTCACGTCCGACGAGGGCGACGTACTCGAGCTGCTGAAGGAGACGCTCGTGGCATCCGTCGAGCGCATGACCGAGGAAGACGCGGAAGGCAAGGAGAAGTACCTCCGCGGAATCACTGAGGAGCTGATGACGAAACTGAACATCGCACTCCACCCTATATCCAAGGAGAAGGTGATGTACTACATCCTCAGGGATTTCATAGGGTACAGGGCGATCGATGTTATGATGATAGAGTCCAACGTCGAGGACGTGTCGTGCGACGGCGTCGGGGTCCCGCTGTACATCTACCACAGGAAGTACGGCTCAATAAGATCGAGCCTCAAGTTCGATAATGAACAGGAGCTCGACGGGTTCGTCGTCTGGCTAGCGCAGAGGTGCGGCAAGCACATATCGGTTGCGAATCCGCTCCTCGATGCCACGATCCCTGACGGATCCAGGTTGCAGGCGACCCTAGGGAAGCATGTGACCAAGAGAGGTTCGTCATTCACCATCAGACGGTTCAAGGAGAACCCGTTCACGCCTCTGGACCTGCTGAAGTTCAAGACCATGAGCACCGAGATGATGGCCTACTTGTGGATCAGCATAGAGCACGGCCAGTCGATGCTCGTATGCGGCGGCACTGCGAGCGGCAAGACGACCACGCTCAACGCGGTCCTGCTGTTCATACCGCCACAGATGAAGATAGTCTCGATAGAGGACACGCGCGAGCTCAACCTCCCACACGAGAACTGGGTTCCTGGTCTGACCAGGGAGGGGTTCGGCGGGAAGAGCGCCATCACGGGCAAGGCCGCCGGCGAGATAGACATGTTTGACCTCCTGACGGCATCGATGAGGCAGAGACCGCAGTACCTGATGGTCGGGGAGGTCAGAGGCAAGGAAGCGTATGTCGTGTTCCAGGCAATGGCGACGGGCAAGACCTGTTACTCGACGTTCCACGCAGAGGATGTTCAGGCGATGGTACACAGGATGGAGAACGACCCCATCAACCTCCCGAGAGCGCTCGTCACGGCCCTGAACATCGTCCTCATGCAGGCGCAGGTCAAGGTGGGCACCAAGATGACCAGGCGCGTGAAGTCGCTGACGGAGATAGTCGGGCTCGATCCCGAGACAGACGAGCTCATCACGAACTCGGTGTACACATGGAACCCGGCGGACGACACATTCAACTACAGCGGTCACAGCTACATCTACGAGAAGGTCAGGATGGCCAGAAACTGGGCGCCCAGGGAGATGGAGCGGGAGATCAAGAGGCGCGTGGACGTCCTCGAGTACATGAAGAAGACCAGCATAGACGACCACAAGAAGGTCGCGACGATCATCTCCGCTTACGGCAAGGACCCGGACAAGGTCATGAAGGAAGTCAAGGCGAAACTGGCGGAGGGCGGGTCGCCAGCGTAGACCGGCATGTATCTTCCCACATTCACTATGATAGTGTCAGACGTCAGCGCCGCACGCCCGCATTTCTGTCTAGCCAGTTGTTCCTAGGTCGCAAGCGAGTTGGCTCATCAGGCAAAACGATGAAAAACAGGAAACGGTAAAGGGTTTTCCTCGGTGATGTACGATCACTTCGCGTCAGAGTCGGGTTCGTCGCCCTTCTTCGGGACGGGTGTCCGGATGATCTTCTTCGGCACGACCTTCCGGTCGATCGGCCTCCGGATGACCATCTTCGGCGTCTCGGCGGCCCCGCCCTCTGGAGGTTTCTTCGCAGCCGGTTGCGGCTCCGGAGGTAGCTCCGCCCCGTCCTCGGATGGTTCCACGGGCGTTCCCGGGCCATCATCCTCAGGAGGCGTCTGCTCGTCCTCTGCTGCGGCGAACACTGTGCCGCACTTGTGGCACACGGTCGCCTCCATCGGATTCAGAGTCCCGCACACTGGGCAGGCCATTGGGCCTTCCTTGCGTTTCTCCTCCTCCTTGGCGAGCCAATCGTCGAAACTGACGTAGGTCGGCTGGATCTTCCACCACTCCTCGAACTTCTTGTCGCTGAACTTCTTGCCCAGCTCTGGCTTAGCGAGCTCGCGGTACTCCGACACCATCGCCTCATACTCAACCTTCATCCGCTCGAGATAGTCGAGGTCCTCGCCTTCCGGCTCACCAACGAACTTGACCCCGCAGTTCGGACACTCGCCAGCGTCCGATGGGACCCAGGCACTACACTCGGAACATTTCATGGTGCCCGCTTCGAACTCGACGCCGCACTTCGGGCAGCGCTTGCTCGCGGCCGGTATGAACGCACCACACTCGCCGCATTCCACCAGCTTGCCCAATCCGTAGACGTATGTGTAGACCGTGAACCCGATGACTACGCCGACGATGGCGAGTATCACGATCAACCAGATGATGAAGGGTATTCCTTCGCTGGAAATCTCGCCGGAGACCGCGAAAGTCGAAGTGGTGTAATACTCACTATCCTGGATAATCGCGCCGATGAGGTAATTGCCACCTGGAAGGTCCCCCGGAATGAACACCGACTCGGTCAGCGAGCCCTCGCTGTTAGTCATAAGCGGAGCAGAATCCGGGTCCGGGGTTACAGTCGCGGTGAATATCTCTTCTTGGCTGTCGAACATCGCCAATCTCACAGGCAGCCCGACCACAGGGTCGTCGGTGCCTTGGTAATTCGCCGTCACAGTCACCACGACGGCGGATCCCGTCGCATACTCGCCTACATCCTGAGTCAAGTAGACATCGACATCTATGGCGAGCTGTAGAACCGTGAACGCCGCCTCGGCGTAGTTATCGGCTTCGTTTGGCTCAGTGATTACCTCCGTCGAGTCCACATTGACGCAGATCCAGTATGTTCCTGGCGAGCTGAAGTTGATCGTCCAGTGCGTGTAGAACGGCTCAATCGACCCTGCTGGAACAGTCTCGTCCGTTAACGTCTCAATCGTGTAATTCATCGACTCGTCCGCGCCTCGGACGCTGAACAATATCTCGAAGCCGTCAGCGGAATTCATACCTAGGTTCTCCACGTCGGCGGTTATGTTGACGGTCCTTCCGAACATCCCGTCCGTGACATTTGCGCCCCCGTAGGTGACAACGATGTCAGTCGATGTTATGACGAGGTCCGCGCGGACGTCGGTCACTGTGAGCGTGCTGTTGACCTCGTTATTGGCGCGGGTCTGCTCAGGGAAGTCATCG
>JAJISI010000002.1 GCA_022848805.1 Thermoplasmatota archaeon
ATGCGCGCGAGGCCGGGCTCAAGATATGCTACCATCTGATGCCTGGACTGCCAGGTAGTAGCTACGACGACGATATGCGTTCCTTCGTCTTGATGCTCGAGGACGAACGGTTCAAGCCCGACATGCTGAAGATATATCCTACTCTGGTTGTGGCGGGCACGGAGCTGCACGAGATGTGGAAGAATGGCGAATACATGCCCTTGTCTCTTGAGGCGGCGACCCGACTCGTGGCTGACATGAAGAGAAGTGTTCCTTCATGGATGAGGATCCTAAGGGTGCAGAGGGACATCCCCGTGCAACTAATCGAGGCAGGGGTGAGGAAGAGTCATCTCCGTGAGCTGGTGGCGGAGGAGTTGTCGGCGGCCGGCGAGTCGTGCAAATGCATTCGATGCAGGGAGGTCGGGCACGCCAGAATCAGCGCTGACGACGCGGAATCGGAAGACACGTCGTTCAACGAACTTTCTTATCGGGCCGCGGGCGGGACGGAGTACTTCGTCAGTTGCACCATATCGGGGACTTCGATTCTTATCGGATATGCGAGGCTCAGATGTCCCGACGGGTCATCGTCCTCCACTGCCACGATTCGTGAGCTCCATGTCTACGGTCAGATGGTTCCGATAGACGAGCCGGCGAAGGATCGTTGGCAGCACAGGGGCATCGGCGAAGAGCTGATATCGCGCTGTGAGGAGAGGGCGTCCTCCGTTGGGTTATCTTCTATTAGAGCCACGAGCGGTGTGGGCGTCAGGGAGTATTACAGGCGTCTGGGTTACGAACGGACGGGAACGTACATGACGAAACCGCTCCCCGGAGGCTGAACCAGCGACATTATGATTATATCAAATAACCCTTACCAGTTTCGACCGGAGGAGACGCCAGGTGCCATGCCTAAAATGCGAACAACCCTGTGATGAGAGCGCACTTATCTGTGACGAGTGTGCCGATTCGTGCTTGGGGGAGGCGCGGTTCTTCCTCAGCCCGGTTCTGATTGGTCCAAGCCTCTACGCGCGTCTCAGGTCGGAAGGGTCCATCGCCTGCCTGCTCGGCCCCGTATCTGACGGAGAGGCCGTGCTGACAACGTCGACGGATATTCGGAGGATACTGCAGGAGGCGATTCCGGAGGGCATGTCTGACGACGAAGCTAAGGCATTCCTGGATCTCTGCAACGAGACGCTCGCCCACATGGGCGTTCCGCTGAAGTTCCATCCCTCCGCGATGCTGTTGACCACGGATGCCGCTGAGACGACGATGGCGGTTCGGATTAAGGCCGAGGCCGTGCTAGCCGGCCATGAAACAGCCGCAGTCAGTGACCTTAACTTGCGAATGGGCGTTGTGTACTGGAGCGCGCTTCGCGGCGTACTCTTGAGAGCCGCTAGCAAGAAATGGAGGGTGGCTAAGCGGGCCGAACTGGTATCCAAGGCGAAGGCGTACTTCTCGAAGGTCGACGAACGCGACGACCTGTTCTCCATCGCGTCCTGGAACCTGGGTATGCTGTGCTCTGAAGTTGGCGAGTGGGAGGTTGCACGGGAGCATCTAGAGCGGACGTTGAAACACTTCCCTAACGACCAGGAAGTCGCAGAGACTCTTGCAATAGCGGACCTGGAGCTTGGAAATCAGATGGACGCGCTAGCTAGGGTCGACGAGATACTTGTACAGACTCCCTCGCCAGGCCTATGGTCGCTCAAGGGCCGGATCCTTCTTAGCATGGCCAAAAAGGAGGAGGCGCTCGAGTGCTTCAGCCAGGCGATATCCTCGGACCCGCGCACGATCGATGCGCACAACCAACTGATTGCCACGCTTCGGTCCATGGGTAGAGATGAGGAGGCCTCGCTTGCTGAGCAGCAGAAGACTCTGTCCAGAAGGCCCGATCTCGAGGAGAAGATTTTCGAGGTCGTGGGTGAACTGACGAAGGTCTCTTCCCATTCAGATCCCGGTCGTCCCAGAATCCGTCAGCTTGCGAAGGCCAGGGATGAGGTCGTGGGCGAACCCGCGGAACCCGTCACCCAGCTCGACCTTGCACTCGCAGCGCTCGAGACCAAGGATTATGACACGGCTATACAGCGTGCACAGCATATTGTCGACAGCGACCCCGGCTCGCGAGAGGCGAACCTCGTACTGATCGAAGCGTATGTGGCGAGTGGAGATATCCCGCAGGCATCATCAAGAGTGCATTCCTTCTACGAGCGTCACAGGAGTGACCCGCATGCTTGGTACTGGCGAGGAGTGGTCGCCGACAGAGAAGGTAAATGGGGAGCGGCCGTGCAGTATTTCAGCAAGGCGGTGACGCTGGACCCAGAGCTGGCCGTCGCATGGGCTGCCATGGGTGCTACGCTGCTTGAGAACGACAAGTACAACGGCGCGGACGAGAGCTTCTCACGTGCACTCCAGGTCGACCCCGGTAATGAGGAGGCATGGTTAGGAAAGGGCAGGACTATGCGTGCGCTCGGTAGGTGGGGTGCCGCCATTCAGTGCCTGGACAAATACAACTCGCTGGTTCCGAACGACAAGGATGCATGGCTTCTCAAGGGGGATATCCTCTTCGACAAGGAGAAGCACAGGCGAGCCATCGACGCTTACAACAAGTACATCGAACTCCATCAAGCAGATTCGTACGCACTGGGAAAGAAGGGAGTCGCGTTCAACATGCTCGGCATGTTAGATGATGCCATCACGTGCCTCGAGGAGAGCGTCCGCCTCGACCCGTCGAACAGGGAAGCGGTCAAATGGCTCGACACGTTGCGCGACGGGGGGTCGATCTGATGGTCGAACTCGACAAGATCCTCAGCGAGCGGTCCGATGAGATAATACTCTCGGCCCTTCACGCGGTGTCTGAGTACGAATTCAAGACGGCCGTCGAGCGCGTGCTCGGGTGTCTGGGTTTGAAGGTGACTCGAAGCCGTGCGCGTGCAGATTTCATCATAGCCGACTGCATTCACAGACCCGACGATGCGAAGTACGTCGTCTTTTTCTCGAGGCGCGACGAGGGCGTGTCCAAGCAGTCACTAGATAGTCTGATAGGATACATGAAGAGGATAGAGGCCCGGAACGGGCTTGTGCTCTCGACGTCGTCGATACTGCCCGCCGCCGTGAAAGCAGCAGAGGCCAACAACGTTGGCGTCGCTGACGGGCCGAAGCTCGCAGCACTGATACGCAGATTCGACCTGGACCGCGCCCTCATCCACGAAGCGGACATTGCGAGGGAACGTGGCAGGCATGCATCCGTCGTAGGTCTCGATGAAACCGTTGCGAAGATGATGGCTGAAGGACACGACGCCTTATCCAGCAGAGATTATGTGAAGGCCCTTGAGTGCTTCGATCAGGCGATTCTGCTCCATGACGGATACGATGTTGCCTGGAGGGTGAAGGCCATCGTATTGGATGAGATGGGATTCCACGAACAGGCCCTCGAGTGCTTCAAGCGCGCTGTCGACATGAATCCCGACAGTGACGAAACGTGGTTCGCCTTGGGCAATTGTCTGTATTCACTGTCGAGTCACGATGACGAGCTTAGGTGCTATGACAGGGCGTTGGAGATCAACCCGCTACACCCGAAGGCACTCGTGAACAAGGGATACGCACTTCACAGACTCGGCCGGTACCGGGAGGCGCTCGACGCGTACGACACGGTGCTGAAGAGGAACTACCGATTGGAGAAGGTGCACAACAACAGAGGAGTGACCCTCCATAAGCTAGGCAGGAGCGAGGAGGCGCTGGAATCCTATGCCCACGCGATAGCCCTCAGACAGGGGTATTCCGAGGCTTGGCTTAACAAGGGCAACCTCTTGCACGAGCTAGGAAGGGACGATGAGGCGTTCGAAGCGTTCATTCACCTGACGGACCTAAGGCCTGACTCCGCGACGGCCTGGTATCTCAAAGGCGTTGTCGCTGCGGCGCTCGGACGAAAGGCGCTGGCCAAGAGATCTCTGGAGGAGAGCCTGAGACTTGATCCGGACGGTTCGCAGACGAAACAGATGCTGGAGGACATTGAGGGGACCGACGATGAACCGATCGTAGAGCCTCCTCGCCTTATGGAGGAGATATTCTCGCCGGAGCCAGAGGTCGAAGCCGAGACGCCCGTCGAAATCGAGCCCCCTTCTCCCCCAGAGGTCGACGTCGATTCAGTGGTTCCAGAGGAGACCGTTGAGCAGCTGGCCGAGGAACTCTACGGGGATAGGGCGGAGTTCCTACTTCTCCTCGGGAGGCTCGATGAAGCCTACGACCTGATTGGGAAGTCCTTGCGCCTGGAGGGCGACAATTCGAGGCTCCTCACTGCTGCCGGGAACGTCCTCTTCAAACAGGGCAAGTTCGAGGCTGCGATTAGAACATACGAGCATGCCTACGCGGTCGACCCAAGACACGCACCAGCCATCTACAATCTGCATATGGCGCTCATGGTGGCGGGTGAGGTGGACCTTGCGCTCAAGGTGAGTGAGTCGCTTAGGGAATTGGGGAGCGGTTGGCAAGAACGGGCAGCTTCCGCGTTGGAGGCGCAGAAGAGAAAAGACTATCGGCAGGCGATTGAGGACATCGAGACTGCCCTGGCATTTGCGAACTTGGCTATGCTAGTCAACTACAAGGGCGTACTTCAGCTCTTATCGCACGATACTGACGGTGCTTCGGAGACCTTCGGCAGACTGATATCGTCGACTTTCGACCCGTCGGAGGCACATAACAACCTGGGGGTCGCCAATCTCTGGAAGGGCAATCTAGGGGACGCCGTCTCCGAGTTCGACAAGGCAATCAGAATGAAGAAGAACAACCCCACCGCATGGAACAACAGAGGATGCATACTGTATAGGGAGGAACGGTTGCGGGAGGCAGTCGCTTGCTTCGAGGAATCACTCGTTATCAACCCGACTGCGGTAGCCATGACGAACAAGGGATTCAGCCAGCTCTCTCTCGACATGCTTGAGGAAGCTACCGTCACATTCGAACAATCCACAAAGATAATGGCGACACCTGAGGCATACAACAACAAAGGGATAGCTCTCAGGAGGCAGGGAAAGCTCGACGAGGCGATTACCGCGTTCAGAGAGGCCCTTAGGATCGCGCCTCAGTTCGGGGACACGAGTACGAACCTCCGTGAGGCGGTCGCCGCAAGCCAGTCCGCCACTAAGGAGGTGAAGGTCGAGACCGAAGATGCCGAGATACTTTCGCCCCCTTCGCCGGACACGGACGACGAGGAGGCCAAGAAATCCGACCATCTGGAGTTGCTGCGACACGAGACGGAGGGCACGTTGAAGGGACTGAGAAAGGCGGAGCTGGAGGCCATATGCATCGCTGTCAGCATCAGCTCAAAAGGGACGAAGAAAGAGCTGACATCAAGGATTCTCAAGGAGAGGCGACGTCTGCTTAGACGGAGAAAGCGTTGATACGCACAATCCCAGGAATCTCTGCCCTGGTTATGCGATGTTCATGACAACGACGTCTCGGACAGCCCTCATTTCGCTGAACGGAAGCACTAGTCTGCCGTCGGAATCGGTCTTGAACAGTCGCGGCTCGACCTCCTCAGCCGGGATCACGAGGACGTTCTGAAGCTCACCAGTCTTCGTATCTATGAGGAAATTCTCTATCATGCCGAGTATCTGGCCATCATTGGTCATCACGGTCTTGCCCTTCAGCTCGGTAATGAATTTACGCATGGTCATCCCATCTCCAACTACCTGTAGTAGCCAAGGGCGTTATCATCTTTGACCCTCTTAGATATTGCGGTTACCATCTCCTTGGCCAGTGATTCATACAGCTTTGCAGTTTCCTGGTCCGTTGAAGCTCTAACGAGCTTCAGCGCCTCCGAGAAGTTGCTCGAAGTGACCTTGTTCGCTCCCTTCTTGTGTCTGAGCGCGATGAGACCCGCCTCTCGGCAGAGGTTCTCGAGGTCGGCTCCGACGTACCCGTCGGTCTTCTCGGCGATTGCGTCGAGATCGACTCTTTCGAGCGGCATGTTGCGGGTGTGCACCTCCAGTATCTTCCGCCTGCTTGCAGTATCAGGCAGCGGGATGAGGAGCAGTTTGTCGAATCTTCCTGGACGCAGCAACGCCTTGTCGAGTATGTCCGGACGGTTGGTCGCCGCTATCACGAACACGTTGTCCAGGGAGTCCATGCCATCCATGGAGGTGAGGAGCTGATTGACTATTCTCTCCGTCGCACCAGAGTCGTGATGGCTCCCGCGCTTCGGTGCGATCGCGTCGATCTCGTCTAGGAAGACGATCGATGGCGCAACCTGCTTCGCCTTTTTGAATATCATCCTGACGGCCTTCTCGCTCTCCCCGACCCACTTTGACATGATCTCTGGGCCCTTGATGGAGATGAAGTTGGCTTTGGACTCGTTCGCTATCGCGCGCGCGACGAGCGTCTTCCCCGTTCCTGGCGCTCCGAACAGCAGCGTTCCGCAGGGGGGTTTGATTCCGAGCCTGACGAAGGATTCCGGGTCATCCAAAGGCAGCTCGATCGCCTCGTTCATCGCCTTCTTGACCTCATCCAGTCCCCCGACGTCCTGCCAGGTCGCCTTCGGTATCTCGACGAAGACCTCTCTCAACGCGCTCGGTTCGATCTCCCGCAACGCGTCCTGGAAGTCCTGCGCGGTCACGCGCATCTTCTCGAGTATCGCGGTCGGGATGGGCTTTCCGAACTCGATTTCCGGGAGGTATCTCCTCAGGGCGCGCATGGCGCTCTCTCGCGCGAGCGCCGCCAGGTCAGCTCCGACGAAGCCGTGCGTGATGTCCGCGATACGGTCCAGCGTCACGTCCTTCTCGAGAGGCATCCCTCTGGTGTGTATCATCAGTATCTCAAGCCTGCCTTCGGAGGTCGGGGCGCCGATCTCTATCTCTCTGTCGAACCTGCCAGGCCGACGAAGCGCCGGGTCGATAGCCGCTTCCCTGTTGGTCGCCGCGATGACGATGACATTTCCTCTGGATGTCAGTCCGTCCATGAGCGTCAGAAGTTGGGCGACCACCCTTCGCTCGACCTCTCCCTGCACCTCGTCTCTCTTCGGTGCGATCGAGTCCAGTTCGTCAATGAATATCACAGAGGGTGAGTTCTTCTCGGCATCGGAGAATATCTCTCGGAGGCGTTCCTCGCTCTGGCCGTAGAACTTGGACATTATCTCAGGACCCTGTATCGCGAAGAAGTTCGCTCCAGCCTCGTTGGCCACGGCCCGCGCGATTAATGTCTTACCAGTACCCGGAGGCCCGTAGAGCAAGATCCCCTTCGGAGGGTCGATCCCAAGTCTGGAGAATATCTCAGGGTGCTTGAGTGGGAGCTCTGTCATCTCCCTTATCCTCTGCAGTACCCCCTCCAGCCCGCCGACGTCCTCGTAGGTCACAGATGGTCGTGTGAGCTCAGTCGCCTCGATTGGTTCAGTCCTGACGGAGAGATCGGTGAACTCGCTTACCTGGACTATTCCGTTCGGCGTGGTGGAGGCGACGACGAACGGGAGGAATCCTCCCATAAGCGCGATGTTCGGAATGATGATCTCGTCTCCTTTGACCACCGCACGGTTCAGGAGGCCCTTCTTGAACAACCCTTCCACCCCCTGGCCGAATCTGACTCTCTTACCATGTGGTATCTTGGGAGCGACGATGATTTTCTTCGCAGGCTGCCCCTCCGCCTTCTTCACGACTACCTTCTCGCCGATTGAAATGCCAGCGTTTCCTCGGATCATTCCATCGATCCTGATAACGCCCTTGCCCTCATCCTCATGGGCCGCTCTGAAGACCTTCGCTGCTGTCATCTTCTTGCCCGTGACCTCTATGATATCACCGACATCGATCCTCAGAGTCTTCCTGGTCTCGGAATCGATTCTCGCCCGCCCAAGACCGACTTCCGATTGATGATGAGCTCTCGCAACTTTCAGTGTGACCGTGTTCGCAGCCTTCTTCGACATCCGGTGCGTAATCCCCCACGCTGTCCAAAAAACTTTTGGAGGCCGTGCGGGGTCAGCTGAGTAGCGAGTTGAGGTTCGAAATATCGCGACGGAAAATGCCCGTCATCCGTCGCAGGGGATGCATATAACAGTACATGCGGACATTGCACAACTCCATGTCCTTCCGCGTGCTGGGCGCCCGGCTTGCTCAGGGTTAGAGAGAAAGCCTTAAAATGCCTTCTCTTATTCGAATAGTAGCGAGGCGTTGGAATGTACGAAGTTCGTTTTCATGGTCGCGGCGGACAGGGGGCGGTGATGGCCGCTCAGGCGCTCGCGAGTGCGGCGCATGCTGAGGGAGGCTACGCCACTGCTTTTCCGTTCTTTGGGGCTGAGAGAAGAGGCGCTCCCGTGCTTGCGTTCACAAGGATCGATGACAAGAGGATCTACAGGAAGACGCAGGTGTACGAGCCCGATTTCGTGGTGGTGCTGGACGAGGGTCTGCTGGAGATAATCAACGTCGTAGAAGGGTTGCGAGACGGTGGGATCGTCGTGATCAACTCTGCGAAGAAGCCTGAGGAGATCGATGTGGGCATGGATGTGAAGATCGCCACCATTGATGCTACGAGCGTCGCGCTCGAGATACTGAAGCGACCAGCCACGAATTCTCCGATACTAGGCGCCTTCTCGAAGGCAACGGACCTTGTCAAGATAGAATCCATCGAAAAAGGTATTATGCAGGTGTTCGGAGACCGGTTGGGTCCGAAGATCGGTGAGAAGAACGCGAAGGCAGCTCGTGCGGCGTACGAGAAGACCGTTATCGGCACATCCCACGGAAAGCGTCAGCTGAAAGCAACAGAGAAGTGGTTGCCGGATGTGAATGAGTTGCCCATGGGGGTCGCGTGCGAATCAATCAAGACTGCTGCTGGTCCCGTCGGACCAGGATCGTTCGTAGAGAGCAAAACCGGCAGCTGGAAAGTGTTCAGACCGGAGTACGATAAGGAGAAGTGCACCATGTGCAACATCTGCTGGTTCTACTGTCCTGAGGGATGCATATACCGAAAGGATGATCACATGGACTTCGACATGGACTACTGCAAGGGCTGCGGAATATGTGCGAATGAGTGCCCGGTCGAGGCCATCAGGATGGTGAGGTGATCCTATGGTGTCGAAGATATGCACAGGTAACTACGCTGCGGCTTACGGTTCGATGCGGTCGAGGGCGAGGGTGGTAGCAGCCTATCCTATCACGCCTCAGACGTTCATTGTGGAGCACATATCGGAGTTCGTCAACAACGGAGAGATGGACTGCGAATACATCGAGGTGGAGAGCGAGCATTCCGCGATGAGCGCCTGCGTGTCCGCAAGCGCCTCAGGCGTACGCACGTTCACTGCGACATCCTCCCAGGGGTTGGCGTTGATGCATGAGATCCTGCCGATTGCGAGCGGGATGAGGTTGCCCGTCGTCATGGCTGTCGTGAACAGGTCGATAGCTGCCCCGATAAACATCTGGGTGGAGCACAACGACATAATGCCAGAGCGTGACTCCGGATGGTTGCAGGTGTTCTGCGATAACAATCAGGAGGTTCAGGACATGATCCTCCAGGCATATCGCATCGCCGAGGACAAGCGCGTGGCTCTTCCTATGGCGGTCTGCCTTGACGCATTCATACTCTCGCACACCGTTGAGCCGGTGGATCTTATCGAGCAGGAGGACGCAGATAAGTACGTCCCCGAGTACAGCCCTCCGAGCCCGATCCTCGACACAGACGATGTCAAGGCGGTCGGCGTGTTCACACCACCGGACTACATGATGGAATGCAGGTGGCAGACCGACGATGCCATGAGGCGGTCTGCTGAGGCGATTCGCGAAGCGAATGCAGCATTCGTCAAGCAGTTCGGAAGGGATCATGGCGGACTCATAGACCCTTATATGGTCGACGACGCAGACGTCGTTCTTGTGACCATGGGGACGGCAAGCTCTACCGCCCACGAGGTCGTGGACGATATGAGGGGCGAGGGCAAGAAAGTAGGTCTCGTCAAGCTGAGATTCTGGCGCCCGTACCCAGGGCGCGAGCTCCGGGCGATAGCTGAGAAGGTCCAAGCCGTCGGTGTGTTCGACAGGGCGGTATCGTACGGGATCGGAGGCCCGTCGTTCATCGAGCTGAGGAACGCCGCATACGGCCTTGATGTGCCGATAATGAATTTCATAGGGGGATTGGGCGGCAGGGACGTCTCCCTTGCAGACGTCCGCTTCATGTACGAACGTCTACTTGAGACCGCCAAGACGGGCAAGGTCAGGCGTGATGTTACATGGATGGGCACCCGGGGGGTAGAACAGTGAAGCTTAAGGAACTACCCGATGAGGAACTGTTCACACGTGGACACACCGCCTGCGCTGGATGCGGTGCAGCTATCGCTGTGAGAAACCTGATAAAGATCCTAGGAAGAAACACGATGGTCGTCAACCCCGCATGTTGTCTTCTGATTTTCGGCGCGACGTATCCGTACCTCGCGTGGAAAGTGCCGTTCCATCACGTGGCGTTCGAGAACACCGCTGCCTGCGCGACCGGGATGTCAAGGGCGATGAAGGTCCGTGGCAAGGAGGACACCGTCATCATGGGCATCGCAGGCGACGGTGGCACCGCTGACATCGGCATCCAGGCCCTCTCAGGCGCCGCCGAGAGAAACGAGGACATGCTGTACGTCATGTACGACAACGAGGCCTACATGAACACCGGGATCCAGCGCTCGGGATCGACCCCATTCGGCGCGTGGACGACGACAACGCCAGTGGGCAAGGTGAAGGCGGGAAAGGCCGATTTCAAGAAGGACATGCCTCTCATAATGATGGCCCACAACGTGCCCTATGTCGCGACCGCCTCGATAGGCAACATACAGGATTTCATAAACAAGTTCGAGAAGGCCAAGCGAATCAAGGGGTTCAGGTACATCCAGGTGTTCACGCCATGTCCAACGGGCTGGAGGCACGACACCGCGAAGACGATCGAGATCGCTAAGCTGGCCGTCGAAACCGGTATGTGGACGCTGTACGAGTGCGAGAACGGCAAGGTCACCGTGAACCGGAAGCCCAAGCTGACGCCCATCTCCGAATACCTGAAGCTCCAGGGTCGGTTCAGGCACATGAGCGAGGACGACGTCGAGAAGCTCCAGAATTGGGTCGTCAAGAAATGGGAAGCCGACGAGAAGTACGCTCAGTGCAGGCAGTGAGTCGCCGTTCCAGAAACCCCTTTCCCTACAACCTCTTTCTCATCTCTGTCTGTTTGAGCGTCACCGCGAAATCGAACAGGTCGAGCATCCTACGGTTGGCGCTGTTGTCATCGATGTTGTAGACCGCTATCTTGAATGTACCCAGCTCCCATAGGCGGTTCACGGCGAACTTCGCCAAGCAAGTGCCGACGCCTTCCCGTCTATGCTCTGGGTCCACGCCGAGGAACGGTATGAATCCCGTGCCTGCGACCCGCCTGAGCAGTGCGAACCCCTCGTCGCTCCTGTACATCTCGCAGGTTCTGGCCGACTCCTCAAGCGCGAACCGCTTCCGACGCTGCCAGCAGGTTCCGGCGTACGACCGCTCGTGAAGGGCCACGATGTTCTCCAGGTCAGATCTTCTTGGTGGCTGTCCGAATCCAGCGAATTGAGTTGCGTTGCCCTCTGCCGAGAGGTAGGTCACTCTTGGGGTGTAGCCTAGTCGTTCATAGAGTCTCTCCGCGGCCAGGTTTCCATCGATCACCTCTAGGAGCACCTCCTCTGCCCCTTCTTCGTCGGCATATGTCTCCGCAGCCTCCATCAGCTTCGCACCGACGCCCCGGTTCCTCATCCGAGGAACGACCCCCAGACCTCCAATCCATGCCTCCGTCCCATCCAAGACTGGGTTGACGTATCCGACGATTTCATCGCCTGAGAGCGCCACGATGATATCTTCCAGTTTGCCCCCAACCGATCTCATAAACTCTGCGAAGAACTCCCGAGACGATTTAATCGGGATGATGTAATCGGCGAATATCTCGTTCTGGGCATCTATCAGCGCGTCGAGCTGTTGCGGGGAAAGACGCCTCAGCACCAACTCGTCAGCCCTCATTTCCTGCCGCCCTTCACACGGACTCCGGTTTCATATGGGGGAAGAGGATGACCTCTTTGATCGAAGGTGCGTTCGTCAGGATCATGGCGAACCTGTCTATCCCTATTCCCAGCCCTCCTGTGGGGGGCAGGCCATACTCTAGCGCACGCACATAGTCGCTGTCGATTGGATGAGCTTCCTCGTCCCCTTCCTGCTTGAGCCTGTCCTGTTCTCTGAACCTGCGCTCCTGCTCCACGGGGTCGTTCAGCTCGGAGAAGGCATTCGCGAGCTCCCACCCGTTTATGAACAGCTCGAACCTCTCCACGAGGTCAGGTGCGCCTCTCTTCTTCTTCGCGAGCGGTGAGACACCTACGGGGTGATCTATGATGAACACCGGGTCGATTAGGCTCGGTTGGATCTTCTGGTCGAATATCACTGAGATTACCTTGCCCATGTCCTGGCAGTCTTCTATGTCTCGGACTCCCAGTTGGACCGCTGCGTCCCTTGCGTCGTCGACGGTCTTGAGGGTCGAAACATCGAGACCAGTGTGCTTTCTGATCGCCTCAGTCATGGTGATTCGCGGCCACGGCTTCGCGAAGTTCAGTACATGGTCTCCATACGGGATCTTCTCTGTCCCTGTGATGTGCATCGCCGTGTCGTACATGATCGATTCGGTCAGATCCATTATCGCGAAGTAATCGACGTACGCCTGGTAGAGCTCCAACGATGTGTATTCTGGATAGTGCTGGGCGTCAATGTCTTCGTTCCTGAAGTTTTTGCCGAACTCGTACACCCTTTCTAAGTTGCCAACGATGCATCTCTTGTGATACAGCTCAGGAGCGATCCTCAGGTAGAGGTCGATGTCCAGGTAGTTGTGGTGGGTGATGAACGGCCGCGCCAGCGCACCGCCGTACAACGGCTGGAGTATAGGAGTCTCGATTTCGATGAACTCCTTCTCGTTGAGCCAGTTTCGCATGAAGGCCACCAATCGCCCCCTCTTGATGAATCGATCACGGACATCCTCGTTCATCATCAGGTCGAGGTACCTCTGCCTGTACCTCATCTGGACGTCCTGGAGTCCATGGAATTTCTCCGGAAGGGGCGTGAGCGCCTTGCTGAGCACCTTGAATTCAGCAACGGCGACGGTTATCTCCCCCATCTTGGTCCTGAACACGTTGCCCCCAACCCCGACTACGTCCCCACGGTCCATCACGAGAAAGAGTTCCCATAGGTCCTTGCCGATATCGTTCAGTTTGAAGTAGAGCTGGACCTTTCCATCTCGGTCCACCAAATCTGCGAAGCCCGCTTTGCCATGGATCCGTTTGGCCATCACACGACCCGCCACGGAAACGACCTTGTCGCTCTTGTCCTGGCCAATATCCGCGAACTCCTTCCTCACGCCTGCAGAAGTGTGCGTTCGCTCGAAGCTGTAGGTCTCGTACGGATCGAATCCCATCGACTTCATGGTCTCGAGATTCTTCCTCATCTGGGCCTTAAGGTCGCTCTCCTGTTCTGGCATCAGGCATCTCTCCTGCTGGGTGCGCTCTCATATCCTAAGGGCGTACTTAAACGTAATCCGCCCATCCTCAATTCCATGATCCGCTCACTATCGCTCGCTCTCATGTTTCTCACCAGAATTCGGTCGAAACCCGCCTATCTCGGCAGGTTTCGCTAGCTCTTCTTATTAGCCTCTTCAATCGCCGCTAGAAGTTCTTCGATCCTGAACGGTTTTAGGAGAAATCCCTTGGCTCCAGCCGCCATGGCCTCCTTCTCGATGTGCAGGTCGGCACTGCCGAAGAAGACCGTGGCCGTAGGGTCTATGCGAAGAATTTCCTGTGTGGCGCTCACGCCGTCTCTGACGGGCATCCTCTGGTCCATGATGATGACCACGGGCTTCTCCTTCATGTCCCTGTATTTGCGAACTGCCTCTTCGCCGTCGGATGCAACTCCGATGACCTCGTGCCCGTTCGCTTCGAGTATGTCTCGATACAGTTCGACGATGAACTTCTCATCGTCGACAAGGAAGACCGTGACGATTCTACTACCTCCGAATGAGCCCCTTGCTCAGCCCGTCCTCGACGCCAGAACTCCGTCCGGCTTCCCGTGTGACTTGCATGGCCAGGTGGGATTGTACTAATTATCCTGTAACTTATATAATGATTTTCCTAATGTCGCATCCTCTTTTACCCGTCGTCGGCCCGTGCTCGCTGGAATCATAAACACTTATATAGTGAAACCTGCAATTGAGCATCCGAGATTCATGGCGAAGAACAAGAAGAACGAGGGTTTCCACTCGGCCGCCGGGCTGATACGGTACTTCGACGCCGAGGACGACAAGGCACTCAAGGTCAGCCCCTGGGCCGTCGTGGGCTTGTGCATAGCCGTTTCTGCCTTGGTGCTGATTCTCGGTACACTGTATCCGACATGATCTGGCACGCGGCTCTTTCGGGAAGCGTATAGCACAGGACTGTACACTGCGAGTCCGAAATCTGACGAAATCAATAAATATCATCCCCGCTCTCGCTCGTCCGCTCGAGGGATTGAACATGGCTAAATCGTCGACCGTGTTTGGTAGTCTTCATGCGTGATCTCGCATGGCCCAAACTGATTTCTCGAGACGTTGTTGATTCGTTGCCACTTCCCAGCGGGAGCTATGCCGAGGGATGCGGCGGCTTCAACATGGAACGATTGGAGGGATTGTATTGACAGTGCTAAGAATAGCAGTTCCGAACAAGGGGAGACTGAATCAGAGCTCGGTACGGCTCATGAACCGGATAGGGTTCCCCATCTCGGACTCCAACAGCAGAACGCTGATAGCTGAGTTCGGGAAGGGGCGATACCAGATCCTATTGGCCAGGGCTCAGGACATACCTGAGTTCGTCGAGATGGGCGTTGCGGACCTCGGCATAACTGGCCTCGACCTCGTGCTCGAAACGAACAGGAGCGTCGAGAGAATCAGAACACTCGATTATGGGACGTGCCGGCTTGTCGTCGCCGTTCCAGACGAATCAGATGTGACTGACGCCACTCAGATTGAAGACGGGTGCACCGTCGCAACATCCTTCCCGAACTTAACCCAGGAGTATTTCTCGAACATCGGGAAGAACGTGAAGATCGCTACCGTGACCGGAGCGACCGAGGTGACCCCTCAGATAGGACTCGCGGACGTGATCACCGACCTCACAGAGACAGGTTCGACATTGAAGCTCAATCACCTCAAGGAGGTGGGCGTGGTCATGGAGTCCGTCGCTGTGCTGATTGGGAACCAGGCGTCGCTCGAGGCGAAGGCTGGACGCGTCGAGGAGATTACTAGCGCCATAGATAGCGTGATCGCCGCCTCTAGGAAGAGATACCTGATGGCGAACGTCCCCAAGGACACCCTAGCTAATCTGGAGAACCTGATTCCAGGAGTCTCCGGACCTACCATAATGAACATCATCGGACGGGAGGACTTGGTTGCCATTCACGCTGTCGTCAGCGAGGACGCGGTGAACGGAATAATCGCGGTTCTCAAGGAAATAGGCGGAACGGGAATCCTAATAGTCCCAATCGAAAGGATGGTACTCTGACATGCTGAGATACGATTACAGCTCGATGTCCGCCGACGACATAAGAAATGTGCTTCGGAGAGGTAGCACTTCGTTGGACCGTGCGGTCACGATCGTTCGCCCCATCGTCGAGGCCGTGCGGCGCGGAGGCGACCGTGCCCTGATGAGATATGCGAAGAAGCTCGATGGATTCAAGGGTGGGTCGTTCCTCGTTTCCAGAGGGGCTATGGAAGCTGCGATGTCGCGCGTACCCTCCCCGATCCTCGCGTCGCTGAAGCTCAGCAAGAAGAGGATACAGACGTATCACAAGAAGCAGCGTCTGAACGCCTTCGAGTTCGAGGATTCTTGCGGGATATTCGGTCAGAAAGTCGTACCTCTTGAACGAATCGGCATATACGTACCTGGGGGAACCGCAACCTACGCATCCTCCGTTCTGATGACCGCGGTGCCGGCCAAGGTCGCTGGCGTTGAGGAGATTGTGATGTGCACGCCGGCAGGAAACGGCGGGGTCGACGATGCCGTTCTCGCAGCAGCTTTCATCGCTGGCGTGGACGAGATATACTCCGTTGGCGGAGCCCAGGGGATCGCCGCGATGGCTTACGGGACCGAGAGTATCTCAATGGTGTCAAAGATTGTCGGTCCCGGCGGGTCAATCGTCAGCGCCGCCAAGATGATGGTCCGCTCTGACTGCGAGATCGATTCCATTGCTGGCCCGTCGGAAGTGCTCATAATCGCCGACAGCACCGCAGAGGCTACGCTCGTTGCCAGTGAGATGGTCGCGCAGCTTGAACACGATCCAGCGGCAGTCGCAGTCTTGGTCTCAACCTCTTCTCGCCTGCTCGACAAGACTCTCCTGACGCTGAAGCAGATGATCGGGCGGGCAGGTCGCAGGGACATCTTGGAGAGATCATCCGATGAAGGGGCCATCTTCCTCAAGGTGAGAAACAAGTCTCAGGCGGTGGAGTTCTCGAACGCGTACGCTCCAGAGCACCTCCTCGTGGACACCAGGAATCCGCGCGAGCTTCTCAAATCCATTCGAAACGCCGGCTCGGTATTTCTTGGCCAGAGATCCTCGGTCGCCTTTGGCGACTACTGCTCTGGACCAAACCACGTTCTACCGACGATGGGGACCGCCCGGTCAAGATCCGCTCTATCTGTGTACGATTTCCTGAAGATAGTTCCTTATCAGCTGTTGAGCGTGCGGGGGGCGGCCACGCTCGCTCCTGTGGTGGAAACGCTGGCAACGGCCGAAGGCCTGCCAAACCACGCCATAGCCGCGCGCTTGAGAGCCGGGGGTGACCGCTGATGCCATCAATCGGAGAATTGAGGAGAAGAGCGCTGGAATCACTGAGCCGTCCATCATATTCCCTCGTCGACGAGAATATAATGGTGTTGAACAACAACGCAAATCTGTTCGGCATTAATCCAGCTGTGAAAGAGGTTGCAGAGTCGTTCGACTTCTCGAAACTCTGGGCTTATCCAAGCGAGAACTCGGATGCCCTGAGGCTGCGCCTTGCGTCGGAATTCGACGTATCCCCGACCGAGATAATCGTCGGAAACGGATCTGACGAGTTGCTGGATATCGTCTGCAAGAGTTTCATCAATCCTGGCGATGTCTTCTGCCAACCCACACCCACGTTCAGGATGTACAAGTTCTACGCCCAAGTAAACTTCGCATCGGTTGACGAAAAGGAATTGAACGACGATTTCTCCCTTCGAACCGATGAAATAATCGTGGCGCGGGCAAAACTCGTCGCACTCTGCCAACCCAACAATCCAACGGCCAACCTTTTTGATCCGAGAGACGTGAGGAGGATCCTCTCCGAGTCGGAAGGGATAACAATCCTGGACGAGGCCTACTCGGATTTCTGTGATTCCGACATGCTCGCAGATGTGATGAAAAGCGAGAGGGGGATCGACATAAGAACATTCTCCAAGGCATACGGACTCGCAGGTCTTCGTGCTGGCTTTGCCATATCCCGTAAGGAGATTGTAGACGAGCTGAGACGGGTCAGGACGCCGTTCGGTCTCAATTCGTTCACCGAGGCGGTAGCTATCGCTGCGCTCGACAGTAAGGGGTGGGTTACGGAGAAGATTCAGGAGATGAAGGTGGAGCGGGAGCGTCTGTCAAAGCAGATGCAGTCGCTAGGCTTCCAGGTCTATCCTTCGGACTGTAACTTCCTGCTCTGTAGATCACCAGTTAGCAGCGCCAAACTCGTCGGAGCCCTCGAGGCGCGAGGAGTGGCAATCAGAGACTTCGGGTCGTATCCTCTTCTTGAGAACCACGTCCGCGTGACGGTTGGACCGAGAGCGTTCATGGACCGTTTTCTTGAGATTCTGCGTCCGCTTATGGCTGAGGTATCGACATGAAGGTGACCGTTGCGGACTACGGAGTCGGCAACCTTCACAGCATCTCCAAGGGGCTCGAGAGGGTCGGCGCGGTCGTTGAGGTCTCGTCTGATCCAAGCGAGCTGGCGGACGCTAGGTGCATCGTCTTCCCCGGCGTAGGCGCGTTCGGGGCTGCCATGGAAGTCCTACGACCCGCGCTAACAGATATACGGACTGCGATACAGTCTGGGGTTCCAACCCTCGGTATCTGTCTGGGTATGCAGATACTATTCGAGGGAAGCGGGGAGTCTGTCGGAGAGGGGGTGTCTGTCATCCAGGGGCGCGCAAGGAGGCTTCAAGCACCGAGGGTTCCGCACATGGGTTGGAACGAGGTGGTTCACTCCGGAGACGGGCTGTTCGAAGCAATCGATTCGGGGGAACAGTTCTACTTTGCCAACTCCTACGTGTGTTTCCCGACCGAAAAAGTCTCAATATCGGAGACGGAATACGGTGAGAGGTTTCCATCAGCTGTGAGGAAGGGAACAATCTTCGGGGTGCAGTTCCATCCGGAGAAGAGCAGCGCTCCCGGTCTCAGGCTGCTCTCGAACTTCGTCAGGATAGCGGAGGAATCAGCATGAAAGTCATACCAGCCGTGGATGTAAGGGGGGGAAAGAGCGTCCAGTTGGTCGGTGGAAAGCCCGGCACGGAACGTGTCGAGATCGAGGATGTCGCCGGTTTGGCCAGGAAGTGGCAGAAGGATGGCGCCGAGATGATACACATCATCGACCTAGACTCGGCCATGGACTTGGGAAACAACGAGGAGCTGATTGAGAACGTGATAGGCGGTCTGTCCATTCCCGTTCAAGTCGGTGGCGGCATCAGGACCGCGGACAAGGTCCACAGGTTGTTCGAGATCGGCTGCGAGCGGGTCATCATCGGCACCCGCGCGATCCAGGACCGATCCTTCGTCGAAGAGTTGGCCAAGCAATACTCCGACGGTATAGTCGTCGCCCTCGATTCCGCTGCAGATCTGGTATTGATAAAAGGCTGGCAGGAGAGCTCTGGAAAAGACATAGTCTCTGTCGCTAAGGATTTCGAATCGCTCCCTATCTGGGGCTTCCTCTACACAAACGTGGATGTGGAGGGGAGGTTGCAGGGCATCAACCCGATCCCGATAAGCAGACTCATACGGGCCACGGGGAAGCCAGTGATCGTTTCAGGCGGGATAACGACCAAGTCTGATTTGGCGCTCCTCCGCGGAATGGGGGCCGATTCGGTCGTCGTAGGGATGGCTATCTACACGGGAGCGGTGAATTTCAAGAAAGTGGTGAGGGAGTTCAGTTGAATCCAGATGCAGTTAAGCGCTACGCCCGGGTCGTCCGGGAGACACGGGAGACCAAGGTGTGCGCAGAGGTGACAGTAGACGGTACAGGCGACGCGAGGTGCGATATCCCGGACGAGTTCCTAAGACACATGGTTGAGACGCTTGGGAGATACTCCGGAATCGACCTAGTCATTGAGGCTAGAGGTGATATCGATCATCACCTGATTGAGGACGTCGCGATAACCCTTGGACGTGCCTATCGCGAGGCCATCGCCGAATCACCCGTCAGAAGGATAGCGAACGCCGTCGTACCCATGGACGAGGCCCTCGTGCAGGTCACGGTGGACCTGATTGACCGCCCTTACGTGCATTTGGAGCTTCCTAACCAGATGTATTCGCATTTCATAAGGTCGTTCGCGATGGAGATGCGGGCAACGATTCATACCGTGGTTGTTAGAGGGGTAGATGACCACCACATAGTCGAGGCGACGTTCAAAGCACTCGGCAGGGCCCTAGGAGAGGCGATGTCTCGTACGGAGTCGTCGGTGTCGACCAAGGCCTCCGTCAAATGGGGTGTCAGCTGATGCCGTTATCGAAGAGGATCATACCTTGCCTGGACGTCCGCGACGGAGTCGTCGTCAAGGGCATCTGCTTCAAGGGACTGGCGGAGGTCGGCGACCCGCCGACGCTGGCAGTGAAGTATCAGGAGCAGGGTGCGGACGAGATCGTGTTCCTCGACGTGAAAGCCTCGTTGGCAGGCGTCGAGACAATGCGTGCCGCAGTACAGAAGACGGCCGAGCAGCTCTTCGTACCTCTTACGGTAGGTGGAGGGATCAGGACATTCGAAGACGTCAGGCAAATGCTACGCGTAGGAGCAGACAAGATCTCAATCAATACCGCAGCCGTTGCGGACCCATCTCTGGTTTCCAGATGTGCGGGGGCATTCGGCAGCCAGTGCGTCGTCGTCGCCGTCGATGCAAAGCGAACTGGCGACAGCTGGGAAGTTTATACTCACTCTGGAACGAGGCCCTCTGGGCGTGACGCCGTCGATTGGACGAGGGAGGTCTGTGAGTTGGGTGCTGGAGAGATACTGCTGACTAGCATGGACTCCGACGGCATGAAGAACGGGTACGACCTCGAGCTCACCCGGAGGATAGTGCGCGAGGTGAGCGTGCCAGTTATCGCCTCGGGAGGATGCGGCAACATCGAGCACGTGACCGAGGTCCTTTCGGCCGGCGAGGCGGACGCTGCGCTCGCGGCTTCGATATTCCACTACGGACAGCACACGGTACGCGAAGTGAAGGAAGCGCTCGTTGAGAGGGGAATCCCTGTCAGGAGATGCAGCTGATGGCTGAGAGCACTCTCATCCCGGTCGTAGTTCAGGACGTCAGGAACAACAATGTCTTGATGGTGGCCTTCACGAATGACGAGGCGCTCGAACTCACGAAGAAGACTGGATACATGCACTTCTGGAGTCGGTCTAGACAGAGCATATGGAAGAAAGGCGAGACATCAGGCAACGTTCAGAGAGTCGTGGAACTGTTGACCGACTGCGACGAAGACGCAATCCTTGCACGCGTGGAACAGACCGGCGTGGCATGCCACACAGGGACATACTCTTGCTTCTTCGACAAACCAATGGGACAGAACGACGTCGTGTCGGAGCTGTGGAGGGTGTTCGATGAGAGGAAGCAGAGTCATTGTGAGTCCTCCTACACTTGCCGGCTTCTGAGCAATCGGAACTTGCTCCTGAAGAAGATCGCAGAGGAGAGTTCCGAAGTGTTACTGGCTGCAAAGGACAGGAACAGAGGGGAGGTCGTCTATGAGGCTGCCGATCTGATGTATCATCTGCTCGTGCTTCTGTACGACGAAGGCATTACGCTGGCCGATGTCTACAAGGAACTGGAGGGAAGAAGGAAATGAGGGCGAAACGTTGCGACTTTCATACGCACACGATATTCAGCGACGGCGAACTGATCCCCATGGAGCTCATTCGAAGGGCCGCTGTGGCGGACCACAGAGCGGTTGCGATAACCGACCACGCGTCGTTCTCAAGCATAGATTGGGTCATCGGGCAGGTGGCAAAGGACTGTGCTAAGGCAGACGCATGGGGGATAGACGCGATCCCTGGCGTAGAGATCACCCACGTGCCGGTCAAGTATCTTGACGAATCCATCCGTCTCGCCAAGAAGGCTGGAGCGGAGATCGTTGTCGTGCACGGGGAGACTCCGGTCGAACCCGTTGAGAGCGGGACCAACCACGCTGCAGTATCGAACCCTGATGTCGACATCCTGGCACACCCTGGAATGATGTCAGAGGATGACGCGCACCTCGCCGCGAAGAACGAAGTGTTTCTGGAGATCTCATGTCGGAGGGGTCACTCCCTGTCGAATGGGCATGTCGCGTCGATGGCCTTGAACGCCGGGGCGAGATTGCTCGTCAACACAGACATGCACTCCCCCGAGGACCTGAGCTCAATGGCCACCGCAACCGCTGTCGCCAGAGGGGCGGGCCTCGACCCAGACCGAACCAGGGAAGCGCTTGTCACCAACTCCGAGACATTGCTTCGCAAGCTGGGAAGGCTCTAGCCTGCGTCTTATTAACTTTCGGTGGTTGCCTTAATAATGCTGAAATACTGACATCACCATAGTGGCGATGAAGAAAATGATAGTCAGTCTTTCGGTTCCCGAGGCGCTGCTGGATCAGTTCGACGAGGTACGTCGCTCGAAGGGGTTCCGGTCGCGCTCCGACGCAGTGAGAGAGGCCATGCGCGCGTTTCTGGATGAGGCCGATTGGGAGAGTTCCGACGGCGAGAACCAGCTGGTCGTGACTACCATCTACGACGAGCACGGCCCTCGCGGCGAGCTCTCAGCCCTGCAGCACAGACACGAGGAGATACAGATGATGCTCCACCTGCATCTGGAGAAGGGACAGTGCATGGAGTTGTTCATCGCTAGAGGATCTAACGCCGTGCTACGCGAGATCCTCGGCAAGTTGCGGCGGATCAAAGGTGTGAGGTCAATCAGATTCATCTCGACCGCGAGCGGCATCCGTTAATCGCTCAACCCTTGAAGTCTCCTGGGGTGAGTCCTGTGAGGGGATTCCGTGTAGTTCGGCGGAAACGTTAATATCTCAACCATGGGTACGCCGCACGGAGATGGTTGGCATGAGTTGTGATCAAGATTCGACCAGAGGCATACCTCTGCTTGGCGAGAAGTTTCCCGAGATGGAAGTCCAGACGACGCATGGCAAGATGCTGCTGCCCGAAGCTTTTGCTGGGAAGTGGTTCGTGCTATTCAGCCACCCAGGAGACTTCACACCTGTGTGCACCACGGAGTTCGTGGCGTTCGCAAAGATGCACGAAGAGTTCAGGAAGGAGAATTGCGAGCTCATAGGGTTGTCAGTAGACCAGGTCTTCTCCCACATCAAGTGGGTCGAGTGGATCAAGGAGAAGCTCGAAGTGGAGGTGACCTTCCCCGTTATAGCCGACGGCTCAGCAAACGTCGCGAAGACGCTAGGAATGATTCATCCAGGCAAGGGTACAAACACGGTGAGGGCGGTGTTCTTTGTGGACCCTGAGGGCAAGATCAGGCTTATGATGTACTACCCGCAGGAGATCGGCAGGAACATGCACGAAGTACTCAGAGCCATCAGGGCGCTGAAGATGTCCGACGAGAACAAGGTCGCCATGCCTGCAAACTGGCCGAAGAACGACTTCCTGGGCGACAAAGTGATAATTCCTCCTGCAACTGACGAGAAGACCGCGAAGGAACGGCTGTCGAAGTATGACTGCTACGACTGGTGGTTTTGCACGAAGGAGCTGTGACTCGCCGATCTTCCGAGCCGCTTGAGTCCTCCCGCTCCGGGTGGGGCGTAGCGAAAAAGGTTGGCTATGGTGCTCCCGCCGGGATTTGAACCCGGGTGCCGAGCTTTCTCCGGGCGAGTCAGAACCCGCCCGCGAGAGGCTCGAATGATTGGCCGGACTACACTACGGGAGCCTGGATGAAGCATCCAAACCGGGAGGCTTTACATAAACGTTTGGGGTCACCGCACTCTTTGGAGAACGAACCCGTGTTGGAGTCGCTGAAACGCTGCATTCACAGATCCTCGTCGCCTTCTCTCCAATCTAGACCCGGAGTCCTGAGTCCAATCTTCACCACTGCTGGAACCTTCCGTTTGTGTGACGACGATCTGACCATCCTGGCGACCATGTCTATCTTATCCTTGGAGACGCCTGTGCGCTCTACTGCAGCATCGCTGTCGAGCGCGAGTTCTATCGTGAGGAGGACTGAGTCGAGGTTTTCGTAGCTCATGCCTATCTCCTTCTCGTCCGCCTGTCCTGGCCATAAGCCTGCGGAAGGCGCTCTGTCGATGATTTTCTCAGGAATTTCGAGGACTTCCGCTAATTGGCGTACCTCCGTCTTGTACAGGTCTCCTATAGGCTCTAGGTCCGCTCCACCGTCTCCATGCTTCGTGAAGTATCCAATCAGCATCTCGCTCTTGTTGCTCGTTCCGAGAACGAGCCTCTCGTCCTTGCCGGCGAAATGATAGAGGAGAATCATCCTGCAGCGCGCCTTGATGTTCGCCAACCCCCTCCGGTCGATCTTAGCGCCAACTGCACGTGAGAATGACTCGACAGCATCTGAGATGTCTATGATTCTGTGCTGGACTCCCTCAAGCTCACACAACATCTTAGCATCCTCAAGATCATCTCTGGGGGAATCCTTCTCTGGCATGATCAGACCGAGCACCTTCTCCTTGCCAACAGCTCCGACTGCCAATCTGAGGACGACGGCGGAATCGATCCCTCCGCTTACGCCTAGAACATATCCCTTCGCCCCGGTCTTCCTGAGTTTCTCAGCAATGAAATGCTCGATGACGCTCTCAGTACCGTTCTTGAGGGTGGGTGCCGTCATCGGCGTTGTGATGGTTTGGTTCGGATATAGCCGTTATGGTCAGCTGAGAGAATGATTCCATCCGAATCATAATCTACCGGCGATGCGGTTCTTCATAGGATGACCAAAGTCGGGGTCGTGCTGGCTCAGGTCAATTGTCCGTTGCATGACAAAGGCGCCAATCTGAGGAGGATGACCCAGGTAGTTAAACGGGCCAAGGGGGATATTGTCATCTTCCCTGAGTTGAACGTGACGGGCTACATGCCCAGGGACGATCTGTTCAAGGTCGCCGAGCCTGCGGATGGGCCGACGGTCAAGACGGTCATGAAGTTGGCGAAGGACTCTCAGAAGGACATCATCTTCGGAATGCCGATCCAGGACGAGAGAGACCACGGACATCTCTTCAACTCCGCACTTGTTGCGACAGGGCATGGCCGCCTGTTCAGATATGATAAGATGTACCTGCCGAATTTCGGTCCGTTTGAGGAGAGGATGTTCTTCACCGGTGGAAGGGGTGCTGTTGTGGCTGAGGGAATGCATGCCAGGATCGGGCTCACCGTGTGCTATGATATCTTCTTCCCAGAATTGGTCAAGCTCGAGTCTCTGATGGGTGCGCAGCTGCTAGTGAACCTGTCTGCCTCTCCGACTACATCGCGGCCGAGCTTCGAAAAGGTACTCCCGGCGCGCGCGGTGGAGAACGGTTTGTTCGTCGCCTTCACTAACATGGTGGGCGTGCACGGCAGTCTGGTGTTCAGCGGTGGAAGCCTGATGTACGACCCTCGCGGAGAGCTTCTGGCGAAGGCCGCCGACCTGAAGGAGGATGTGGTGGAGGCAGAGATGGACCTGCATGAAATCGCTCTCACCCGCAGGTTCAGACCTCTGGCAAGGGATCTTCGCCCCGAGGTACTTGACGAGATCCGCTCACTGCTCCGGGTTCGGTCTGGCGCCGACGCCCTCTAGCAGAGGGCGGGGATTCACGAGACTCAGTCCTCTCGTTCCAGCGTTTCGTGCGTGGGTTCGGATATTCTTAAATATGAACATCATTTTGGAGGTATCCAAGCTGAGGTAGCCCAGCCCGGTAAGGCGCGAGCCTGGAGTCTTGATGATTCAAGTCAGTCAGCTCGTGGCGCTTTGCGCCTCGGGAGTTCGAATCTCCCCCTCAGCGCCTTGTCATATCCTGCGGTCGCCGCGCTCACCATCATGTTCACGATGGAGAAAGTGGGCCGGTCAGCGCTGTGAGATGAGGTCCACGACTTCAGCGAGGTCCTCTTGCGTGTTGACATTGATGAAGCTCTCGAGATGGGGGTCGAGCCGTCTGAGGTCTTCCTCGTCCACTGTTGCCAAATCGAGCAGATGGTATGCGTCTTTCGGTCTTCTCCGCCCAGAGGCGACGGCCTGCTCGAAAGCACCCAAGCAGATTTTTCGGCGATAGCAGGCGTGGAGTGGTTCCAGATATCCACGAATGCAGGGCACCGCTCCATCCTTCCCTTCTCCGTTATCCACAACGGCTCTGCACACACCTGGCCTAAGGAGAGGGGTGTCACACGGGCTGACGACTACATAATCGCCTCCCGCCGCCCTCATCGCGGTTGTCAACCCATGGAGCGGCCCGATCCCTTCTCTCTCGTCTTCGACTATTATAGTGTCATTTGAGAGGAATCTCGCATATTCCTCAGCTCGTCCGTCCGCTACGGCCACAACGACTTCGTCTGCCAATATCCGCATCGTCGCCACTACTCTGCTGACCATGGGCTCATCGTTGAGCATGACAAGCCCTTTCTCCTGGCCGAAACGTGTGCCTGTTCCGCCGGAGAGCACAATCCCCGTCAGCATGTCCACGGGATATCTGGTCGCTCCACATGAACTTTGTCTGGAGAAGAGGCTGGTTAGTACCTCGGTTTGGCCAAAAAGGTTATAATAGCCAACCATTTTCGAGCACTTGCGGGAGAGCGAGATGTCGAAGATAACCATGGCTCAGGGAGCTGGCGGGGAAAGGATGCAGGAGTTCATCCGCGAGTTCGTGCTCAAGGAGTTGGAGCACGATTTCGGAGACATACCGCTGGGAGCCTTGGATGACGCCGCAGTTGTCGATGGCATCGTGTTCACCACTGATTCTTACACCGTCAAACCGTTGTTCTTCCCTGGAGGCGACATCGGCACGCTGGCCGTGGCTGGTACTGTCAACGACGTCTCCGTCATGGGTGCGGCGCCCATCGCCCTGTCGTGCGGAATGATACTCGAGGAGGGATTCTCCGAGAGCGACCTTCACCGTATCATGAGTAGCCTGAACAGAACCTCGAGATCGGCAGGTGTGAGGATAGTCACGGGCGATACCAAGGTGGTTGAGATAGGCGCGGTCGATGAATTGTTCATAAACACGAGCGGGATAGGGCGACGTTCTACCCATCTCGACGCGAATCTGGAGCGTGTCCGCGCGGCGCGGGAATTCTTATGGAATTGGCCGAACGACTCGGGAGTCGCTGATGGTGACGTTCTCATCGTCTCGGGATCGATAGGCAACCACGGGGTCGCACTGCTGTCATTCCGTGAGGGATACGGGTTTGAAACCGAGGTCCGTACCGACGCGGCTCCCCTGAACCATCTGACCGAGTCAGCGGTGAAGGTCGGAGGCGTAGTCGCGATGAAGGACCCCACGAGGGGTGGCCTGTCAAATCTCCTGAACGAATGGGCCGAGAAGTCCAAGGTGGGTCTAGTCGTGCGAGAAGAAGATATTCCTATCGACGGCCCCGTCATGGCTGCGTGCGAGATGCTGGGCATCGACCCTCTCGAGGTTGGAAACGAGGGCAAGGTCGTCCTGGCGGTGGTGCCCGATGCGGCTGAGGAAGTCCTGAAGGCGATCAGGAAGACTCCGGAGGGGTCGAACGCGCGAATCGTTGGCAGAGCCTCGAAGGACGTCGAGGGCGTATTGCTAGAGACGCAGACCGGGGGGAAGCGTTTGGTCGAGCCTCCCGTGGGAGACCCCGTCCCGAGAATATGCTAGCGGTCTATGCCGATCTAATCATCTGAGACGAACTCTGATACGATCCTGGTCACTATGGACGGGATGGCGGCTGCGACCGGAGGGGTCATGCTCTCGCTGACGTTCACGATGTCCTCGGCCTCGATGGCGACGAAGAAGACCTCCTTCGGCATCTTCTCCGGGACGATCTTCCTTCCCATGGCAAGCGCGGTCGCGATGTTGATGCCGTGAGGCGTCGACCCGTGCACGGTCCTCTCGAACGCACTCTCTTCGAGCACATGGAACTCTCCTGGTCTCCCCTCGTCCGTCACGATGGCGTCCACGATGACCACTCTGTCGTAGCCCAGAACCATGTCCAACAGCTCCAGACCGCTCGCAGGCAGCTCCTCCACATCCACACTTTCGAGCCCGAGATCCCTGAGCTTCCTCGCTACGTGTATGCCTACACCATCGTCGGAGAGTATTGGGTTGCCGATACCCACAATTAATGTCCGGGGGCGGTGCAGTTCATCGGAGACGCTCATGGAGATACCTCATCGCCTAGTATGATGGAAAAACATGTCGTCGAGGGGGCTACCCCTCGTGTGACAACACATCAGAAGTTTCTCACGGTCTTCAGCTTCGACCCGTCGGCGCGTCTCACGTTTATCTCAAGGGCCGGAGAGCCGTTCAGAGCGTGTGTTCCGCAGGAGTTGCATGGGTCATAGCATCGGAAAGCCATCTCGACCTTGTTCAGCAGTCCTTGGGAGACCTCGCCGTTCTGGATCAACGCCTTCGCCGCCTGCACGACACTCGTGTTGATCGCAGCGTTGTTGTTCGTCGTCGCGACGATCATGTTGATCTTCGTGCATAGCCCGTCCTTGTCCGAGGCGTAGTGGTGTATCAGCGTACCTCTGGGAGCTTCGCATATGCCCACGCCTTCCGTCGGCTCCTTGAACTCGCCCCGTGTGTCATCGCTCGTGATGACGTCGTCAGTGGCCAGCTCGAGCATCCTCTCCGCAGCGTGCTGCAACTCGATCACCCTAGCCCAATGGAACGCGAGCGTGTGGTGGACGGGGCCTGTCACTCCCAGGTCCTTCACTGTCTTGGCCAGTACCTCGTACTCCGCCTGTGCGAGGGGAGTCGTGTAGCCCTCGCAGACGTTTATCCTGCCTAGGGGTCCGACCCTGTATATCCCGCTCGACGGGCCTGTGGTGAAGCCGTTCCAGCCAACGCTCTTCAGATATGGCATCTTCATGTATGACCACGGTTCGACGTGCTCGGCGATGATGTCGAGATACTCGCTCGGCTTGAACTTGACGACCTCCTTGCCAGCCTGGTCGACGACACGTACGTCCCCGTCGTAGAAGTTGCTCTTGTTGTCCTTGTCGACCATTCCCATGTAGTATGTCTCGAGGTAGTACGCGTCCTGGTTCAGTATGAGGCCGAGGTAGTCCTGGTTTGCCAGCACGACATCGTGGAACAGCTTGATCGTGAACTTGCCGAACTCGATGCACGACCTTGCCATCTCCTCCATCTGAGCGCGCTCCTCCTCACTTATCTGCTTCGAGACGCCGCCTGGCAGGCCGAAGCACGGATGCGTGGCCCTCCCTCCGACGATCTCCTGCACCTTCTGACCGTACGAGCGGTGCTTGATGACCTCTCCGCCGATCTCGACGCCGACGGCATCCACCACTCCCAAGATATTCCTCTTGTTGGACGGCGCAGACGGTCCCAGCACGAAGTCGGGCGCTGCAAGCGCGTAGAAGTGTGCTATGTGGCTGTGGACGTACTGACCCATGTAGAATAAATCTCTCAGTTTTGTCGCCGTCTCTGTCGGGGTGGCGTCGAACACCGCGTCAAGCGTCTTCGTAGACGCTATGTGATGCGCGGCCGGGCAGACGCCACACAGCCTGTTGGTGATTATGGGCAGCTCCTGCACATGTCTGCCGATGCAGAACCTCTCGAAGCCTCTGAGCTCAGGGACCTGCCAGTAGGCATTGGCCACGTTCCCCTCGTCGTTCAGGAAGATCTCGATCTTGCCGTGTCCCTCGAGCCTTGTGATCGGGTCGATCGTGAGCTTCTTCTCGGTCGTCTTGGTCGTCGTATCGTTGATTATCGGTCCGGACATCTTGAATCACCCCTTCCTCTTGCGCTCCTTCACAGTCCTCTTGAGGAGGGACTTGGGGAGCGTGAAGGCGTAGAAAGTCCCGATCGGGTCTTTCACCTGCATCATAAGTTCCATTATCTGCTCCTCACTTAACTTTGACTCCGAATCCGTGATGTTGAGGATCGAAGCTAGCGCGCTCAGCATGCTACCTCCGTGGTCCATGACGGCCTTCGTCGGGCCCATGCAACCCCTACAGGGCATGTTGGCGACCGGGCACATCGCACCACAGCCCGCGCGCGTCGCGGGCCCTATGCATATTATGCCCTGGTCCAAGAGGCACTTCTTGGGATCCGCTTTGATCTCATACGCCTGATATATCCTGTCGATGGTTTTGCCCTTCTCGACCCTCTCGCGGTCGCACTCGTCGCAGAGCGTCTTGTCAGATGCGATGACAGTGCCCTTCGGCGGCAGAGGCGCCCCCTCCTTCACGTGCTTCAAGAGAGCACCGACCGCCACCATGATGAGGTCGACCGTGGGCGGACAACCCGGCATGAAGTAATCGACATCCACGACCTCGTCCAGAGTCTTCACGGTGTCGTAGAATTCCGGCAGGGTCAACTCTCCCTCCGGCACCATCACACTCGTCTGCGGCGTCACGAAATCGGGATTGTCGGTCGACTCGGTGTCCTTGTAGACTGTCTGGAAGACCTCCTCCTTGTTCGTCACGTTCGCGAGGCCGGGTGTTCCGCCGAAGCATGCGCACGATCCGAAGCTTATCATTATGACGGATTTCTCCCTCAGCACCTTCGCGACGTGCTCGTTCTCGCTGTTCCTTATGGCGCCGTTGTAGAACGCTACCGTGATCGACTTGTCCGGCATCTGCTCCAATTCGTGTAGCTTGCCGTCGAAACCTATCGGCCAGAACACCACATCGGCTATGGCGTGCAAATCCAGTATCTTTGCGTCTATGTCCAGGAGCGCGACGTCGCATCCCCCGCAACCCGCGCCCCAGTACTGCGCGATCTTGATCTTATCTGCCATGTTCAGCTCACCTCCTTGGTCGAAGTGTCGCTCCTCGGGACCGCCTTGTACTGCGGCGACTGTCCAGTCATGCCGACCTGCTCGATCTGCCTCCATCGCTTGAGGGCGATGACGTGCTTGACTATCTCGGGCTTCGGCAGACCCGTCGCGTCGTGCAGCTCGTGCACGGTCTGTGGGCCGGCCTCCATCTGCAGCAGGAGCATGTTCCTCTCGAGCTCCACCGAGGCCGCCTTCTCCAGTATGAAGCTGTAGCGGGCGTCGGTGATCGTCTCGCCGAACACGTTCTCGGATGTCGTCAGCGACTCCTTCTTGCCAAGCAGCCACCGTATCCGCTCTCCCTCGAGCGTCCTGAGCGCCGCATGTATCTTTACCTCCCTCGGGTTCATCCTCAGTCACCGCCTCCCATGGGGGATGGGCCGATCTCCTCTATCGTCTTAGTGAAGCTGACCATCGTCTTCTGGAACTTCTCGCCCTCTCCGGCGGATATCCACTCGAGGCGCAGTCTGTCCGGATCGAACCCGAACTGCTGGATCAGCATCCTCAGCAACGCGATTCTCCTGCGCGTTCTGTAGTTGCCGCCTATGTAGTGGCAATCTGCCGGGTGGCAGCCTGCGACTAGGACGCCATCTACTCCCTTCTGGAACGCTCTCAGGACGAACTCAGGGTCCACTCTGGCCGAGCACATGACCCGTATCACTCTGAAGTGCGGCGGCATCTGTAGCCTGCTGACGCCTGCGAGGTCCGCGCCTGCGTACGAGCACCAGTTGCAGCAGAAGACGATTATCTTCGGTTCGAAGTCGTCGCCCTCGGCCTTCTCCTGGCTCTGGGCGTTCGGCGTTGCGCTGCTCATTGCTTCACCTCCTGCTTGTCCGCGGTCTCCTCTAGCGCCGCATCTATCATCGCTACGATCTGCTCGTCACTGAAGCCCTTCTGGGTCAGCGCGCCTGAGGGGCAGGCGCCGATGCACGCCCCGCAACCTTTGCAGAGGCCCACGTTGACATCCACGAGCTTCTTCCCCTCCTCTTTCTCGTTAGGGACGATCTCGAGCGCCTTGTACTCGCACGTCGGGACACATAATCCGCAGCCGTCGCAGAACGTCTCGTCGAGGCTCGCTACGATGCCCTCCGCCTCGAGGGTCGTCTTCGACAGCACAGTCATCGCGCGCGAGACGGTGGCCAGGCCTTGGCCGATGCACTCGTCCAGGAACTTCGGCCCGTGCGCTAGACCTGCGACGTACACTCCCTCCGTGGCGAAGTCGACCGGCCTGAGTTTCATGTGCGCCTCGAGGAAGAATCCCTCCTTCATGATGGGTACCTTCAGCATCGGCGCGAGTTCCTCGGAGCCGTCACTCGGCCGCGTGCCCGTGGCGAGCACCAAGTTGTCGGGCGTGAGCACGACCTCCTTGTCAGTGTCCTCATCCGTCACGCGCACCTCTATCTTGCCGCCCTTGTCTTCGACCACCGGCTTGGCGTCGTCATCGAACCTTATGAAGGTCACGCCCTTCTCGGCAGCCTCCTTGTAGTACTTCTCGCGGAAGCCGTAGGTTCTGATGTCTCTGTAGAGAACGAATACCTTCGCGTCGGGGTCTTTTTCCTTGATCTTGATCGCCGCGGTCATCGTGCCCGCACAGCACACGCGCGAGCAGTTCGGGTGCCCGTCCTCTCGCGAGCCGACACATTGGATGAACACGTACGAGTCCCCTTTCGCCTCGCCCCTCTTGAGCTTGGCCTTGAACTCGAGCAGGGTCATCACGCCTGGGTTCTTGCCGTAGAGGTACTCGCCATCCGGTTTGTACTCCTGCCCTCCGACGGCTAATGTGACCGTGCCGTGCTCTATCTCCTCGCCGGACTCGAGCGTGGTCTTGAAGTTGCCGACATACCCGTCGATGTCCTTGATCGTCTTACCGATGTAGGTCGTTATATTCGGGTCGGATGTGACCTCCTTCGCGAGTGACTGGACGTACTCCATCGGGTCGTCCCCGGACTGGAGGTAGTGCAGCTTGAGCAGGTTGCCGCCCAGCTCCTTCTCCTTCTCGACCAGGTGTACCTTCACACCCTGCTTCGCCAGCTCGAGAGCCGTCACCATGCCGACCGCGCCGCCACCGACCACTAACGCCTGCTGGTTGACATCGATTGTCAGGTTCTCCAGCGATTCCAGCAACCGGGACTTCGCGACTGCCATGCGCACGAGGTCTTTCGACTTCTTCGTCGCAGCGGTGGGCTCGTGCATGTGTATCCACGAACATTGGTCCCGTATGTTCGCCATCTCGAACAGGTACGGGTTGAGCCCAGCCTCCTTGATGGTGTTCTGGAACAGCGGTTCGTGCGTCCTGGGCGTGCAGCTCGCGACGACCACCCTGTTCAGGTTGTGCTCCTTCACCATCTGCTTGATCTTCTCCTGTGTGTCCTGTGAGCAGGTGTACAGGTTCTCCTCAGTGTACACCACATTCGGAAGGGACTTCGCGTACTCAGCCACCGACGGCACATTGACCACGCCGCCTATGTTGATCCCGCAGTGACACACGAACACGCCTATCCGTGGCTCCTGCTCCGAGACGTCTGTCTCGGCGGGATACTCCTTCTTCGTGACGAGCGTGTTCCTGGCCGAGGAGATCTCGGACGCGGCCTTCGCCGCCGCCCCACTCGCCTCCGCGACTGTCATCGGAATGTCCTTCGGAGACGAGAACGCGCCACTGACGAACACTCCTGGTCGGGATGTGCTGACCGGGGTGAACGCGCCAGTCTCGCAGAAACCGTCGTCGTTCAGGCTGAAATTCATGACCTTGCTGAGCGCCTCGGCATCCTCCGGAGGCCTCAGACCCACCGCCAGCACGACCAGCCCGAACTCCTCCTCCTTGGGCTCTCCCTTCTCCACGTAACTGACTATCAGATTCTTCGTTTCCGGGTCCTCGAACACAGACGCAACCCTGGAACGGACGAACTCGATGCCGTACTCGTCCTTGGCCCTGTTGTAGTACTCCTCGAACTCCTTCCCGAAGGTTCTCATATCCATGAAGAATATCTTGGGTTTGATGTTCCCGCCGTGCTCCTTGGCTATGATGGCCTCCTTGATGGAGTACATGCAGCAGACGCCGGAACAGTACTCGTTACCGACCTTCTCGTCCCTCGAGCCTACGCATTGAATGAACGCTATCTTCTCGGGTATGTCTCCGTCCGAAGGTCTCAAGACCGTGCCGAAGTGCGGTCCTGTGGCGCTGAGTATCCTCTCGAGCTCGATGCTCGAGACGACGTTCTGGTACACGCCGTACCCGTACTCCGCCTTCAACCGCGGGTCGAACTCGTCGAAGCCAGGCGATACGATGATCGAGCCGACCTTGATCTCGAAATCCTTCTCCTTCTGGTCGTAGTCGACCGCGTCGGCCTTGCACTCCTCCGCGCATATGCCGCACCCGATGCACTTGTCCTGGTCGATCGAGTATACGAGGGGCACTGCCTGCGGGTACTTGACGAATATCGCCTTCCGCACCTTCGTGTTCTCGTTGTACTCGTCAGTCGTCTCTATCGGGCACTTCTGGGCGCAGCTGCCACAGCCCGTACACTTCGAAGCGTCCACTCTGAGCGCCCTCTGCTTGCCGGTCACCGTGAAGTTGCCTTCCTGTCCGTCGACTTTGACGATGTCCGCGTTCGTTATCAGCTCGATGTTGTGGTGTCTCCCGGTCGCGACGAGCTTCGGGGCCATGATGCACATGGCGCAGTCGTTCGTCGGGAAGGTCTTGTCGAGCTGGGCCATCGCGCCGCCTATGCTCGGCTGCTTCTCGACCAGGTACACCTTGAATCCTGAGTCGGCCAGGTCCAGCGCCGACTGCAGGCCTGAGATGCCCCCTCCGACGACCATGACCGCTCCGGTCTTGTCACTAGCTGCCATCACTGCTCACCCCCGATCTCGATGGTCTTGTAGAGCGGTGTGAACCCCTCCGGATGCTCCATCGCGATCATGCTGTTCTGTCTGAGTAGGACGATGTGCCTGAGGACCCTGTCCGTGGGCACCTCCATGACCATGCCCAGCTGTTTCACCGACATGGGTCTTATCCGTGCCAGCTCGAGTATAAGTGCCCTCTCGAACTCCTCCTCCGTGGCGACATCTATGATGCCGGTGAGTTTCTCAGGATCGACCGTGTCACCGTACGCATTCCCCTTGCTCAGGAGGTTGAACTCCTTCCCGACCAGGGCCTTCAGTCTGAATGTTTCGGAGGCGTCGTCAGCGGCTGCGACCTTCGCCTTCACCATATCATCCGTATGTACCTTGCTCGGCCCCAGCTTCTGGATCTCTTCGGTGAATTCCGTCACGACCTTGGAGAACTTCTCTCCCTCGGACGCCGAGACCCATTCGAGCCTCAGCCGGCCCTCCTCGATCCCCGCTTCTCTGAGCAGCCTCTTCATCAGATTCACGCGCTTCTCCGTGTGGTAATTGCCCGTCATGTAGTGACAGTCGTTCAGGTGGCATCCTCCAACGAGGATGCCGTCGGCACCGGCCTCGAGGACGTCGAGTACGATGTGCGGGCTCACCCTCGTGGAGCACATCACCCTGACGAGGCGGATGTTCGTCGGGTACTGGAACCTGCTGACGCCGCATAGATCGGCGCCTGCGTACGAGCACCAGTTGCACAGGAAGCCGACGATCTTCGGCTCCCATTCCTTGTCGGCCTCGGCCTCCTTCTTGCCGTGATGAGCGGTGTGATGCTTCTCCGTCATGTCCTCACACCTCCTCCAAGGCCGCTTTGGCCTCCGCAAGCAGCTGCTGATCCGTGTAGTGTGTCATGGTGATGGCATTCTCTGGGCAGGTGGCGCCGCAGCAACCACAGCCCTTGCACGCTGCGGCAATCACCTCGGTGACGCCCTCCTCGTTCTTCCTCAGGGCGCTGTACGGGCACGCTTCGACGCATGTCCCGCAGCCGCTGCATTTCGCCTCGTCGATTCTTGAAGTGAGCGCCTCGGCCTGGACGAACCCGTTCGCAAGAGGTATCACTGCCCTCGAAGCAGCAGCAGCAGCTTGAGAGACGGCCTCCGTGATGTCGGCCGGTCCTCTGCAAGCCCCGCAGACGTACACTCCATCGGTCGCGAAGTCCACCGGTCTCAGTTTGACATGCGCCTCTTGGAAGAAGCCGTCTTGTCCGAGCGGGACCTTGAGCAGCTGCGATAGCGTGGCAGCGTCTGGCTGGGCCACGAGCGGAGTCGAGAGTATGACCAAGTCAACGGGCATCGTCCTCTCCATCTTCAGCGTCTCGTGGAAGTATCCGACTTCGAGCTTCCCGTCCTTGACGGATACCTTCGGAAGGTTGTCCGGCAGGTATCTGATGAACTTGACTCTCTTCTCCCTGGCTTTGTTGAACTCGAGCTCGTGTTCGACGCCGTACGCCATGACGTCCCTGTTGAACACCGTGACCTCGACACCACTGGACGGAGCAGCTGCCTCCTCACCGCCCTCATCCTCGTCACGCCGGCCTCTGCCCCGCCTTCTGCGCCTTCTTTCAGACCCCTCTTCCTCAGCCTTCTTCTCGGCGGTGGGTTCTTCCACGACCTCTCCCGTCTCTGCTGCCTTCTCCTCGGTCACGCCGAGCATGTTATCGCGGTTCTCGGCAATGTTCATCGCGCTCTTGATCGCGACGTTGCAGCAGATTCTGGAGCAGTACGAGACCGTCTGTCCTCTCGCACCAACGCACTGTATGAAAGCGACGCTTTTCAGCTTGGGCAGCTCCTTCTTGTTGCAGAGTTCCTCGAACTCTGTGGATGTTATGACGTTCGGGTGTTCCTTGTATCCGAACAGCCCCTCAGGTACCAGCGGCACCGCACCCGTGGCCACGATGATGGTGCCCACCTTGACTTCCTTCGCCTCAGCCCCATCCCCTCCTATGGAGACATCATAGTTGCCTATGAACCCCTCCACCGATGCGACGTGCGAGTTGAGGTGCTGGGTGATGTTCTTGTGTGCGTTCACCTTGTCGATGAGAGGCTTGATCGTCTCGTTGGCGCTCTTGGTGGTCATCATGAGGCCGTGCAGGTTTTTCACGAACCCTCCGAGCTCCTGGTCCTTCTCGACGAGGTGCACCGGGAATTTCATGTTGGCGAGCGACAGCGCTGCCGTCATCCCGGACACGCCGCCTCCGACGACGAGCGCGGTGGGCGTGACATCGACCTTCGTCTCCTCCTGGGGTTCGAGGAACCGGGCTCTCGCAATACCCATCCTGACCAGGTCCTTCGCCTTCTGGGTCGCCTTCTCCTTCTCCTTCATGTGGACCCACGAGCAGTGCTCACGGATGTTGACAAAAGTGAACATGTACTTGTTCACGCCAGCAGCCTCGCATGTCCGCTGGAAGAGAGGTGCGTGTGTCCTGGGCGTGCAGCTCGACACGACGACTCTGTCGAGGTTGTGCTCCTTGATGCTGTCCTTGATGTTGTTGAGGCCGTCCTCGGCACATGTGTAGAGGTTGTCCGTCGCGTAGGCAACGTCCGGGAGGGTTGACGCATACTCGGTCACGGCCTTCACATCGACAAAGCCGCCTATGTTGGATCCACAGTGGCAGATGAATACTCCAATCCGTGGCTTCTCCTTCTCGGTGCTTGTGTTCTCGGGCATGTCTGTTCACTCCCCTCCTGAATTGGCGAGGATCTCCGCTGCCTTGGCAGCCGCGCTCGATCCCTGGGCAACGGATTCCGGGATGTCGGCCGGTCCTGCGCAATATCCCGCGAGGTAGATTCCGGGCAGGCCACTCTTGCCGAAGCCCAGGATGCTATCGGGAGACTCGAAGAAGCCGAATTCCGTGAGCTTCAGCCCGAGCTTCTTCGCCAGTTCGACAGTGTCCTCCCTGGGGACGAGCGTCGTCGCGAGCACGACCGCGTCGAACTCCTCTGATTGCTGCTTCCCCCCCACGTCGAAGACGACCACTGGATTGTTGGTCTCCGCGTTCTCCTGTACGGTTGCATCCGAGTTGATGTAGCTGACTCCGTAATCGCTCTTAGCCCTTTCAACGTACTCGTTGAACCCTTTCGCGCAGGCCCTCATGTCCTTGTAGAATATCGTGGAGTTGATGTCTTCGTAGTGTTCCCTGGCGAGCATAGCCTCTTTCGTGGCATGCATGCAGCACACTGAACAGCAATAGGGATGTCCCACCTGCGGGTTTCTCGATCCGACGCACTGGATGAACGCCAGTTTCTTCGGATGCTCCCCATCGGATCGCCTCACGATGTGTCCTCCAGTGGGTCCTGAGGCGTTGATCATACGTTCATATTCCATCGCCGTGTAGACGTTTGGGTACTTCTTGTAGCCGTACTCTGAGGCAGATGTCGGGTCCCACATATCGAAGCCAGTGGCGACTATGACCGCCGCCGGATTCAGCGTTACGACCTGATCCTTCATGTTGTAGTCGATGGCGTCGGGGCCGCACGCAGTGGCGCACGCCTCGCACTGGGAGCACGGTCCGCAGTTCACGCATCGAGCCGCCTCCTTGAGCGCCTCCTCCTTGGTGAACACCTTCTCGACCTCCTCGAAAGAGGTCTTGCGCTTATCATCCGGAATGTGTTGCCTGAGGACACGCTCGCTCTTCGAGATATCTCCATCCATTCTCGCCTTGATGTCTTCGAGCGTGATCACATGCTCATTCTTCTCCTCTGGTTCCGGCTCGATGCTCTCACCGTTCAACGACTTCTCGATGTATCGAGCGGCTTTATTGCCCGCCGCGAACGCCTCGACAGCCGACGCGGGTCCTGAAACGGCATCTCCGCCTGCGAAGACGCCTGGGATGTTGGTGCTTAGGTTGCCGGGGTTGACCTCCAGGGTCTTCCACTTCGTGACCGCAAGGTCCTTCGAGCCAAGAGCGTCCAGGTCCGGCGCCTGGCTCACTGCTGGGATGACCGTGTCGACTTCGACGGTGAATTCCGACCCATCGACAGGCACTGGACGCGGACGGCCTGACTGGTCCGGCTCGCCGAGTTTCATCCTTATGCACTCGATGGCCGTAATCTTGCCGTCCTTGCCCTGGATCTTGACCGGTGATGCCAAGAACTCGAACTTGACTCCTTCCTCTTCCGCTCCTTTGATCTCAGCTGCGATCGCGGGCATCTCGTCCTTCGTCCGGCGGTATATCACAGTCACATCGGAGCCCATGCGCAAGGCCGTTCTCGCGGCGTCCATCGCGGCGTTTCCCCCGCCTATGACTGCCACCTTCTTGCCGATCTTGACCGTCTCCTTGTCTGCGACCCTGTGAAGGAAGTCCACGCCATGGACAACCCCTTCCAGGTCCTCGCCCGGGACGCCCAGCTTGAGGCTCTTATGAGCCCCTATGGCCAGGAAGACGGCATCGTACTCTTTCTTCAGGTCCTCGAGCGCCAGATCCTTGCCGACGGTCTTGCCGTACTCGATCTCGATCCCGTGTGCCAACAGATGGTCCACCTCGGCGGTCAGCACATCCTTGGGAAGACGGTAGTCGGGGATGCCCCACCAGAGCATCCCGCCGGGTTTCGATGTGGCCTCGAACATCTTAACCTTGAATCCTTTGAGCGCCAGACGGTAGGCTGCTGCCAGGCCGGCCGGGCCAGCTCCCACAACCGCAACCTTCTCCTTCCGCTCCTCCTCGATTGGGGTCGGCACGTCCTCGCCCTGCTCGCGGACGTAGTCCCCGACGAAAGCCTTCAATCCCGCGATGGCTACCGGTTCGTCGACGTCCGTTCTGTTGCAGCCCTCCTCGCAGGGGTGGTGGCATATGCGTCCACACACGGAGGGGAGCGGGATGGTCCTTCGTATCAGGTCCACCGCTTCCTTGAACTTCTCGGCTCGTATGAGTGCGACGTATCCCTGCGCGCTCAGGCCAGCCGGGCATTTGTCGGAACACGGCGCCACTCCTGCCCTGTCGATCGTTGCAGCTCTTGGCACTGATTGAAGGAACGGCACGTAGATCGCCGGCCTCTCCCTCATGCCCATATCGAATTCGTTCGGAAGGCTTACCGGGCACACCTTGAAACAGTCGCCACAGCCATTGCACTTCTCCTCGTCGACGAACCTGGCCTTCTTGAGCACATCAACCTTGAAATCACCGGCTTTCCCAGAGATGTCCTTCACCTCTGAGTATGTCATCACATTGATACTGGGATGCGCGTAGCAGTCGGCCATCTTCGGCGCCAGGATGCAGATCGAGCAATCGTTCGTCGGGAAAGTCTTGTCCAACTGTGCCATTCTTCCGCCTATGCTGGGCAGTTTCTCGACAAGATCGACCTCGATCCCCCTCTCGGCTAGGTCCAAAGCAGCCTGTATTCCGGCAATTCCGCCTCCGATTACCATTACGGATTTCGTCAATCAAAAACCCCCTTCAAGTCGCATGTTCATCACCGCGTTGCATTGTATGTACTACAGTACAATGAACCCCTCTTGCCACTGCGGTATCGAATCCCCTCTCTTATGTGTTTCGTTGGGATATTGACGAATCTTGTGCGATTCACGCCTCCCGTACGAACCATCATTCCAACGCCTCCGCAATCGCAACACTCAGGTCCTTGATCTTAATGTCCACCTGCTCCTTCGGGACTCCCTCGAGTTTGTTGTCTCGTGTGCAAGCCAGATGGATCAGGCATTTGTAGCAGCCCGTGACCAAACAATCCGCCCCCGTCTTCTTCGCTTCCTTCAGCCTCTCCACCTGTATCTTTCTCGCGGTCTCGTCGCAGGTCGTCCACGCGCTCACGCCGCAGCAGAGCGCCTTGTCCCTGGTGTTCTCCATCTCGATTATCTCCGTACCCTCTGAGGCTTCGAGTGCGGCCCTCGGCGGGTCGTATATGTCGAGGTGCCGGCCAAGCCTGCATGAGTCCTGGAAGGTCAGCTTCCTGGCGCTTGGCTTGAGCTTCAACTTCCCCTCCTTCACCAGGTCGTCCACGAGCTCTGAGACATGCGTCAGCTCGAACTCGAAATCTCCCATGAAGTCCTGGTAGTCCATGTCGAAGGTCCTCATGCACTCGGGGCACGAGAACACAACCTTCTTCGCGCCAGAGGCCTTGATCAGGTCGACATTCTTCTTCATCAGCTTCTGGAGGCCCGCCTCGTCCCCCGTCCAGTTGAGGTCGTGCCCGCAGCAGACCTCGTCGTTGCTCACCACCGGGACAATTCCTGCCTTGTTCATTATCTTCACGACCGCCTGGGGTATACCTGACAGGTTGAGTTCCCTGTCGTTGAACAGCGCGTCGAAGTATGAGACGCAGCCCGTGAAGTAGAACACCTCGCCCTTCTCTGCGACCTTCAGCTCCTGTGTCAGCCACCCGAGCCTGTCCTGTTTGAAGTCGCCGTATGCTTGGACCCGCATGAGCCCCTGTATGATCCCACCCTGACTGCACGTCGGTGTGCTGTCCATCTTGACGGCCTCGGCCCGAAGACCCCTGATGAACCCAGAGTAGTCGACCTCGTACGGACACATGGAGTTGCACTGCTCGCATGTGATGCAGGTCCATATGTCCCCGCCCGTCGTGATCGCCTCCGTCTGCCCCTCCGTCGCCTTGAGGACTATCGTTCTCGGAGCGAAGTCCGGGTCATGCTTCGCGACAGGACACACGGTCGTGCACTTGCCGCATTCGACGCAGTCGAAGGCGCCGGTGTCCTCGATGAGTTGATCGACCTTCCGTTTCAAGCTGGCCGGATCGATGCTACCAGCTTTGGGCTGCTTCGGGATGGGGTTGGGTCCGAGCTTCCTTATCTGCTCGGTAAACTCCTTCATCGTTGCGGCGAACTTCTGGCCTTCGGACGCGGATATCCACTCGAGGCGCATCCTGTCCCTGCCTATTCCGACGATGTCGAGCAGCTCCTGGGTCGTCTTCATCCGCTTCTCCGCTTCGACGTTGCCCGATATGTAGTGGCAGTCACCGATATGGCAGCCTGCGACCAGGACGCCGTCGGCTCCCAGCTCGAGCGCTTTGAGTATGAAGTACGGTTCCACCCGGCCGGAGCACATGACGCGTATGATGCGCGCGTTGGGCGGGTACTGCATCCTGCTGACGCCCGCGAGGTCAGCACCTGCGTACGAGCACCAGTTGCAGCAGAAGGCGACGATGTTCGGCTCGAACTCGTCCCCGCTCATGCCTTCGCCTCCCGTTCCTCGTCGTCATCTGCAAGCGCCGCCTCTATCATCGTGATTATCTGGTCGCTCCTGAAATGCTTGGACCGGATGGCCCTGGAACAACACTCGACCACACACGAACCGCAGCCTTTGCACAGCGCCTCGTTCACCTTCGACTTGAACACTCCGGGGGAGACCTCCTCGAGCCTCGGGGCGCCGTATTCGCAGAGGTCCACGCATCTCCCACAGCCGATGCATTTTTCCTCGTCGACCACGCTGACGACGCCCTCGCCCTCTATGAACGGCTTGGAGAGGACCGTGTTGACCCTCGCGGCCGCGGCCAGCGCCTGCGAGATGCTCTCGTCGATCAGCCGCGGTGAGTGGGCTAGGCCGCAGAGGAATATGCCATCGGTCGCGAAGTCGACCGGCCTGAGCTTCATGTGCGCCTCGAGGAAGAACCCCTCCTCGTTCTGCGGTACCTTCAATTTCTGGGCTATGTCCTTGTTGTCGGGGTTAGGATGGACTGCGGCGTTCAGCACGACATAGTCCGGCCTGATCGTGATGGTCTCCTCTATGAACTTCTCGTCGATCTCGACGATTATGCCATCGCCGTCCGCTCTCACCTTGGGGGGCGATTCAGGGTCGTACCTTAGGAATCTCACCCCCTGACGGGCGGCCTCGTTGTAGTTCTCTTCTGCGAAGCCGAACGTGCGTATGTCCCTGAACAGGATGTACACGCTCGTCTCGGGGTGCTCCTCTCGTATCTTGAGCGCGTTGGCCATCGCCGTGGAGCAGCATATCCTCGAGCAGTTCGGGTGCTCTTCGTTCCTCGAACCGACGCATTGAATTATTGCGACGGCCTTCGCGTCAAGCTCGCCCTTCGCCAGCATATCTCCCAGGTCGGTCTGTTTGATGACCTTCGGGTGCTGGCCGCAGAGGTATTCCGTCGGTTCGTACTCCACCGCACCGGAGGCGACGACCACCGCTCCGTGTTTGATCTCTTCGCCGCCTTTCAGGGTGGTCTCGAAGTTGCCTATGTACCCTTTGACCTCCTCGACGGTCTCTCCGAGGTGTATCGTGACGTTCGTGTTGTCCTGCAAGTCCTTCTTGAGGTTTGCAAGGGTTTCCTGAGGGTTCACGCCTGCGAGCGTGTGGTGGATCCTCCTCATGTGCCCTCCCAACTCCTTCTCCTTTTCGACTATGTGTACCTCGTATCCCGCCTTGGCTATCTCCAGCGCCGCGGTCATACCGCTCAACCCTCCGCCTATCACCAGTGCGGCCGGGGTGACCGGTATCTTCGGCTGAGGGAGCGGTTCGAGCATGGATGCCTTCGCGACTGCCATGCGCACGAGGTCCTTCGACTTCTCGGTGGCGGCCTCCGGTTCCAACCTGTGGACCCACGAGCATTGGTCCCGTATGTTCGCCATCTCGAAGAGATACTTGTTGAGCCCCGCCTCTCTGACGGTGTTCTGGAACAGCGGTTCGTGTGTCCTGGGCGTGCAGCTCGCGACGACCACCCTGTTCAGGTCGTGCTCGTCGATCATCTCCTTGATCTTCTTCTGCGTGTCCTGAGAACAAGTGTACAGGTTTTCCTCCGCGTATACGACACCAGGGAGCTTGGAGGCGTACTCCATCACCCCAGGCACGTCTACGACGGATCCTATGTTGATCCCGCAATGGCAGACGAACACCCCTATCCTGGGTTCCTTGTCCGTCACGTCCTTCTCCTCGGGATACTCCTTCTTCGTGACCAGCTTGCCCCTCTCGTCTGAGAGCAAGGCGGCCGCCTTCCCTGCAGCTCCGCTTGCCTGAGCGACAGAATCGGGTATGTCCTTCGGGCCGGAGAACGCCCCGCAGACGTAGATTCCTGGCACCGAAGTATCGACAGGCGCGAGCTCGTCGGTTTCGCAGAAGCCGAACTTGTTCATATTCATGCCAAGCGATTTCGCGAGCGCTTTCGAGGATTCCGGTGGCGTCGCCCCGGATGCCAGTACGACCATATCGAAAGTCTCATCTTCGATGTCAGCGCCATCTATGAAGCCGAGTACGAGGTCGCTCGTCCCGGGGTTCTCCTGGACCTTCGCGATCCTGTTGTTCCTGAACATCCTGACGCCGTACTCATCCTCCGCCCGGTGCAGATACTCCTCGAACTCCTTCCCGAAAGCTCTGGTATCCATGAAGAATATGGTCGTCTTGAGCCCCGGAACATGCTCCTGGGCGATGACCGCTTGCTTCAAGGCTGCCATACAGCAGTACGAGGAGCAGTAGGTGTTCGGCGTCTGTGCGTCCCTGGAGCCGACGCATTGTATGAACGCGATATTTTTCGGCACGTCCCCGTCCGAAGGCCTGATCACATGCCCCTCTGTAGGGCCTGACGCGCTCAACATCCTCTCGAACTCGATGTTGCTGAGCACGTTGGGGAACGTGCCATGACCGTACATCACCTTCTTTGAAGAGTTGTATACGTCGTAGCCTGGCGCGAGGATTATGGCGCCGACGTCTATGGTCTCTTCGATATCTGGGTCCATGTCGTATTTGATGGCCTCAGCCTCGCAGAACTTCTCGCAGATGCCGCATCCGATGCACAGCCCTCTGTCGATGGTGTATATCAACGGGACTGCCTGCGGGAACGGTACATATATCGCCTTCGCGGGCGCCAGCTCCCTGTCGAATGCGCTGGACCACTCAATGGGACAGTGCTCCGCACACACGCCGCAGCCGGTGCACTTCTCCTCGACGATGTACCGTGAGTACTTGGCGAGTGTTACCTTGAAGTTCCCGGCCTGCCCCTCGACCTTCTTGAGAACGGAATAGGTGAGCATTGTGACATTCTCATGCCTGCCGGTCGCGACGAGCTTCGGGGACAGTATGCACATCGAGCAGTCGTTCGTCGGGAATGTCTTATCGAGCTGCGACATAGTCCCTCCGATGCTCGGCGTCGTCTCCAGAAGATACACCTTGAACCCTGAATCCGCGAGATCCAGTGCGGCCTGCATCCCCGCCGGTCCGCCGCCGATGACCAGGACGGCACCTACCCGCTCGTTCTTTGTCATGTCTACGCACCCTCCTGAGCGATCGGTCCTAGCTGCTCGAGGTCAGACACCATTTCCCTGATGACTTTGGCGAACTTCTGCCCTTCAGAACCAGCGATCCACTCGATTCTGAAGCGTTCCGGCTCTATGCCCGTCTCCTCTAAGAACTCCTCCAGGAAGTCGCCTCTCGTCGCGGTCTTCTCGTTGCCGTTGATGTAATGGCAGTCTGAGGGATGGCACCCAGCGACTATCACCCCGTCCGCTCCGAGCGTGAATGCCTTGAGGACGAACGCAGGGTCCACCCTCCCCGAACACATGACTCTCACGATCCTCACGTTCGGCGGATACTGCATCCTCGTGGTGCCCGCGAGGTCCGCGCCTGCGTACGAGCACCAGTTGCAGCAGAACGCGACTATTTTGGGCTCGTAGCTCGGCTGGTCCTGCTTGGCTTCTGACTGCTCTGCCACGGTCAGACCCCCCTGAGCTTCCTGAGGAACGAGTGTGCCGACACGTGGTGCGTGTCGAACCCGAGCGATATCGGGTCGATGCCCATCGCCAGCGCCTGGAACTGAGCCACGTGCATCACAGGGATGCCGTCCTTGGTGAAAGCCTTCTGGGCGTTGTCGAACTGGAGCAGACAGAAAGGGCAGCCAGTGACGATGCAGTCCGCCTCAGCAGCGACGATGTTCCTGCATTTGTCTTCCGTGAGGGAATTGGCCAGCTCCACCACGTGAGACCTGACGCCTCCACCAGCGCCGCAGCAGTCCAGCTTGTCTTCGTAGTCGACGCTCGTCGCACCGCACGCCTCGATTATCTGGTCGATCTTGACGGGGTCGTTGGGGTCGTCGATGGTCTGGTTCTCGGTCGGTCTAAGATAATGGCACCCATAGTGTACCGCCGCTTTGATGTTCTTGAGCGGCCGCGTGGTACGTTTCTGGACCTCTTCGAGACTGATGTCATTCGTCATGACGTCCACATAGTGCCTGACCTTGACCGGCTCCATTATCCGTCTCCGGCCCTCGGTCTTCCGAGGGGTACCCGTGTATTTCTTTCCTATCTGCGCCAGCATCCGGTTGACCTTTCCCCTCCTCTTGGAGTCCTCGAGGTACTCCGTCGCCTTGAGAAGTGAGGTGAGACAGCCGTTGCAGACGGTTAGTATCTCCCTGCGCTCCTTCTGCCCCAGGACGAGGTTGCGGGAGGCCAGCAACAACCATGTGTCTTTGTCCGATGAGTAGAATATTCCTGGCACCGGGCAGCACGAGAACTCCTTGATATCCGCGACATCGAGGTCGTACCCTTCCTTGCCACAGACCCACCTGACCGCGTACTCGACGCCCGGGTATCTGTTCGGTATTATGCACCCGAAGAAGTAGGCGTAGCTGGTCATGCCTTCACCTCCTCCTCGATGCCGATGAGCTTGTCGTATCCGACCGCGTGGACGAGCACGTTGATTTCCTTTATCACCTTCGCGTACTCCGCCCCTCGCGAGGGAACGTCCTCGAGATCTAGCTCCTTCCGGATCTTCTCGACCTCCAGGTCAGGTTTCACGCTCTGGCCGTACTTCACCAGGTTGGCAGCCGCCACCTTTATGAACGGCGGTATGACCCCTTCCCTGATAGCGATGTGCCTAAGCGCGATCATGACCTCCGCAGGGTTGATATCGGCTGGACAGTGCTCGTAGCATCTGTAGCATGTTGCGCACACCCATTGTGTTCCGAGTGTGAGCGTCTTGAGGCCGAACTGGCAGTACTTGATGATGCTCCTGGTCTTGTAGTCTATCTTGAGGCTGATCGGGCACACACCTGTACAGTTTCCGCACTGCAGGCATGTCATGACGTCCTTGCCGCCGTACTTGACGATCTCCTTCGCGAAACCAGGCTCCAACTGTGACTCGTCTATGACCTTGTCCTCGACCAGCTTCTCGCGCAGGCCGCTCAGGAAGACCTTCTCCACCTCCCCCATTACGACACCTCCTCCTCGGCAGCGGGTTTCTTCGCCATTTCCTTCGTCTTGCCTCCGCCGCTCTCCACGTCCTCGAGCGCGGAAACGATCTCAGAGGTGATCTGGTCGTCTGTGAATTGGTTCGCTACGATCGCTTTCTGCGGGCACGCGGCCACGCATGTTCCACAGCCATGGCACAGCGCCTCGATGACCCTGGCTTTCGTGCCCTTCTCTCCTTCGTACAGCTCGGGAGCACGGTACGGGCACATCTCGACGCATAGCCCGCATGCCACGCAGAGATCCTCATCGACCATAGCAGTCAACGGCTCGATTTTGACCTTCTTACCGGACATGACGCAAGCGGCAGAAGCTGCCGCGGCCTTCGCCTGGGCGATGGAATCGGGGATATCCTTGGGGCCCTGCGCACACCCTGCGAGATATATGCCGTCCATGGCCGTGTCGACCGGCCGTAGCTTCGGGTGTGCCTCCATGAAGAATCCGTCCGGGCTCAGTGACAGCGCGAGCGTCTTGCCGATACGCTTACTTCCTTCCGACGGAAGGAGTCCCGTCGAGAGCACCACGAGGTCGAACTCCCTCTCGGTTATCTTGTTTAGAAGGGTCTCCTCTGCCCTGATCGTGATTGACTTGGTCTCGGGGTCCTCGCTCAACTTCGCAGGCCGGCCTCTTATGAACTCTACGCTGTACTCCTCTCTCACGCGATGGTAGAGCTCCTCGAAACCCTTACCGAACGCCCGGATGTCGTTGTAGTAAACCGATATCTCGGTCTCAGACGCGTGCTCCTTGATGATCTGCGCGTTCTTGATTGCATACATGCAGCACACGCGCGAGCAGTAGTTGTTGCCAATCTTCTTGTTCCTTGAGCCGACGCACTGTATGAATGCTATCCTCTCAGGAGCCTCGCCGTCTGATGGACGGATGAGGTGTCCTCCAGTCGGCCCAGCGGCGTTGATGAGCCGCTCCAATTCCAGGCCGGTTATGACGTTCGGGTACTCCCAGTACTTGTACACTCCCCGCTTCTTCGGCAGGTAGGTGTCGTAGCCTGTCGCGACGATTATCGTTCCTACCTTGAGGTCGACGAGCTCGTCCTCCATCTCGTGGTCTATCGCATTGTTTTGGCAGGCCTTGAGACAGGCCTTGCACTTGCCGTTCTTGAAATGTATGCAGTTGTCCTTGTCGATCGTGTATATGAGGGGAACCGCCTGGGGGAACGGCACGTATATGGCCTTCCTCTTGCCGTATCCAAGGTCGAACTTGTTGTCGACCTTCACCGGGCATACATCCGCGCAGACCCCGCAACCAACGCACTTGTCCTCGATGACGAACCTTGATTTCCTTCTGACCTTGATGTCGAAGTTGCCGATGAATCCCTGAACGTCCTCCACCTCGGAGTACGACATCAGGGTGATGTTCGGGTGTCGTGCGACATCCACCATCTTAGGCGCTAGTATGCATATCGCACAGTCGCCCGTCGGGAAGGTCTTGTCTAGCTGTGCCATCCGGCCACCGATGCTAGGTTCGGACTCGACGAGGTAGACTTTGAATCCCATCTGGGCCAGGTCGAGGGCTGCCTGTATTCCTGCCACTCCTCCGCCTATGACCAGTGAGGTCTGCTCCACAGGCACCTCACGGGCCTCGAGGGGCACGAGTCTGGAAGCCTTGGCGACTCCCATCCTAACAAGGGCGATTGCCTTCCTCGTGGCCTCTTCCTTCTGCTGGGAGTGTACCCAGGAACACTGCTCCCGCAGGTTGACCATCTGTAGAAGGTAAGGGTTCAGTCCCGCCTGTTTGATGCAGTTCCTGAAGGTTGGCTCATGCATCCTAGGCGAGCACGCGGCGACCACCACGCGATTGACGTGGTTCTCCTTGATCGCCTTGATGATCTCATCCTGTCCAAGGTCGGAGCAGGTGTACTTGTTCCCCTTCGAGACGACGACTCCTGGTAATCTCTCCGCGGATTCCCGGACCTTTTCGACGTCAACCGTACCAGCGATGTTGCTGCCGCAGTGACACACGAAAACGCCGACCCTAGGCTCTTCGTCCCCGCTCTCCCGTTCGGGCTTCTTCTGAGCGGAGTTCTCTTCGAGTGACTCGGGTGAACTCATGATTTCCCTCTTTGCTCGGGTAGTCGAATCAAATCCAGGACGAGAGAGACCACGGAAACAAAGCGTCGCCATCTGACGCTTACACTCGACTCTGGCAGTTCTGACGAGGTGTGTGTAATAAAGGAGCCCTTAATATAGCTTTCGTTATCCATGTTTCGAAAAACGCAGGGTCCTTAGCGATAATCGTTAACATTATCGATAATGAAGCGCAGATTCTTTTGCGGATGACTCCCTCGAAATTCGAAATTCGTACAATCGGAGATTCTCGATACCGTCGTTCCTGCGCCCTTCAGAAACGAGAATGAGAAATCGGCGGCCTGTGACCCGGGCATTGGACTATTGCGCGCCATCGGTCAGACGGTACCAGTGGCTCGTTGTTCAACGTTCGTCAAGTCATTTCCGTCCTCTGGTGTACCGATGTGAGATGTAGCAGCTCCCCTCACGCGAGACCATACAGGGACCGACGGGTGTGGATGGAGTGCACTGTCGCCCGAACAGGGGGCATTCCTCGCTCGTCAGAAGTCCGCGGAGCATCTCACCGCATCTGCACCCCTTCGGTTCCTCGTATTCTGCATCTCTTACTGGCGCAAGAATGTCCTCGAACTTTCTGGACGCGTCGTGTTCCCCGAGGGTGCTCCGGATCGCAAGGCCGCTCTGCGGTATAACCGGGAATCCTCGCCAACGGACATCCGACGTTGTGAAGGCATCCTCCATTGCCTTGAGGGCCACGGGGTTTCCTTCTTTCTTCACGACGCGCGAGTACTCGTTCTGGACACTAGCGCTGCCGTCAGCTAGCTGTTTGGCCAGCATGTAGACTCCCATCATTAGATCCAACGGTTCGAATCCTGCGACGACTTGTGGTATGCCGTGATCTCTTGACAGGAATTCGTATGGCTCCGTCCCGATTATGGTGCTCACGTGGCCCGGCTGTATCATTCCATGGAGTTTGATCTCACCCAGCGATGCGATTGCTCTGAGCGCCGGTGGCACAACTCTATGTAAGCTCAGCACGGAGAAGTTGTCAGGGGGATTTGCCAGCAACGCGACCGCGGTGGTCGGTGCGGTTGTCTCGAACCCGATGCCGACGAAGACGACCTCGTCTTCAGAGTCTCTTGCCATCTCAACCGCGTCGTCGATTCCGAAGACAATCCTGACATCGCCGCCTTCTGCCTTGATATCGTTCAACGATTGCTCTCGGCCAGGGACTCTCATGAGGTCACCGAAGACAGCAACGGTGACTCCCTTGCGTGCAAGCTCCAGCGCTTGTTCGATCTCTTCTGGAGGGGTGACACACACAGGACACCCTGGGCCCTGGCGTATGTCGATTCCCGCTTTTCTGAACTCCCCATCCAGACCGAACTTGATCAGCGTGTCCTGGTGGGTGCCGCAAACATGCATCAGCGTGATGTCGAGCCCCATCTCCTTGAGCTCACCCATCACCTTCTTCGAGATTTCCTTGTCTCTGTATCTAAACATCGGGGACCACCATCCTGATATCTCTGATGACACACTCTCTGCCGCCTACGATGGTCGCCGCCCCTCCGCATTTCGGACACTCGAGGATGAGGGTCGACCCATGAGCGGCATCCTCTGATGGTGACATCGCCCCTCTGTAGCCGCACGCACACTCTATCTCCCCGTCCGTCCTACGAAACACGACGGCCGCATCTTCCATCATCGTCCCTTTGGCGAGAACCTCGAAGGAGAATCGCATCTGCTCCTCCCCGAGCATCGTGAACTCTCCTAGCTCGATCGTGACGCCCTCTATCTTCTTTGCCTCTCTCTTCTCGGCCTCTTCCATGATCGCGTCAACGATTTGACTCATGACTGAGAATTCGTGCATGGCCTAAGCCCCTGCATCTTCCTGGGCGAGAAGTTCCCTGAACAGTTGGAGGGTCTTCTCCGCCTCCTCCTTGTCGAGGGTCTCGATCGCGTAGCCTGCATGGACTATCACATATTCGCCGATCTTCGCGTCGACCAATGAAACGTTGACTAATCTCATCACGCCGCCGAAATCAACCTTCGCGGTGGTTCCATCGATGGACTTTATCTCGGCTGGGACTGCAAGGCACATCAAACCGGCAGTATGGACGGTTCGTTGATAAAGCTTTAGCCGAGCTTTGCTCCGACTATAGCGTTCTGGCCGACCGATATACCTCCGTCTCCGTTCGGCACTCTTTCATGGGTGAGTAGCTCGAGACCTCTGGCGCGAACGGTTCGTTCCACCCATGACGCGATAGGGTTGCTGTATGTCACCCCGCCCGTTAGCCCCACATGCCGTATGTCAGCACTCTCCGCTGTGTCGCATGCCCGTTCTGCGAGCGCTGTAACGAGAGACCTCACAAAGGAGGCTGCGGCGTCCGCCTTCTCAGCATCGGATTCGAGCCGCATGTCGAGAAGCTGTGCGAACATCGGGACTGTCTTGGCATATTCCACGCCACTCCTCTGCCCGAACTCCACATCGAAGCTCAATTCGGCGTTTCCAGCTGCGAGCCAGCGTTCGAGCTTGATCGCGGGCTCGCCTTCGTAAGTCCTCTTGCAGCACACGCCTATTATGCAGGATACTGCATCGAGGACCCGGCCCATGCTGGAGGCGGTGACGCTCTTCCCCATCAGCTTGGAATAGATGTCTGCCTCTCTCTCGTCCGCATGAGTCGTGTCCGTTCCGAGCATGAGCTGGATCGCCGTCACGACACGCCTGGGATCCAGGACCGCCCTGTCTCCGCCAAGCAGTGGGATGCCTTCGAGGGTGCAAGTCCGCTTGTATCCCGAGAAGTCAGCGAGTAGGGTCTCCCCTCCCCAGGAGGCGCCGTCGTCCCCGTAACCCGTGCCGTCCCAGACGAGGCATACGATCTGGTCGTGGATCTTGCGGTCGATCATGAGGGACGCGGCATGCGCGTGATAATGTTGTGTCTCAATCGCGGGGCAGTCATACTCCTTCGCAAGGCGCTTCGCCATTATCTTCGTGGAGTATCTCGGGTGTTTGTCCATCGCGATCGCGTCGAAATCTTCGGTTCCGAGCAGCTTCGCCAGATGGTGGATCGCGTCGCCGAGGTAGTGCAGCGTCGGATGCTGTTGCGACTCCCCGATGTATTGGGTGAGGAATATCTCGCGGTTCCTGGTGATCGAACCCGTGACATCCCATTGCGCCCCGACACCGATCACTGCACGACCATGATTCGCTTCGAGAGGTACCGGAACGAAACCTCTCGACTTCCTCGTGAAGGCCGGCCTGCCGTCGCGCATCTTGAT
>JAJISI010000020.1:0-11573 GCA_022848805.1 Thermoplasmatota archaeon
GTGTCCGTCACGGCCGCGAACCCGGAGATCGTCGGCGAGTCCGTGCGTGTGGCCAAGAAGGCGTTCCCCGGAGTGAAGGTTTTATGCGGTGCGGGCGTGAAGACAGGGGAAGATGTGGCCAAGGCCATCGAACTCGGTACCAACGGCGTCCTTCTTGCGAGCGGCGTCGTCAAGGCATCTGACCCGAAGCGGGTTCTGCTCGACCTTGCCGCCGGCGCTCAGCGATGATGTGAAGTCTGCGTGTAATCCTAGTGCTATTCCCTGCAGAGTTGTTTGGACGACTAGTGGCGCATATCGTAGTGTTTTCGCTCGCCTTCGCGATAGTATGCATCTCGGCGATGGGAGACTCACATTTCGAACGTGCGATCTCAGACGACAGCGCTCATGTTCTCTCGACAATCCCCTCGGGGATGGTCATTTCGGAGTTCTACCCTTGCGCTGTATGCAACGACGAATATTTCGTGCTGACGAATGTGGGAAGCAGTAGTGTGGCAGTCGAGGGTTGGGAGGTTACGGACGGAGAGGGCGTCGTCGTTTTCGTGGACCCGATGTACATCGCGCCATACGCATCTCTCGTGGTGAGCTTCAACGCGTCCTCCTATCTCGCAGCCTACGGCACTCTACCTGAGGTGCATCTTGACGACCTCTCGACCGATACTGGTGTCGAGGTATCTGGTTCGTTCAGGCTGGGGAACGACGGCGATTCCTTGACGCTTCGAAACGGGTACGGATCAGTCCTTGACTTTGTCGTATACGGCGACTGCGCCGAGACTTCGACCGACTGGACGGGGCCACCGCTCGCATCCCCTCGCACGGGTGAGGTGATGGTGAGGGTTAGGACATCGGACGGTTTCGTGGATGCGGACACGTCGGCCGATTGGATGCCCTTTCGAGAGCACAGGTACGGCTACACGTCGTGGAGGTCGTACGCGGCAATCGTTGATCCTGGTTGTCTCACTGCATTCCTGAGCCCGGACTGCTCGGCTGATGTGGTCGTCTCCAGGCTGGACGCCGCACGTGAGATCATAAGGGTGTGTTCATACGAGTTCTCATCACCAATCGTATGCGAGGCATTGTTGCGAGCGCTATATCGAGGAGTCAACGTGAGCCTGCTCATCGACGGGAGCCCCGCCGGAGGCATCGACGAGCGAGCAGTGGCCACGCTGTCGGTTCTGGCAGGCTCAGGCGCTTCTGTGCGAGTCCTGACGGGGAGACTAGATAACGGCGTCGTTAAGCATGTCGCCGCCCTTCACTCGAAGTATTTCGTCATCGATTCCACCGATGTCATCGTACTCTCGGAGAACGCGGTCCCGAGCGGTATACCTGCCGACCGGGTCTTCGGCAACAGGGGCTGGGGGATGGCTGCCGTCAGCAGCGGGCTCGCGGGTTATCTCGCCTCGGTCTTCGAAGGCGATAGGAGAGAGGACCGACCGGGCGTGATGGATTGGATGTGTGATGCCCGGTACGATTCCCGGGCAGAGGCGCCGATACTGGAGGAGAGCCCGCACGAGCGCGGCATGTTCCGTCCCTTCACCACTACCTCCGTCGCAACTGTGACGCTCGTGGTCTCACCGGACGGGTCCTTCATGGCTCCCTTCCTGTGCGACACGCTCCTGTCGGAGACGAATCTGGTCGTCGAGCAGTTCCAAGCGGACCTCAGATGGCGTACGAGATGGTCGGATGGCGAGTTGCTCAGCCCGCTGGTGTCGAGTCTGGTCGACTGTGCGAGGAACGGTGTCGCGTGCAGAGCGCTCCTCGATTCGTCATGGTTCAATCTGGAGCGAAATGGCGAAGTCGTCGATGCCCTGGTGGCGGTACAATCCGCCGAATCTCTCGACTGCTCTGCCCGGCTCATGGACCCTCAAGGTCCGATTACCGTCATGCACAACAAGGGCGTGATCGTAGACGGTAGGAGGGTGGTTGTTTCAAGCAACAACTGGGTGTACGCGTCCTTCGCCAAGAACCGCGAGCTTGCCGCCGTGATCGACTCCCCCGAGGTGGCCAGCTACTTCACGGGGGCTTTCGATGCGGACTGGTATCCTGATCGGGTCGCTCCGGTCATCGACGCCCCGAAGGATGTCGTCGTGTCGTGCGGCAGCTGGGTGACCTTGTCATCAGAATCGTGCTCGGACGATCGGATGCTGGTCGGAGTGCGGTGGGACCTCGATGCGGATGGCTCAGTCGATGCCAACACCCCCTCCTTCTCCTTCCTCTTGACGGCGCCAGGCGAGGTGACCGTCACGTTGACTCTGACGGATTCATGGGGGAACGAAGCGACTCAGGCGATCACGATCATGGTAGTGAGCGAGCATCATCCCCCTCCAGAGGAGAGATTCAACATGGTTGCTTACGCGTCGGTCATCCCAGCGGCTCTCGGGGGTGCCCTGCTGCTTCTCATCCTCCGGAAGCGTGGGCCGAGGCGTCGATAGGTGATTGACACGCGCAAGATTAATGACGCCTGTAATGGTTCTGCTCGAGGCCATGATAGTCCGCCGCTTCTCCATAAAGGACATCCACTCCGTGATGCGCGTGGTCAAGAAATCGCTCGGGGAGACTTACCCGCCATCGCTCTATCTGACCCTCCACAGCATCTGGTCAGATGGATTCATGATCGCTGAGGAGAACGGGCAGATAATCGGTCTCGTGGCAGCTGTGGAGTCGGAGAAGCGGGTCGCACGTGTGCTAATGCTCGCCGTGCTTCCGGATTACAGGGGCCGCTCGTACGGGTCGACGCTCCTGAAGAAGCTGGAGGATCGATGTCGCGCTGGGGCGTTCCGCGCGATAGGATTGGAGGTCAGGAAGAGCAACATGTCCGCTCTGTCCTTCTACGAGCGTCACGGCTTCTCGGTGTCAGGCGAGATCGAGAAATTCTATCTTAACGGCGAGGGTGCCTACCAGATGATCAAGGTTCTGCAGAGCTGAGACGAATAAGAACTATCTGTAGCCTGTCTTGTCGTCGTGGGCATGCACGTTCCAGTAATGGTATGGCGAGCTTTCCTTCTCCGAAGTGCTCATATCCTTCGAGACGCCGCCGAGGTAGCTGCCGTATCTCTCCTTTATCTGCTCCTCCACTGGACGGGCCCGTTTGAGGGCGTCGCGGATGTGCTTACCCTCTATGTACTTGGCCTGCTCGCCAATAGCGATGTCACCCGCAGCCCTGACCAGTCCTCCGAGTTCGCGGAGCCGGAGCGTCAGGGACTTGTCGCTGTTGTCGACGATCTTCGCCCGTTTCTTCGCCTCTTCGATGACCATGCTGACCGACTCCCTCGTGGCGTGCGGTATCTTGCCGTCCATGGCGATCTCCTGCGCCACGAATTGGGCTATCTTCGTGCGGTTCTCGTCCGTGTCTGGCATGACGGTTTCGACCAGGACCTCGTACCCTCCGCCGTTTATCCTCGACCGGAGGGGGGAGAGTAAGTGATGCAGATCCTGTATGTTGCAGGCTCCCACGAATATGAAGTCACACGGGACGTTATCGACCCTGACGCTCGCTCCAGCGCTCTGGGGATTGCGCCCTGTTATCGGGAACCGCTTCTCCTGCATCGCTGTCAGGATGAACCTCTGTAGGTGTCCGAGGTGCGGCACCTCGTCAACGAAGAGCACCCCCTGGTGGGCGCTGTGGATCGCCCCTGCCACGACCCGGTCGAACGGCTGGGTCCCGAGCTGAGGATGGCCGCCGTAGGGGTCGTGTCTAACGTCCCCGAGCAGCTCAGTCTCGCTGGCCCCGGTCGCCAGTATGAACGCGTTCCTGTCTACCGGTACTAAGACCTTCCTGGGAGTCAGCTTCTCGAAGTTCCTCCGGTTCTCAAGCGCCTGCTGGTCGAGTACCTTGATCATCTCGCCTGCTCGCTCGAAAACCACGACCTCTTCCTTGCCGAACCTCTTCCTCGTGGTCGTGACTCTGTCCCTGCCTGCCATTCCAGCCATCGTCACCTCGACGAGGCCTCCGAGCAGGTCCCCGAAAGGATTGTTTGTCGTGGGACGGCCGTAGGTGACCTTGGTCTGCTGACATTTCGGGCAGAAAGCCTCCTTTGGGGAGGAATACTCGCCGCAGTTGGCACATCTGTATCCCAGGCGCTCCGCCACGTTCACTGGCGCCTCTTTCGGGTCGATGTATTCGCCCTCCGCAGAACCCTTGGATTCGCTCTCCTTCTTGACCTCTCCAGACTCCTTGACTTCCACCATCGGTCTCTCTGGGTTCTCGGGATTGTGGACGATCCGGATCTCCTCCGTAGGCCGCGGAAGGTAGAGGGCCAGGGCCTGCGCTATCATCGATTTGCCTGTCCCGGGCGGACCGACCAGTAGGAAATGCCTCCCCTGAGACGCTGCGATCCTGGCGAGCCTGACCGCCTCTTCCTGGCCTACAACGCGCTCGAGCGGGTCAGGAGATATCTTGATCTCTTCCGTCGTCTCGAATGATTCGAGAAGCGTCGGGGTCTCCGGTTCGGGTTCGTCTGTCATAGCCGTCCACGGGGTCAGCTCAGGTCTTCCTTCGTCAATATTGTGATATTAGTCGGAAGCTTGGCGATGTTGCCCATCTTGACACCCACTACCGCGGTGATATCCTTTTCTACTGCGAGATCGAGTATCCGCTGGGTTATTATTCCGTCGAGAACAACGGACTTGATTTCGGACTTCTCGCTCTTCAGGGTATCCGCCAGCTTGGCTACCGGGACTTCCTTGAGAGTTTTGCCCTTCGCGTCGAACAGCTTGGCCTTCGAGGTCGAGCTGAGCTCGCCGAGGGCTGCCTTGAGCTGGGCTTGCTCAGAGGACAGCTTCTTGTCGCCGCCCTTGGTCTCGGTTTTGCTCTCGGGCCTGCTCTTTTGGTCTCGGCGTCTTCCCCTGTCGTTCTCGGGCTTTCCATGACGCTCTCCCCGGGAGTTACGGTCCTTGGCCGTTTTTTCACCATTTCTGAAATGTCCCGGTGTGAGGTTGAACATTTCTGCAAACTGGTCGGAGGGTATCTTGTTTCTCAGGCATTTGACCATCTGCTTCTGCGTCAACTCCTCCACTTCCTGTCCCGCAGGAGCCCTCGCTATGAAATCCACCTCGGCAACCTGTACGAGCTCCCTGACGATGAGTTCGCCTCCTCTGTCGCCGTCGACGAAGGCGGTGACGACCTTCTCCTTTGCCAACTCCACGACCGTCTTGGGTATGCTCGTGCCCTCGACCGCTATAACGTTCTTTATGCCGTACTTGAGTAGGTTCAGCACATCTGACCTCCCCTCGACGACGATGATTGCGTCCGAATCGTCTATGTTCGGCCCGGCTGGCAGCCTCTCGTTCCCGTAGTGGACGACTTCTTCCATCTGGAAGGTCTGGCGGACGGAGTCCGTCAGGTCGCCTCCGCTGGTCTTGGAGGTCTTCATCAGTTCAGTCAACAGTTGCTTCGCCCGGTCTACTATCTTGTTCCGCTTCGCCACCCGGACATCCTCGATCTTATCGACTGAGATGCGGGCCTTGCACGGTCCCACTCTGTCGATGGTCTCAAGGGATGATGCAAGAATGGCGGTCTCCACCTGGTCAAGGCTCGAAGGAACGTATACCGTTCCCTCGGATCGGCCCTTGTTCGAGGTGACTTCGACCTCTATCCTGCCTATCCTGCCGCTCTTTTGAAGATCTCTGAGATCGAGCTCCTCACCGAGCAGCCCCTCAGTCTGGCCGAATATTGCACCGACTATGTCTGGCTTCTCGACGATGCCGTCGGTCGACAGCTTCGCCTGAATCAAATACTTCGTTGTACTAGGATCTATGTCCATGTTTTCGCCTCTTCTGCTCAGAACCGCCCTCTAGTCGTCACATTCTCGCTATTCAGCTGGAGCTGACTTCTGTCAGAACTCCTCTTGAACGCGGGCTTGACAAATGTCCTGGAACGGGCGCCCTGGCCTTGGCCAGACGACCTGTTCTATGATGACACTAATCGTGATGATGTCAATATAGACGACTATAGGCTGTTCTTCGAATGACTATTAACACGCCCTCTGATAAATACTTTTCCATGGCTGCGATAAAATTATGTCAGGGGGTGCCAGTGCCTCCGCGGTCACCCGCCCGAGACCACTGATATGAGGTCTATCTCATCATCATCCTCGAGGGTCTCGTCCAAGGGCAGAGGTTCGTGCCGGCGAACGGCCAACCAGCCATCAGGCAGAAGCCCGATTGCCCTGATTGCGCCCTCGACCGTGGCGTGCTCATCGAGGTCAAGGACTTTCGTCTCCCTCTTTGTGGGAAGCAGGTTGACGCGCACCCTCATGATTCTCACGAACGGGGCTCTCGTAGATAAACGGTTGGCCCAGCCCTGGCGAACCTCCGAGAACCGGCTGTCCAACTATTCAAATCGTCTCAAGTCCATGTCAGCGATTGAAAACGCCAAATACTTGACCGGTGATGCATGGGCACATTCACTGATTTGCCGAGGTAGCTAAGCCCGGTTTAAGGCGGTAGCCTCGAGAGCTACTGGTGCTTGTCACCACGGGAGTTCAAATCTCCCCCTCGGCGCATCCATATGCTCGCGCATCACTGAGCCAAAGGACGCGGAGTAGTTAGATTGAGGTCAGGGGAGATAGTGGCCTACGCCGCCTCATTCGCGGGGCCGGTGGCAGGGAATGCGATTCTCGCCATGGTCAGCGTCCTAGCTGTCGAGTGGAACACTACTGGCGACGCCGTGCTTCTCGCGATTCCCGCATTCATGCTCCCATTTGCCGTCATCCAGATATTCTCAGGGTCGATCTCCACCGCGTATGACCGCCGCCTGACTCTCAGTCTGGGCCTGCTTGTGTACATCGTCGGCTCGATCGGAGCAGCCTTTTCGCCCTCGCTTATGGTCTTTCTGATGGTGAGAGTGGTCCAGGGTGTAGGATATGCGTTCGTCGCCCCAGTACTCGTTCCCATCGTGTCTGATATCGCAGGCAAAGGACGCCAGGGTCTCGCTATGGGCTATCTGGGAAGCACGAGCACCGCAGGTGTGACCGTCGGGCCTCTGATGGGGGGTTTGTTCGCAGAATACAACTGGAGGCTCGCCTTCATCGCGATAGCCGTAATGGCATCTGTCGTTCTCGTCGCCGTTCTGGTCGTGTTCCGAAAAGGGTCTGAGTCGCCTCGCACGAGGACGACCCCCAAGCAGTCCCTGGGAAGGCTCGCATCGACAGCCAAGAACAGAGATGTTCTGCGGCTGTCGGCAACCGGATTCCTCGTATTCGTTTCGTTCATCGGTGTCATATCCTATCTCTCCGTTCACCTGGGTCCCGACGGAGTTGGCATGGGCCCAGGCGAGATCGGGTTCATCCTCATGTTTTCGGGCTTGTCAGGCGTGTTCATTTCGCCGATTGCCGGCAAGATGGTGGACCGGAAAGGCACGAGGTGCTGTGTCTCGCTCGGTTTGGTGGTCGCGGCGGGGGCGACCGTCTCGATGCAGTTCGTCGGGGGCATGCTTCCGTACATAGTCCTTCTGTCGCTGATCGGCTTCGGCAGCAGCTTCGTCTGGTCCGCGCTCCTGACGATGCTCATGAGGGCCGATCCGTCCAGGAAGGACGAATCATCCTCCATCTTCAACTCCGCGAGGTTCATGGGATTTGCCGTCTCCCCGGTGCTTCTGGCTCCAGTGTATCTCGGCTACGGATTCGACACGGTCGTCGTGGTGTGCGGTTTGGTCTATGTTATCTGCTTGTTGCTCGTGCTTTCCACACGCCGGACGCTGGACCGAGGGTAGGGATTAATTACTGGCCCGTGTCATTCCCCAACGTCCCATGAGCGCGAAGAAGATTCTTATGGTGGTCTGTGACGGCGTGTCCGACCGTCCGGTCAAGCAGTTCGAGGGAAAGACACCCCTTCAGATCGCCCGAACGCCTGCAATGGACGCGGTCGCGAGGAACGGCGTCTCTGGCACGATGGATGTGATCTCTCCCGGAGTCGTTCCTGGAAGTGACACTGCCCATCTCGCCCTGCTCGGTTATGATCCGTATAGGGTCTATACTGGACGGGGACCCATCGAAGCTGCTGGGGCGGAGATACAGTTGATGGAGGGCGACGTGGCCTTCAGGTGCAACTTCGCGACATCCGACGAAAACATGAGTATAATCGACCGGAGAGCCGGCCGCATCAAGTCGGGGACGGCGGAGCTCGCCGCTGCCCTCTCGGGCATGAAGATCGAGGACGCCGAGGTGATATTCAAGGAGGCATCCGAGCACAGGGCAGTCCTCGTGCTCAGAGGTCCCGGTCTGGACCACAGAGTGACCGAGGTGGACCCGCACCGCGAGGGAGAAGTCCTGAAGGCGCGCGCAGAATCACCCGAGGCGGAGAAGACCGCGCGGATCCTCAACGAGTTCGTAGCGAAGTCTTATGATATTCTCTCGAAGCATCCAGTCAACGAGCGCAGGATGAAGGATGGGCTGCCCCTAGCAAACATCGTCCTTCCCAGGGGCGCAGGGAGCTTAGGAGAGCTTGAGCCGCTTACTAACCGTTTCGGTGTGAAGTGCGCGGCAGTCGCCGGCGTTACATTGGTCAAGGGCATATGCCGGATGGTCGGCATGGAGGTTCCTGATGTTGAGGGGGCGACCGGAGGCCTGGATACGGACTATGTGGCCAAGGCGGACGCAGCGATAGGCCTGCTCGAGGAGTACGACCTGGTCTTCATCAACGTGAAAGCCCCTGACATTGCTGGCCATGATGGCGATTTCCGGCAGAAGGTCCTGGCTATTGAGAACATTGACATGATGCTGGGAAGAATACTGGAGAGCATCCACGAAGATGTCGTGGTCGTGCTGACGGCTGACCATTCCACGCCTGTCATGGTGAAGGACCATAGCGCGGACCCTGTGCCAGTAGCGGTCTCCGGGGCGGACTCCAGAATCGACGACGTCCGGGCGTTCGATGAGATATCCGCAGCATCAGGTGCTCTCGGCAGGATCCGCGGAGTGGATTTGCTGCCGATCGTTCTCGGAATGGCCAACCGGTCCAGCAAGTTCGGAGCGTGACCCTGAACTGGGGTTCAGGCAGCTTCCAGCTCTCGGTTGATCATCTCTTCTTGCGTGTGCCCGACGATTTTCACATCGGCCTTCGCAGTGCCCTCGATGCCTATGAGCCGTCGCTTGATATTCAGGGCCAGATGTACGCCCAGCGGGCAGAACGGGGAAGTGGGTCGGAATACCAGGCTTACCTCATCCTCCGTGACGTTGATCCCAGAAATCAGTCCCATGTCATATACGCTCATGTTCGTGTGAGGGTCTATTATCTCCTTCAGAGCCTCAACCACTTGTTCTTCCGTCGGCATCTGTGAGCACCTCTACGTCATCCCTTCTGTTTCCCGGACCTTCGCGCGCATAGTTTAAGTTACCGTCTGTGTGGTACGGGTGTCTCTCCTTCGTCGCCGTGCATTTCAAGCTTCCTTGATCGTCGTCAGATGTTGTGTCGCTGCTTCTTGAAGTAGTCGAGAACGATCTTCCGTTGACCCTTTCGCAGTATCTCCGAGAGGGTCGACGGAGATACATCGAACATCCTTGCCAGCTCTCTCAGGCTTATCCGCTTTGGGTAGTCGAAATATCCGCGTTCGAACGCGACCTTGGTTATCTTATCCTGTCGTTCGGTGAGTGATTCCCTGTCGTCGATCTTAGTCAGTTTGATCAGTTCCGCCTCGACGCTCTTTTTCTTGAGGTGGTCGAAGATGTCCTTCAACACCTCTTTCTCGCTCACAATCAGGGTCCATTCGACCCTGCCGCCATCCTTGGACTGTGCGGATATCAGGAAGACGCCGGAATCCATCAGAATGCGGCATATCTCGCACCTCGTAGTCGTGACCGCGCTTATCACCTTGCCCCTCTCGGTCACGGTGGTGTCGACTTCTGCGACTAGAGGATTCTTCGGGATGGCCTCGAGGATCTCTTTCATCACGTCTTCAGACGCGGATATTTCCACAAGGTCTTTCACGCCTTTCTCCGCGTACGGCATCCTGTCTATCACTCTTATCGTCGCAGGATATCGCGCAGATATGTCGCTTATCCAGTTCTCGGGCTCACGAAGCGATATGATTGCTTCCATCATGCTTGTCGATGCCCCTCCAGGACGACCCGGTAATGGCCTATCGCTGGTGAGTACCTTGGGCGTATATTTACTTTGACCTAGTGCCGGGCGCGTAGCACTTTCGGTCCGCTGTGCGAGCGACTTATCTATCTCCTAGACGATGCGCGTTCAGGATGGACTTATCCAGCTTCGGCCGGTCCTCGGCTATGGTCGACAACCCTGTTATGTTCGAGGATGTCCTGTCGAGCGACGATGTCCGGGTGAACTCGTCCCGGTGTGTTTACTGCAAAGGCTCCAAAATGCTCTGCGGGAAGAGCAGATGCAGTGTGCTAGCTCGCTATTACTCGGCGACTAGGGCGCGGGACCGCATCTACAACCTCGAGATCGAAGGGAATTCCCCTCCGAGTGTCTTCGTGGGTCGCATGGGATATCCCAAGGTGGCAGTAGGTCCGATGATCCCGCCGTACCAGGGAGACACGTCCCTACTGGACACCCCCGAACGATGGGTCGGCCTCTCCATAGACGACGTAATCGATTTCCGGTCGAACCTCGTGAGGGGGATGCACTGGGTGGACGTCCAGGATGTTGACAGCCCGAGCAGGCTCGTGACGAGGACGAGGGAGCTTGCCTTGGCAAGCAAACCCCCAGAAGTCGATGCCGAGTTCAGGAAGAAGCCGGTCGGCAGGCTCACAGTCGACGACAATGTCCAGCCGTTCGGACCTTCTGCCCCTCTTGAAAAGTTCAATATTTCTAACTGCAGATTCGATAGGAGGCTGGAGAAGGCGTTCTTCGACGGCGACCTTCTCGCTAAGGACGCAGTCGTCGACCTATATTCGGACGGTGCGCTGGTATCTCAGATTCAGAGGGCGTTCAGCGTCGGCGCCTTCGGCTTGGAAAGGCGACGCAAATTCGTCCCCACACGATGGAGTATAACTGCAGTCGACACTCAGCTCGGCTTGCATCTTCTGGACTCCACGAAGACTCATCCCTTCATCGACGAGTTCAGGGTATACGAGACACAGAGCCTGGATAATAGATGGGCCGTTCTCATGATGCCTGCCTCTTGGCGTTACGAGCTGATCGAGGCATGGTACCCGAAGACCGTGTGGAACCCGCACAACGACAGGATCGCCATCATGTCCGACCATGAGTTCTTCGATGGTAGGAAGACTTACGCAAGCATCGGAGGATGCTACTACGCGGCAAGGCTGGCAGTGAACGAGTTGCTCGTTCGTGAGAGGCGACAGGCCGGGGTGTGCATCATGCGGGAGGCGCATCCAGGTTACATTCTTCCCGTGGGAGTCTGGAATGTGCGGGAGAACGTCCGTGCGGCCCTCAAGAACCCGCCACACAAGTCCCCCACTTTGAAGGGCGCCCTCACTCACATCTCCGCGATGATGGATATTCCGATGTCGAGATGGATCAAGAGCAGCGCCGTGTTGAAGGACGCTCTCTATCAGAGGCGTATCGAGGATTTCCGGGGTTGACCACATGGATGTGAGGCTGGTTCAATGCTCGACGGCCGCCTCGCCATCCCGCCTTCCTGGGCTGGACTGGGC
>JAJISI010000020.1:11673-14763 GCA_022848805.1 Thermoplasmatota archaeon
CAGGATGTCACCCGGTTCGAGACGGGGCTGTCGTGGGGCTCCGTCGTCGAGGTCAAGGTGAACATCGTCCAGAGGCTAAGGCGTGAGCTCTCCCGCAAGTGCGAGGGCGTCTACGGGGTCGGAACGGTGACGGACCCGTATCAACCGCTGGAGGCGAGGCACGAGCTCACGAGAGGGTGTCTGTCAATCCTCAAACGGTCCGGGGCGCGAACCAGTATATTGACCAAATCGAACCTCGTCTTGAGGGACATGGACATCCTGTCGGAATGGCCAGACGTAGAGGTGGGGCTGAGTGTTGGTACGGTCGACGAGATAGCATCCTCTGTCATCGAGCCCGGAGCTCCCCCCCCGGAGTCGCGGTTCGAAACGCTGAGGAAATTGGTTGATTCCGGAATCAGCGTGTATCTGATGGCAGCACCGATAATCCCGACAATATCCGATGCCGAACCATCGCTTCGCAGGCTTGTAGAGCTGGCCGACCTCTCAGGCGTCAAGCGGATAATGTGGGATGGATGGAACCCGAAGCCCATCGCGAAGAAACGACTGGAGGCCTCGGTATCCAATTCCGCGCTCATGGAGCCCATTGACGGGGCGAGAAGGCTCGACCCGGTCGCTGCATCGGTGCTGAGGGCAGAGTGCCGCAGTCGTGGCATCGACCTGATTGATGCGTTCTGATACACATATTTTATATAGAAGTTCTGTCATACTTGAAGACCTGGAGCATGTTTAGTATGTTGGGAAATCAGCCAATAATAGTACTGAAAGAAGGCACGGAATCCACCAAGGGCAAGACAGCCCATTCGAACAACATAATGGCTGCGAGGGCAGTGGCGGATGCCGTGAGAAGCACCCTGGGTCCGAAGGGCATGGACAAGATGCTCGTGGACGGTATGGGTGATATCGTGATAACGAACGACGGCGCCACCATCCTTAAGGAGCTGGACATAGAGCATCCGGCTGCGAAGATGGTCGTCGAGATCTCCAAGACTCAGGACAACGAGTGCGGAGACGGCACGACATCTGCAGTGGTCTTCGCCGGAGAGTTGCTGAAGAAGTCCGAATCCCTCATCGAGCAGAACGTCCATCCGACGGTGATCTCGAACGGGTTCAGACTTGCATCCCAGGAGGCCATCAAGGTGCTCAAAGGGATGGGCGTCAAGGTGTCCCCGACGGACAAGAAGACGCTGAAGCTCGTCGCGACGACCGCGATGACTGGCAAGAGCGTCGGTGGCGAGAAAGATACCCTCGCGTCGATCGCGGTGGAGGCTGTCTCGTCTATCGCTGAGAAGTCCGGCGACAAGTACGTGGCAGACATCGACAACGTTCAGGTAGAGAAGAAACACGGCGGGTCCGTCTCGGACACGAAGCTCATCAAGGGCATTATCCTTGACAAGGAGCGCGTTCATCCGAGGATGCCGAAATCGGTGAAGACCGCGAAGATCGCGTTGATCGACTCTGCAATCGAGATCAAGAAGACCGAGGTCGAGGCGAAGATCCAGATAAGGGATCCGATGCAGATGCAGAAGTTCCTCGACGAGGAGGAGAACACACTCCGGGGAATGGTCGACAAGGTCACGAAGTCCGGCGCTACTGTCATAATGTGCGAGAAGGGAATTGACGACCTCGCGCAGCACTACTTCGCGAAGAAGGGGTTGTACGCCGTTCGCCGGGTGAAGAGATCGGACATGGAGAAGCTCGCGAAGGCTACCGGTGGCAAGATTGTCACCAACCTCGACGACCTCAGCCAGAAGGAACTCGGCAAGGCTGCCGAGGTGGAGGAAGTCAAGATCGGCGATTCCGACATGACTTTCGTCACTGGATGCAGGAACCCGAAGGCCGTTTCCGTCCTCATAAGGGGCGGTACGGAGCATGTCGTCGACGAGGCGGAGCGCGCCTTGCACGACGCCCTGAAGGTCGTCTCGGTTGCGATTGAGGACGAAGTGATTGTTCCCGGCGGGGGAGCTACCGAAATCGAGTTGGCCCTTAAGCTGCGTGACTATGGACAGAGCGTGGGCGGCAGGGAGCAGCTGGCGATCGAGGCGTTCGCAGAAGCCCTCGAGATAATCCCATGGACGCTCGCCGAGAACGCAGGGATGGACGCGATCAATGTGCTCATCGAGCTCAAGAACTCTCACACGAAGAAGGTCGGCAAGGCCCACGGCGTCGATGTGATGGAGAACCGCGTCTCAGACATGGTGAAGGCCAAGGTCCTTGAACCACTCCGCGTGAAGAGACAGGCCATTGAGTCCGCCACCGAGGTCGCCTCTATGGTGCTCAGGATCGACGACGTCATCGCGTCGAGGAAGATGAGCCCGTCCGAGATGCAGGGCCCACCTGGCGGAGGAATGGGCGGCATGGGCGGAATGCCTCCGGGCATGATGTAAACACAGTTCTTTCTTTGGGGGCGAATGCCCCCTCCTCTATGTTTTTATTCTTCGTCGTAGCATAGGTTATTCTTCCCAATGCATCCCTGTTTTCTAGAGCAAGTCTCGCTCGACTGATCATCATTCTAGTCGTCGGGTCTAATGACCTCATTTCATCTCGCTTTCTGCGTGAGTGACATTATGTCTGGCTATGCTGTGAACCTAATTCCTCTTCCACTCAATATCGTCTTCTTTCGATTCATTCAATCATGGCGCAAATCGTGTACATTTTCCCCTGAATTCTCCACCTGATCGCCCTCTGTTGTAATCCTCTAGACATTGGATTATGTTGATTTCTTTGCGCTACAGAATCATGCGATTTTCTCTTTCACGTCTCTTCCTTTAATGTCCTCTTTCTGAAGAATAAATAGCAACGTCTATGTGATGGGTAGATAAACAGCGTTTGTGGCGGTTCCCTCATGAATAATATAGGTGTATAGCGAAACGCGTCAGTTTGTTCTGACTGCTTGCTGCTTTGTCAAGGATGGCTTTGGATACTCCGTAAAGTATTATTTCGGTACAATATTAAATATACTGCTATATATGTCTGGCTCTGGGCGATAAAGGCCATTTACTCAAGGAGATTCATCTTCGTTGAAGCGGTGCCTTTTTGCTGATCCGTCTTCCCTGCTAGAGTTCGAATGGATGTGAGGTGTAGCATGTTAGA
>JAJISI010000021.1 GCA_022848805.1 Thermoplasmatota archaeon
TATCCTGAGACGCCTGGTAGGAATGCTTTCCTTCCGCCAGTGTATCCTGCGAAGTAGTGCGGTTCGACGCTCCCGATGACCACTATACGGTCAGCCTCACGGACGAGTTCGTTCATCCACACATCCGTGCCTCTACTGGTGGTTCCGAAGTGCACCAACTCGCTGTTCTTGGAATCATGCGAGTGCACCCTCGCCTTGATCGAATCGTATCTGGAACCGAACACGAACCTGTACTCCTCCTCTGTCGGGGCCCGGTGCATGCCCGTTGCTATGATGTACTCCGCCCCTATCTTGTCCAAGGCCGGCTCAATCAGATCAAGGATCTTCGCGGTGGGAGTCGGGCGTGTCGCGTCGTTGACAATCACCAGTACTTCGCTCGCACCCTGGAGGAACTCGTCGAGGCTTGCAGAATCAATCGGGGTGTCAACGGCCTCCCGCAACAGCTCCATCTCGTCGGCTTCGGGCAACTCATTCGGGTAGGCGATCTCCCCCATGTTATCGTCTGGAACCTCTACTATCTCCGTTCCCTCTCCGTAGGGCACTTCGACTCTCATATCAGATTACCGGGCAAGAATACGGATTCGCCTATTAGTACGTTAAGCTGTGTCATGGCCTTGTGAAAAGCTGTCCGAGCTCTGAAAAGGCTTAATTACGAAACAGCAATCTGTTATCCCTGTGAAAACCCTTGGAACTCTGGGTGAGCGCGGGGCGATTAGGATAATCGACAGAATCGTCAAGAGCGACGCCGAGGTGGGCATAGGCGACGACTGTGCCGCAATCGACATGGGAGACAGATTCCTGCTGGTAACCACCGACATGATGGCACCGAAGACACATTTTCCGAAGGGGATGGGCCCCTACGACATTGGCTGGTCCATAGTCGCCGTCAATCTCAGCGATATCGCAGCTATGGGCGGCCACCCCCTGGCGGTTGTCACTGCGATAGGAATGACCCGCGGACATCCTATCGAGTATCTTGAACAAATCGTCGACGGCATGAACGACTGCGCGCGGCATTTCGGTACGAGCATCGTCGGGGGTGACACCAAGGAGCACGAGATACTCACCCTTTGCGGTACTGCGGTCGGCGAGGTGGCGAGGGACAGCATCCTGCTGAGAAAAGGCGCCAGACCCGGAGATCTCGTGGCAATCTCTGGCGAGCTCGGCAGAGCTGGTGCGGGTTACTACTCCTTGAAGCGAAACCTGTCTCTCGAAGAGGCCGAGACTGCTCTGAAGAGGCCACGTCCCAGGCTCAAGGAGGCCGCAGCACTCGCAGACACCGGGTTCGTGACCTCATGTATGGACATTTCTGACGGACTTTCGTCATCGATATTCGAGTTGGCGAGGAGTTCTGGGCTCACCTACGAAATTGACTATTCGCGTATCTCCAAGGCGAAGGAAGTGGAGTTGGCTTTCCACGACTTGGAACGCCAGAAATCCCTAGTCCTCAACTTCGGCAACGATTATGAGTTGCTCTTCACAATCAAACGAGAGGCAGAAGCCGACCTGGCGAATCTGGCATCCGAGATAGGGTGTCCGCTGACAGTCATCGGAAAGGTCACTAGCGGGGAAGAGAACATTCTTATCGACAGCGGTAAGAGGGAAAAGCTGGAGAATCTGGGTTATGAGCACTTCAGAACCCGCCAATCATGAGGCAAGATTCTACGAGGCGGAGGGGGCGCAGATAAGGTGTCTGCTCTGTCCCCATAACTGCCTGATCGCGACAGGAAAACGCGGACTGTGTGGGGTAAGGGAGAACAGGAACGGCAAGCTCTACTCGCTGATATACGGCTTGGCATCGTCGATACACCCAGATCCAATCGAGAAGAAGCCCCTCTTCCATTTTCTCCCAGGGACGACGGCTGTATCTTTCGGTTCGGTCGGCTGCAATCTTACATGCCGTCATTGCCAGAACCATTCCATCTCAAGAGCTTCTCCATCCGAACTTTCCCTCACGAAGGTGTCTCCTGAGGATGTCGTACGGCACGCGAAGTCATGGAACGCCAAGTCGGTTTCATGGACCTACAATGAGCCTACGATTTGGCACGAATTTACAACTCATGCTTCCCGCATCGCCCACGAGGCTGGCCTCAGGACGAGCTATGTTACCAACGGATACATCAACGAGGCACCTCTCACGGAACTCAAGGGCTTGATCGATGCCATGAATATCGATGTCAAGGCGTTCAGGGAGGAGTTCTATCATGATATCTGCGGAGGCCACCTCGCGCCCGTGCTCAAGACTTGCGAGCGGGTCGTCGAGCTAGGGATCCACCTTGAGTTGACCTATCTTATCATCCCGGGCCACAACGACTCTATCGAAGAGTTGGAAAGCTTCGTGAACTGGGTGAGAGATAGCCTCCGAACGGACATCCCCGTGCATTTCTCGGCCTTCCATCCCGACTACAGATTGACAAGGGTTCCGAAAACTCCTATGATGACTCTGGACCTTGCCATTGACGCCGCGCGGAAGGCGGGTCTTGAATTCGTGTACATCGGGAATGTCCATGCTGGCGACCGCGACGACACATTCTGCCCAGCGTGCGGGACCCTCGTGATTGAGAGAAATGGACACTCCATCTCGAGGAACACCCTCGACGGTAACCGATGTAGTGGATGTGGTCGCTCTCTGAATATGATAGTCTAGGGAGCCTCCGCATGATCGGTCGTTCAGTCATGCGACATCCTCTCATCGACGTCCTTCAGAATCCGAACAGGAGGAACAAGAGATTACCGGCGACGGTCGCCAGGACGAGTCCAGCGAATATGGGTACTATGAATGGTATCTTGGGTGTGACCCACACCCTTGATCTACCGTGTTCCCTCAACTTCAGCAACTCCTCCATAGTATCCTCGTCTGCTCTGGGGCGGGTATATATTCTGTGCTTCCCGTCTTCGACATGCTCCATGAGCCAGACGAACCCGGGAGCATCTGTACCTGAATCAACCATGTAACCGAGGAGCATCTGGGGGAACTTGATGTCGCGGGACGCTAGGTTGCGTGCGAGGAATCCGAGTGGTAGGAACATGACGAGGATCGCCGCGTCTATCAGCACCGAGAATGCGAATGGGAACAGCACGCTTGCAGCGGAATCTAGTGGGACGATGAGGGGAAGACCGCCAATCGCTGGAACGAAAGGAAAGACGATGGACAGTGCGATCAACGCCTTCGCGTCCGCTCCGCCCTTGATGATGTCCAAGGCGTACAATACCACAAACACCATCATCATTACCGGAACCGCGAGAAGGGGTTGGAAGTAGCTGTCGTCCGCCCACAAGACTCCCAGAGCTACCACGGAGATTAGTGCTACAGCGTACTTAACGACTGGAGCAATCCTGGCCAGTGCCGAGTCGCCTCCAGTGTCTAGATACACATCTGATAGGATTGCGATGATTGGAACGAGAATGAGCGCGAACTCCGCACGTTCGCCGTCCGTCTTCATTCTCAGCAAGATGAGGACGATTCCAAGCAGGGAAAGGAATATCCAGAATCGGTTTGGTACTTGTCTTGTCCGGATATCCAGAATTGAAGCGCATCCCAGAGTCGTTGCGGCCCCGAGAAGCGCGATGACACTGATGACCTCTGACGAATCCACACGGAATGATTAGAGTCGCCGTACTTAATCCATTCGAGGATGTGAGCTCTCGGCCGTTAATCGTACAGATCCAAGCCCAAATCTTTGGCGAAGATTACCGCCTCCCTGTGTTCCGAAGGTTTGAGGGGCCGGGATATTTCCTGGTGCTCGCGCGCTCTGTGTGCGGGTCTGTACTGCGCCATGACGTTCACTCTGACTCCGCTCAAGTTGTCGGCAATCCAGCTCAGAATGGGCTTGGTGCAGCAATCGATGTGAGTGGGCAGTACAAGATGCCTGATAATCATCTCCGCGCTCGACCTCGCGAATTTGTGATTTCGTCTGATGATTTCCGTGTAGTTTTCCACATTCGACAGACGTTTGGCGCAATCATCGTTGCCGTACTTGAAATCAGTGAGATACACGTCTATGACGCCTTCGAGGAGTCTCAGCGCCGGCTCGGTCAGGTACATATTGGAATTCCATATCTGAGGGGTCCGCGCGCTGCACTTCCCGAGGGTTTCGAGGATGAAGCCGATATGAGAGGTGGGATCGCCGCCTACCCAGTTGACATTTCTCGCTGAACCACGCCACCTTCCGTTGTCCTGCGAACCTGCCTGAGGCCCCCTTCGCGCAATCACCTCGGCGAGGGTGGCCGGATCGATCCACTCCCCCGAATCTGGTTGTGTGGATATGTCCCAGTTCTGACAGAAAACGCAGTCGAAAGTACATCCTGAGAAGAAAATCGTGTGAGACGGCACTAGATCCGTTTCCTCACCCATGTGCAGGAACTCGCTTGATATCCGTGTTTCCGATACTCCACAGTGGCCAGTCTCACCTTCGGTTCTATCTATCCCACATGATCTCTCGCATAAAGAGCACTTCTTGAGCATTCGGTTTGCCAGCTCGATTTTCAAGTCAAGGAGTGAGAGTTCGCCATGGCCCTTGGAGTGCCTTAACGCTTGTTCGTGGGCTTTCCAGAGGGTCGCGGTGTCAGCATCTAGATCGACATCTGCGGTCTTGCACTTCGATTCGAGGTACCTAGGCTCCGACGTGCCATCCAGAATGCTCCAATACCTGGTCAGTGGGTCTCCGGACATCTCGGGGCGTACTTGTCTCTGCGTATTTTTAAAACTTTCATCTCCTCTGCTTTTCAGCGATGGATGAGATAGTCGCAGAGGCATTGGGGAACCAGCAGGCTCACACCTTCGCCGATTGCGCGCGTCGCTCGGTAAGCAACAAATAGGCAGATAATATAGTGGTTCTGGGTCAGATGAGAATCTGCGTATACGGGGCGGGGTCGCTCGGGAGTGCCATCGGCGGCATGCTTGCAGAGCAGCACGATGTGGTTCTAATAGGACGAGCGGCAAACGTCGAAGCCATCCAGAAGAACGGGTTGGAACTCCGCGGCATCATCAAGAAGAAGGTGGAGGCCGAGGCGTACCCGAGCATAAACGGACTCGCGCCTCCCGATTTGATGCTAATAACGACGAAGTCATACAACACGAGGGCCGTGGCAGAAGCGTGCAGAGATTGGGTGAATGCCGACACCAAGGTGTTGACGCTCCAGAACGGGCTGGGTAACATCGAGACACTCCGCGAACGGCTCGAGCCGTCAGTTTTCTGTGGTACCACGACTATGGGAGCATCTCTCGCGTCCCCCGGAATCGTTCAGATAGCGGGAGTTGGCAGAACGATTATCGGTGCTGATATCGACAGGGAGTCCGCAGTCTACATCTCTTCCATCTTCAGAAAGGCTGGCATGCCTTCCTCCGCGGCGAGGGAAATAGATGGCGAGATATGGACAAAGGCCATCGTGAATGCATCCATCAACCCCCTCACCGCGGTACTGCGGGTAGCGAACGGAGCATTGCTCGAAAGCAGAACGATTTCCAGACTTATGTCTGAGATATGTGTCGAGTGTGAGACCGTGGCGGGCGCGGCAGGGATTAATCTGCCCTTGGCATCCGTTTACAAGCGGGCACGGGCCGTGGCGCGGGAGACCGCCCACAACCGGTCGAGCATGCTGAGGGATATCGAGCTCGGCCGTAAGACCGAGATATCGAGCATAAACGGGCATATATGCCGGGTCGGTGCGAGGGTCGGAGTGGCCACACCGTTGAACAGGGCCCTTGTCGCGATGGTGGAGAGTTTTGAGTCACGACCCGCAGAGAAAGGTTAATATCGTAACATCGTACTCTTTGAATCCGGTGGCAAGATGGTAGATGTTAAAGAGCTGGCAGCAAATGCCAAGATACTAAGGAAGAAAGGTCTGAGCGTCCGCGATGTGGCGGATGAACTACACCTTTCCATTGACACTGTCAATTATCTCGTGGAATACGGTCCGGAAGGTCTTCCACCATCCGACGTGAAGATAGGATGGAGATCGGTGGGAGTTTCGGGGTACAGAATTGGACTGATGTCCGAGCTGATGGCCGACATAGCCCTCGAAGAACTGGGCAAGCAGGACCAGGATGCAGATGTTGTTCTCGGCGTGTCCATCAACGGTATACCGTTCGCCGCGAAGCTGTCCGAGATTCTCGGCATCGACTGCGGCGTGTACAGACCCCACGCGGAGAGTCAGAGCGGCGGCGCTTTCAGTTCGAACTACGCCTCGGTCGGCAACGGCAAGAAGATCATCATCGTGGATGACGTGTTGAGCACCGGTGCCACGATCAAGGGAGCTATAACCGACATCAAGGAAGCCGGTGGGGTGCCCGTTCTCACCCTCGTAATGGTCAACAAGGGCAGCCTGAACGAGATTGACGGCGTACCGCTAAGGGGACTTATCAGAGCCAGGTCTATCGGAGGCACCATCCTCGGAGGCGGCGGAAAGAAGAGCTTTCCGTACAGTTAACCTCGATTCGCAGAGGCTCTAAGAGCTTCGATGACTGGCATGCTCTTGCCGAGTATCATGCGCTCTATCGCCCCACCACCGGTGCTGATGTAGGAGAACCGCTCGTTCATACCAAGCTGACTCGCCGCCGCGCCGGAATGCCCTCCCCCGATGACGGAGTACGCACCTGACGAGGCTATAGCTTCGAACAGTTCGCGTGTACCTGTGGCGAACCCCTTCCTCTCATATACGCCTGGCGGGCCGGACAGGAACACCGTCTTCGACAGCGCGACTATGTCCTTGAACTTCTCAATCGTCGCGGAGCCTATGTCGAGTATCGCTGCTTCCTCCGGCAGGTCATCGAGAAGATATTCCATTCGTTTTCCGCCCTCATCGACGGCACAGTCGATCGGCAGGATGATCTTGCCCCCGTGGCTGTCAATCAAGGTTTTCGTGGCCTCTCTGATCTTGTCAGTGACGTCTCGACGCGCGAGACTCTCTGTACCTGAGCCTATCTTGTGGCCCATGATCCACTGGCAGGTGTATCCGGCCAGGCCTGCGATGAGCACGTGGTCAACACGGTCTGATTCAGCCAACCTCTTTATCACCGGAAGGGCGTCTGCGAACTTGGTGCCACCGAACACGAACGTGGCCGGCCTTGAAGGGTTCTGGAGGATTTCGAACATAGCCCCCACTTCCTTCTCCATCAGCCTTCCAGCGGCGGAAGGCAGAACTGTGATGAACCCTAATAGGGACGCATGCGACCTGTGAGCCGATGCGAACGCATCATTCACAAACAGGTCGAACTTTGGGGCAAGGGCCTTCACCATGGGAGATTGTGCATGCTCCTCAGGCGTTAACTTGAGTTGCTCCCCCGAGAAATTCCTCACGTTCTGCAGTAGGATGCACTCTCCTTCCCCAAGAGAATCGATGGCCTTCTTCGCATGAGGTCCGTATATGTCGTTGACATACCTCACCTTCTTGCCGGAGTACCTGCTTAGCCAGTCTGCATGTTCGTTGAGCGGGATGAAGTCGTAGTCGCCCGGTCGTCCTTGATGCGCAAGAACCACCAACCTAGCTCCCCGGTCAATCAGCTCCCTTACCGTCGGAACGGAGGAAGCGATTTTCGACCCATTCTCGACCTTCAATGTGTGCTCATCGACAGGCGAGTTAATATCTACCCTTAGGAGAACCCGCTTGCCTCTGATATCAAAATCATCCAGCGTCAGGAATCCAAGAGGAGATCCCGAGGGGGGCGTCTCTCCATCGTCCTCTCCTGGACCGTCTCTCCCGTCTGAACTCGCTGACCTACCGTTCGTAATCTCCCAGCCCCCCGATGCCCTGAATCAGTCGGAAATCAGGCGCTGCAGCGCCCTCGTTCTACCGGATTGGGTCGAGGCTATAAATCATTGACGAAATTATCAGTCGTGGATGCAGCACAGAAAGTATTTAGATGGGGGAGTCTGATTGCTGTGACTAGACATGAAACCCAGATGTGTTTTCCACGCCTCGTATTGCTAGGAAGTGTTCAAATTGAAGGCAACTGAGATCAGCAAGCTTCTCGTGAAGGATGTCATGAGCCCGCCTCGAATAACCGTTAGCAAAGGTGAGACGGTGTCCGAAGTCATATCTCGAATGAAGAAAGAGCGCGTCAGGGAGATCCCAGTCATCGAGGACGAAAGGCCACTCGGGCTCGTCAGCTACTACTCCTTGTTGTCGAGGAGGAACATACCTCTTTCCGCGAAGGTCGAGCACATAATGGTCCCCTGCCCGAAGCTGGAGGAGGATATGACCATCGTGAGCGCCGCTGAGGAGCTCATGTCGACTGGCGTGAGAGGGGCCCCCGTGGTGAGGAATCACAAACTCGTGGGATTCCTGTCACGGACGGACATCATCCGGGTTATATCCAGGATGGACGAGCTGAGGCGCAGAACGGCGGGGTCGATAATGAGTACGGCCCCAGTCTCGGTCGTTGAGAGCAAACCTGTGAGGACGGCTCAGATCCTCATGAAGAGCCTGAACGAGAAGACTCTCCCAGTCGTCGCAGATCAGAATCTGCTCATTGGAGCGATTGGAATGACGGAGATATTGGATGTCGTCTGGTCTCCGAAAGCGTCGAAACCCCCGAACGAAGTGAGGGGGGACAGAAAGCCCGCAGATGTGAGGGTGGGCAGCGTAATGAACAAACACCCCGTTTTCGTCTCCCCGGCCGACACTCTCGACAAAGTCGTCTCCATCATGCTCTCGAAGAATCTTTCCACGTTGTTCGTCGCTGACGAGATGAAACTGGTCGGCGTCGTATCTCATACTGACATCATGGAACAGATTATCAGCCTTAGGCCTCAGGAAGGTGTCTATGTGCAAATCACGGGCCTCGATGCGGAGGACCCCGAAATCTACGAGATCATGTATGATCTCATCGGCAGGTCGATGAAGAGGATTGACAAGATGGAACCCCCGAAGGTTCTCTCCGTCCACGTGACCTCCTACCATCAGGACGGTCTTAAGAGTAAGTCTAGCCTCGGCGTTAGGCTGACCACCGATGGGGGGATGTACTACTCAAAGGCCAGTGATTGGGATCTGTATCGGTCGCTGGATACCGCTCTCGACATGATGGAGAAGAACATCAAGAAGGAGCGTGAGAAACGTCTGGACGCCGCCAGAAAGAGAAAACCGAACCTATAGGTCCCAGTGTTCGGAGGCATTCTTTCTGCACTGTTCGATGGCGTCGCGTCCTAGACAGCTGTCATCCAACACGTCGGTGAACTCCAAGGGGACATCCACGCCTCTGAGGGCGCCGACAACGCCAGTCACCACCTCCGAGAGGGCAGGGACATCGTATCCACCTTCCAGGAAGAAGGTGACCCTCTTCGCGCAAATTTCCGAAAGGCGCAACAGGTCCATAGCACCTTTCATGTGACCGGTGGACGAGAGGCTCATGGATGCGAGCGGATCCCTGTAATGGCTGTCGACTCCAAGGCTGACGAGTATGGCGTCAGGTGAGAACTGCTGGACGACTGGCAGGACGATATCGGAGTAAGAGCAGTCGTATGTCGAATCCCCGCAACCCGAAGCCAATGGCAAGTTGATCGTGAACCCCTCTCCATCGCCTTTTCCTAGGAAATCGGCGTTCCCCGTTCCTGGGAAGATGCCCGTTTGATGTATTGAGATGTAAAGCACATCGGATCTCTCCGCGAAAACATCTTCTGTGCCGTTCCCGTGATGTACATCCGAATCGACAATCGCAATCCTCTTGTTTCCACGGTCTAGCAGATGGGCAGCGGCAATAGCGATGTTGTTGAAGTAGCAGAAGCCCATCCCGTAGTTCGGGCCTGCGTGATGCCCTGGGGGCCTCGTCAAGGCAAATGATGGCTCCTTCTCTTTCTCTGAGTGCGCCACCGCGTCTATCGCACATTGAGCTGACAGGGCTGCAATGGCGTATGTATCGCGATGGACGGATGTGTCCATGGTGATGTTGCACTCGCCACACGTGCGGATGAAGTCTACGTAATCCTTATCGTGTATGAGTTCTAGATGTTTTGCACTTCCAGTTTCCGAACGGACTACGTCTTCCCATAGCCCGTGGTGTTTCAGTTTCTGGACTATACCCTTCAACCTCTCGGGAGACTCCGGATGGAACGGACTCTGGGTGTGATCATAGAACTCCTCGTTGAAGAAGACCGCCACGTCCCCTTGAACCAGATGAGCGTAAATAATGTTTCCGAATCCCGCCAAGTCGCTCCTCTCGACATTTTTATTTAGGGGCACCACATTTTATGGTCTGGAATGATATGGTAACATCGGAAGTAGTTTATTTCGACCGGCCCGGCAAGGAGAACACGGATGCGGTTCTCGATGTCGTGGAGCGGTGTTTGAAGCGAACGGGAATCGGACACGTCGTCGTGGCGAGCAACTCTGGCGAGACAGCCTTCAAGGTCCTCTCCAAACTCGCTGGTTCGGATGTCCGGATCGTGGTTGTGACTTCCCACGCTGGTTTCTCAGGAGAGGGTGTTTTGGACATGGATGACAAAACCGAGGAAAGGCTCACTCAATCAGGGGCCAAGGTCGTGAGGTCTTCTCACGCTCTCTCCGGCCTGGAGCGGTCCGTGACTAGTAAGCTTGGAGGGTCGTCTCGGATCGAGGCGATATCTCAAGCGCTTAGATCACTGTTCGGGCAGGGGCTGAAGGTATGTGTCGAAGTGGCGGTCATGGCGGCGGATAACGGAGCGATTCCGTGTGGCGATCTTGAGGTCGCAGTCATCGGAGGCACTGGGGAAGGGGCCGATACCGCCTGCGTGATTAGACCTGCGCACGCGAATTCATTCTTCAACATGGAAGTGCGAGAAATCATCGCAATCCCGAGAGCTAGAAAGAAAAAGGGATAGAGATAAGTCCTCTGACGCGATTCAGTGTTGCGATGGACGCGGTAGAATTAGCGCTGCTCTTGGTAGCGGTGGTGATCGTCCTGCTCGTCTTCTATGCCAGCGCAGCTGTGGTTTCTCAGGATTGGTCAGTTAGTCCTGAGCACCTCTTGCGACTGTTGGTCGTTTCGCTCGTCTTCGTATTCGTCGTCTCTGCAGTAAGCAACATGGGTAGGGAACACGTCTTCTCCGACTTGATGCTCCTACTGTCCTTTGTCGTCCTTGTGGTGGTCGTGAGGTTCGTCCTGGTGGAGGATCTTGCGGTATCAGATGACTGGCTGGCTTCAATGATCGTATCACTGATCGGTGTGACGCTGATATTCCTGATCGATGCTCTTATGGACGCCCTTCTTGACTTGAGCCTTCCATCGATTGTCTAGATGCGTCTGAGATCCTTAGGACATGCGGTCAGCATCTTGCAGCCGTTCTTTTTCACAAGGATATCGTCTTCGATCCTAACACCGCCGAAGCCGGGGATGTATGCGCCAGGTTCGACTGTGAGGACCATACCCTCACGCAGGACCATGTCTCTGGCTGAGGATATCGACCCAGGGTCGTGAACGGATATCCCAAGGCCATGACCCGTGCTGTGTATGAAGCAGCCCCTGAATTTGCTGCCGTCTATTACGTTCCTAGCGGCATTATCGACGTCTTCGCCATGCACGCCCCCCTCAATCATGTCTAACGCCTCCTCCTGCGCTCTTAGAACGACCTCGTGCATCTCCTTCTGTCGCCTACTGGGTGTCCCGCACACGAAAGTTCTCGTCATATCTGAGACATACCTCTCGAAGGAAGCTCCGAAATCGAAAAGCGCAAAATTCCCCTTCCTGAGCTTCCTCTTCGAAGGTGTGTAATGCGGTTCAGCACTCTTGGTACCGAACGCTACCGTTGTCGTGAAGGCCGGCCCTGCCGCCCCAAGGCGCATCATCCTGTAATTGATCTCGGCAGCCGCTTCGGTCTCGAGCATGCCTTCAGAGACGAAGTCCGGGATGGATCTGCCCACTTCGGACGCTATTCTGCACGCCTTGGAAATGCGTCTAATCTCATCTGGTTGCTTGATCATCCTTGCATCGAACAAATCCTTCGAGATATCCACTAGTTTCGCCTTTCCGCACGCCTTCTTTATGAGCCTGTGATTCGCAAGGGTCAGTTCCATGGGATTGATTCCTATTCGTTTGAAGCGTGACAATCTGCGCTTCATCAGCTTCATGCGTTCGTCGCCGTTCTCAAATATCTGCGTCTTCACCCCGGCTTCTTTGGCGCTCAGCGCCTCAAGCTCAGATGTGAGCACTTCAACCCCTGATGGCCTGATGACTGCCAGACATCCCTCGAAAAGTCCGTTCGGAATTCCAGTAGCGTAGAAGAAGCTGCAGTCCAGATTCGGTTCAACGGCGTTCATGAGGACAATCGCATCGACGTCTTTCTTCATGGACGAGAATATCCATCTCTCCCTTGTCGCCACAGAATCACGCGTCCAGGATGTATCTCAGCGTATAAAGAAATGATGCTGGCTATGCTCCTATCCACGTCACTCCAACGATTTTCTCGATCGCCGATATGGCTGACAGGGCCGCCAAGTAGCTGGTCTTCGGATTCCGCGGAGAGGGCATATTCCTTGTGACGACGTCAATCTCGCCGAACCTTCCTCTCGCTTTCAGATGGTGTTCGTTCGTCTTCACCTGTGGATCGCAGACTATCCTAATCAGAGTCTTGTCGAAGCCGACGCCTGCCAGGGCTATTGTCGCAGCCACGTTGATGTTCTGGGGGAAATGCTTAACAGCTTCCCTGGCCGGTCCTTCGAAAATTTGTGTTCTGACGCGCACATTGGATGGAACAATTCCTACGGATTGCAGGTATTCGCTGTCCACGAACGCCGAAGGAGGTTTCGTCGTTGTGAGGGTGACCTCGTCGATATCCTCCAACTTGGCAGCAGACAAGGCGTCTATCCCTCCGACTGCTCCACTGGGGACATAGATCTTTCCGCCCTTTCTCTTTGCTAGGCGGTAGATGTCATCCTGGAATGATTCGTCGTGAAGAACGCCAACGCTCATCATGAGCACATCGACCCCTGCAGAGAGCGCAAGGGGTATGTAGTATCTGGCGGCATCCTGGCTTGCAGCCTCGACAACCAATCGTATGTCGTCGATTATCGGTACGATGTCTGGGACGTACTTCACCTTCGTTAGCTTATCCTGAAGCAGCGTTGCACATTCCTGCGACCTGTCTGTCAGGTACACGTTGTCAATATTTGGGATGTCTTCAACTGCCCTGGCTATTGCGGTTCCGATGGCACCGCATCCAATCACGCAGATATTCACGGACGAATGATTGACTGGTGCGATATAAATCCTTCCGTGTCCTCGCGGTCCCGCGGGAATATCCCAGATCGACAACGCTCATCCGCATGTTATTTGTTCGAGTGCAACAATGCCTGTCGAGGTGAACCCCGTCGATGTCAGAGGTGCTCTGGAACGGGTTCTTAACGGCCTATGTCGGGGCGGCGGTCTCCCTTCCGAGTGTGCGTGTGCGAACGCGAGGGCAGGGGAGGCATTGGATTAGAACACGCCGAATCGGTTGCAGGATGTCTCCGGGAAGAGATTGCAGATGACGACTCGAAATTCGTGCCAAATGGCGCTCAGGAAGAAAGCGAATGAAGTGGATTCGACGCTCACATCGGTGTACGGTCGCAAATCACGACATTCCAACCCGGACCCGTTAGACACCCTTGTCGAAACGATACTCTCGCAGAACACGAGCGACGTGAATTCACACAGAGCGTTCGGTAGGCTGAAGGAGCGATACCCTAACTGGGAGATGCTCTTGGATGCCAATCATTCCGAGATCGTATCGGTTATTAGATCTGGCGGTCTTGCCGATATCAAGGCGAGGAGTATCGTCGGGGCCCTGAACCGTGTCATGGAGGAGGCTGGCAGTCTGAAACTCGCCTTCCTCTCCAAGATGCCGACCAAAGAGGCGACCGAATGGCTATCGTCGATTGATGGCATCGGCCCCAAAACCGCGGCTATCGTCCTTCTCTTCTCGTTCGGGAAACTAGTCTTCCCAGTTGATACGCACGTTCATCGAGTAAGCGGACGCTTGGGTCTTCTTAGCCCCCGTGCCACAAGAGAGAGCGCGCAGAAGGAACTCGAAGCGCTCGTCCCGGAGGAGGAGTACTACAACATGCACCTGAACTTGATTGAGCACGGCAGAAGAAGGTGCAAGGCCTTGAACCCGCTATGCGACCTCTGTGAGGTGTCGAGGTTGTGTGCGTACCACGGGACATCTGTAATGGCACAGCCTTGATATACTGGCAACTTCTCTTTCAAGGCCGATGAGGTATCGACTTCTGGACCACACGGCTGATGCGCTCGTCGAGACCTACGG
>JAJISI010000022.1 GCA_022848805.1 Thermoplasmatota archaeon
ATAGCGAACGGGCTGACTCCCGCGAGGCTCAGGAAACAGGTGGACGCCATTCGGCGGGTCCAGGAGAGCCATGGCGACGGCATTCAGGTGCTTGCGGGCACCGAAGTGGACATAAAGGCTGACGGCTCGCTCGATTTGCCGTCATCGGTGTTGAAAGACCTAGACATCGTGATCGGCTCGGTTCATTCGCGGATGAAGATGGATTCCAGGGAGATGACGGAGCGGGTCACCAATGCGATGGAGTCCGGGTTGGTGGACATAATCGGCCACCCGACCGGCCGGATCATCGGACGTCGCGACCCGGTCAAGCTGGACATCCAAAGAATATTCGACGTGGCGCGAGAGACGGACGTCGCGATGGAGATCAACGCATTCCCCGATAGGCTGGACCTGCGCGACGCCCACTGTCGGTTGGCGAAGGACCGTGGCGTGACCGTCGCGATCGGCACAGACGCTCACTCCATCCGACATCTTGATTACCTCCGACTCGGTATCATCACGGCGAGACGTGGTTGGCTCTCGAAGGAGAGAGTCCTGAATGCGATGAGCTCCGATGAGCTGAAGCGAAGGTTGCGCGGAAGGAGATCATGACGGACGAACGCCAGAAGGCGCTGAAGAGGATGAAAGAGCTGGTCGAGACGATATCGTACCATGACCAGAGGTACTACGTCGATGACGATCCGGAGATATCCGACTTCGAGTATGACATGCTTGTCAAGGAACTGGAGATGCTCGAGGCCGAACATCCTTCCATGATGCTCCCGGAGTCCCCCACGCAGAGGGTCTCCGGGGTGCCACTCGACGAGTTCCCGCAGGTAGAGCACACGATTTCGATGCTGAGTTTGGACAACTGCTACTCCGCTGAAGAGCTCCGAGACTTCGACCAGCGCGTGAGGAAATGGCTCGATGATGAGCCTGTCGAATACGTCGTGGAGCTTAAGGTCGATGGACTGAGCATCGCACTGCTGTACGAGGAGGGAATGCTCGTCCGCGGAGCGACCAGGGGGGACGGCCGGACCGGGGAGGATGTGACGTCCAACGTCAGGACGATAAGAAGTATTCCTCTGAAGCTCGGCCCGAGCTCCGGGCTGGCGACTGCCGAGATAAGGGGTGAGGTCTACATGCCCGCGGACAGCTTCAGACGCCTCAACAACGAGAGAGAGGAAGCCGGTCAGACCCCTTTCGCCAATCCGAGAAACGCCGCAGCTGGGTCCATACGCCAGCTCGACCCTCGGGTGGCTGCGTCAAGGCCTCTCGAAGCGGTCTTCTACGCCCTGAGTCACAGCGACGGGTCGATGCCGCCCACACATTTCCAGTGTCTCGAAGCGTTGAGACAGGCCGGCCTCAGGACCAGTCCTTATGTCGCGCGGTTCGGGAGCATCGGCGAAGCTTTGGACCATATCATGATCTGGGAGTCGAAACGGGATACGGCCGGCTTCGAGGTCGACGGCATGGTCGTCAAGGTGGATTCGCTCGACCAGCAGAGGCGGTTGGGCCACACTGCGAAGAACCCGAGGTGGGCTATAGCCTACAAGTTCCCCCCTAAGCAGATGACGACGAAGCTGCTGGAGATCCGCGTGCAGGTCGGAAGGACCGGGGCGCTCACGCCCGTCGCGGTGCTGGAACCCGTGGAGCTGGGCGGGGTTTCGGTCTCAAGATCCACGCTGCACAACGAGGGAGAGGTCAAGCGTAAGGGGTTGATGGTCGGCGATCACGTGCTCGTGGAGCGCGCAGGTGACGTCATCCCTCAGGTCGTCAAACCGATCTTGGAGAGGAGAACGGGCGACGAGACCGAGTTCGTCATGCCGACCGACTGCCCTGCCTGCGGCTCGGAGACTGCCCGTGAGGAGGGTGAGGCGGTCAGAAGATGTGTCAACGCGTCTTGTCCTGCACAGGTGAAGGAGCGGCTGCTACACTTCTGCTCGCGTGACGCTATGGACATCGAGGGGATCGGCCCGTCGCTCATCGACCAGTTGGTCGACTCCGAGCTGGTCGACAACGCCGCTGACTTGTATTCGCTGAGTCCCTCCGACCTCATGGGGCTCGAGGGGGTCGCTGAGAGGTCGTCTGCGAACATCGTCGCATCCATCGACTCGAGCCGGGTGAGCGGGTTCGAGCGTCTGCTGTTCGCTTTGGGCATAAGACACGTCGGGGACACAACCGCCCGCGATCTGGCGCGCGCCTTCGGAGACGTCGACGCGATCCTATCCGCTTCGGAGGAGGAACTATCGAAGGTGCCTGGCATCGGAGCCGTCGTAGCATCGTCGGTGCGCCAGTTTTTCGACCGCTCCGAGAACCTGTCGCTCATAGAACGCCTCCGTGGACATCGCCTCAACATGACCGCCACGATGCCGCGCTCGGGCCCACTGGATGGGAAGACATTCCTCTTCACCGGGGAGCTCCGCTCGATGAGCCGGCAGGAGGCTAGCTCCCTGGTCAAATCGCTCGGTGGGAAGGTGTCCTCGTCCGTCTCGAATACGGTCGACTTCGTCGTGGCCGGCGAGAGCCCGGGCTCGAAACTAGCAAACGCCCAGAAACTCAACAAGAGGATTCTCTCCGAGGGAGAGTTCATTGACATGGCGAAAGTGGACTAGGACGCCGGCCCGTCCCTCATGGATTATTGCATCCCGTGATAGCCATGGACCATCATTCAAATACCCTCGCGTGCAAGAGTATACGTACCGAACATTCAGCGAGAGTGAGAACGAGAGATGCAGGGAAAATCCGTGGGCAGGAACAACAACCAGCGCGACAAGTCGAGGCCTCGCCTCCAGAGGACGCTTCGCTCCATGCCACCCGACCTTGCGCCCTCTCAGGTTTCAGCCCCTTCTCCGTCGAAGCCCTATCCCGACACGTCATCCAGATCGGTAGAGCCCCAGACGACCTTCGTTCCAGAGAACGGAGGAGCGGGGTCGTCAGCGGTTCAGTACCAGTGCACCTCCTGTGACATGATGGTGAACGCGTCGGATGCGTACTGTCCGTTCTGTGGCGCGATATTCTCGGACGTCCCTCACTCCCCGGACGGAGATGATGCCGGGGTCGAAGAGGCCTCTGTCGAGACAGTCGGCGAAAGGGAGCCGTTCGTTACGCCCCAGAGGTTCGACAACCTGTCCATGTTGAAGCCCAGAGCTAGATCCCGCGACCTGCTCTATGCCGAAGCGATGAGGGGGTTTACCGGGTCGGCGCGGCTCCTGGAGGAGATCGAGCTTCTGATCACTGATGTGAGCGCGCTAGGAGACGATACGGCAAGCATGCGTCGCCTCATGAGCAGTGCATGGGAGGCCTGCAGAGAGGGAGATTGGCCCCTGGTGTCCGCCCTTGCTAAGCAGACGGAGGACATGATGTCCCCGAGCATTCCCCAGCTTGTGCGGAGGGAGCTGGGGAAGGCGAGAAACCTCATCGTAGAGGCGAAAAGCTGGGGTGCCGATACATCGAAGCACATGTTGACGATGAAGAGCGCAATGAACGCTCTCCACAAAGAGGATCTCGACGAGGCGCTCCGGCTCACGAAGGAGCTCCTGGACACTCTTAGGGCGGATTCCTCGACATGGAAGAGCGGGATGAGGCAGGGAGCCGAGAGCCCCCGATGACGCCGCTCGCCCCATCTCAACATAGAATACTTATCGCCAGATGATGCATAAGGGAGAGTGATGGCACCGGATCTGACGACCTTGGACGCTCCGGGCTGGGACGCGTTGAGGCATGCCTTGAACCAGAGAGTGGTTCTTGTCAACGAGACGCTCATACCCAGCAAGAGGAACAGGGTCTGGGTCGTCGAAACCGATGTGCGTCCCGTGGTACTCAAGAGGTCCCTCAGCGGGAGAGGGAAACACGAATTCGACATCTTGTCTGAGGCCCGAAGCACTGGGCTGGACGTGCCCTTCCCGTTGCACCGTTCGGGGGATTACCTTGTCCTCGAATACATAGCCGGGGAGAGATGCGACTCGCTGATCAATCACATGTTCAGCACCGATGCCGCGGAGAGACTCGCATCATGGCTAGCGGAGTTCCACGCGCGGCTCTCCAGGAACGGGCAATCGTTGATCATGAAGGACGCCGAGCTGGCCAACTTCGTGATGGCCGATGGGAGGATGTTCGGAGTGGATCTCGAGGACGTTTCCGTCGGGGACCCGCTCGAAGACCTGGGATGCCTCATATCCTCCATGCTCGGTAGCGAGCCGCTCTTCACACCTATCAAGTTCGACCTGTGCATGAGGCTGCTGGAGACTTACGAATCGGAATCCGGGATGGAGGCCATGGAGAGCGTGAGACCGTACGTGGCCGAGCAGTTGCGAATGTCTACCGTCACGAAACCGCTCTTCAGAAGAACCTTCGTGGACGCCGCCAACAGGCTGGAGCAGAGCTGGCCTCGGCTGGCGTGATGACTGTCAGGTTTGTATCATTGACTTTTCTCGCTGTCGCCTGGATCGTTTCCCTCGGAGTCCGCCTCAGCCTTCTGTTCCCCCGTCGTCTTGCGTGAACGCGCTCTCAGCGCCTCTATCCTCTTAGTGATCTCGGAGATGCTGTCGGCCTGCTCGCTCACTACCTGCCTCCGCTTCTCCAGACCGTCGCGCATGGTCTCGACCTTGCCCTTCTCCTGGGCGAGCTTGTCCGTCTCTTCCTCGAGACTGGCCCTCTTCCTGTCCATCTCCTCCAGCTTCCTGGTGAACTCGGACTCGCGCTCCTCGACCTCCGCCTGTTTCTTGGCGAGGGATGCTTCGGTCTCCGCCAGCTGCTTCTCCTTCGATTCCAGCTGCAGGGTGTTGTCGCCGAAGGCCTTCCTCTCCTCCTCGAACCGCGCCATCTCACCTTCGACCTGCGCCTTGACGCGCGAGCTCTCTTCCTGGATGGCGCCTTCCTTCTCGGCCAACACCTTGTCTCGCTCGTCGAATTCGACCTGCATCGAGTTGAGCGCCTCCTCGCGCTTCTCGAGCTCCTCCTTCGCGGAGCGCAGGCTCTCATCTCTCTCGTTTAGGCTCGTTTCCAACTCTTGCATCTGCGTCTGCAAGGACGCCGTCGTCGCCTTCGCCGCCTCCAGCTCCGCGGCCTGTTTCGCGAGCTCGTCCTCCCTGGACGCCATGCCTGCCTTGAGCTCCTCCAGCTCGGCAGCCGTCGCCTGCATCTCCCTCTCCTTCTCTTCGAAGGCGTTCTGCCTGTCCTGGAGGCCTAGGTTCTCGGCCTGCTCCGAAGCTTCCTTCTCCTCGAGGGCGGATTCCATCTTCGCAATCTCCTTCTCACGCTTGTCGAGTTCTCTGAGGAGAGATTCTACGCGCCCCTCGTCGTCGAGGACCTTCGACTCCCTGTCCTTGAGTTGCACATCCAGGTCATCGAGCGCCTTCGTCTTTGACTGGAGGTCTTCGTTCTCCTTCCCTATGTTGGCCAGGAGTGTCGAGAGTTCCGCCTGCTGCGTCTCCGCGTTCGCCTCGATCTGACCGCGTCGGGTGTCGAGCTCGTTCCTGTCGTTCTCGAGCGCCTTCTCGCGCCCTTCGATGTCGGTTTCCTTGTCTGAGAGCCCTTGTGCGCGTCCTTCCAGCTCCTGAGTCCGTGAGTCCAACTCGGCCCTCTGTCTCTCGGATTCCTCCTTGTCGGTGCGAATCCTCTCCTCGCCCTCGGAGATACCCGTCTCCCTCTCTTCGAGCTGCCTCTCAAGGTCTTTCAGGTCCGCCCGCATCTGCTCGGTCTCCCCGGAGAAGTCCGCCTTTTCGTTGTCGAAATCCTTCATCGACACCTCGAGGTCCCTCTTCCTGACATCGAGCTGCGCTTCGAAGCTCCTCAAGGAGCCCTCCTTGGCATCGAGCTCGCTTCTAGCTGCCTTCAGCTCCTCTCTGTCCCGATCGAGGCTCTTGAGACGGACCTGGGTCTCCTCCACCTGTTTCTGCCACTCATCCTTATCGGCAGCGAATTTCGCGAGGCCGTCTTCCAGCTTGACGCCTTCCTCTTGGACATCTGCCCGCTCCTTGGCGAGCTTGCCTAAGCCCGTCTCGTACTCCCCGACCTGATCGGCGATATGCTCCTGCATACTTCGGATCAGGTTTCGCTTAGCGCCCGTAGCCACGTCGAAGGATTTCTGATTCCTGACGAGGGCCTGCTCCCTCTCCAGCAGCAGGGTGACCCTCTCGTTGATCTGCATGTGTCTGTCGTTCACTTTGCTCTCGAAGTTCTTGAGCTCCTCCTGCCACTTCGTTGTCTCGTTCCTCAGGTTCTCGAGCTCCTCCCTGAGCTTGTCGAGTTCGTCAGCCTCGTTCTCGAACTCGTCTCTCTCGACCTTCATGGCAGCAACCGCGTTTTTCGTCTTCGCCTGCTCGTTCTTCGCCTTCTCCTCTGCTTCTTTGGCTGCTGATACCTTCCCCTCTATCGCAGCGTCGAGAGATTTCTCTACGGAGTTGAGCATCTCGCGGAAGAATGTCACCTCGTCGTCTCCGGCGACATCCTTGCCGATCACTATGAAGTGCATCTTCTCTCCGACCACGACCGTTCCCGCGAACCTGCTCACTTCGAATGCGCCCAGCGCCGCAATGTCTCCTTTTCCGGAGATCGCCGCCTTGACGTCTTCCCAGGTTCCCTCGGCTTTTGGGTTGAAAATGAATTCCTTCAGAAGAGTTCCGTCTTTCTCAACTAGATATCCCTTTAGCAGTTTCTTGCCAAACATAGAGGCCACATCCGACGAGCTTCAACGGGGGTTAAGGCTCTTGATCCGGGCCTGCGCTGTGTATTCCGATCCACCACGGCCGCAGGTAACCGCTTCAGATTCCAAACGGTGTTATTGGGCAGCTTGAACATAACCTTTTCTACTTCTGGCAGGGCCCGGGCGCTGAATATCACGGCTTGAAGCGCCTCAACAGCGACGCGTTCGTGACGACCGAGGCCGAGCTGAGCGCCATCGCCCCGGCCGCGACCATAGGACTCAGGAGCCATCCCGTGAGCGGATAGAGTACACCGGCTGCGATCGGAATCGATGCGGCGTTGTATGCCAGTGCCCAGAAGAGGTTCTGCCTTATCTTCCCGTATGTCCGTTCACTTAGCTTGATGGCGGTCACGACCCCTCTGAGGTCGTCCCCGACGATCACGATGTTGCCAGCTTCCAGCGCAATGTCAGAGCCTCCGCCAAGGGCGATGCCTATGTCCGCCTCCGCCAGCGCAGGTGCGTCGTTCATGCCGTCCCCGACCATTGCGACCACAGAGCCTCCTTCCTTGTAGGACCTCACTACCTCTGCCTTGTCTGCTGGCATCACCTCCGCCCTGAACTCTTCGATTCCGACTGCTGAGGCCACCGCTCGGGCCGTCCTCGCGTTGTCCCCTGTAAGAATCACAGTCTTGAGGCCGAGCGCATCCAACTGACCGATGACTTCCTTCGCCTCGGCTTTGATAGTGTCTGCGATTCCTAGCAGCCCCTTCAACTCACCGTCCGCTATGCATGCGACGACCGTGGTCCCATCGTTCTCCATGTTCCGCATATGGGTCTCTGCGTCGCCCAGGTCTGCCCCGAGCCTGGCAACGAGCCTCCTATTGCCGACATGGACCATAGCCCCCGCCAGTTCCGACGCGACTCCCTCTCCAGCCAGCACATCCGAGGATCTGGGGATCTCAAGCTGGATGCCCCTCTCCTCCGCGGATTTCACTATCGCTTTCGACAGGACATGGTCCGAGCCTTTCTCCGCCCCGCCAGCGAGGCGCAGCAACTCATCCTCGGCGACTCCTTCGGCAGTCCAGAGCGTTGCCACCCTGGGCTCTCCCTTGGTGAGTGTGCCTGTCTTGTCTAGGATGACTACGCTGAGTTTGCGCACCTTCTCGAGGGTTCCAGCGTCCTTTATCAGCACGCCCAGCTGAGCGCCCCTTCCAGTCCCCGTGACGACAGCCGTCGGCGTCGCCAGCCCGAGCGCACATGGGCATGCTATCACCAGCACGGCAACGAATACTGTTAACGAGAACATGCCAGCATCGTCGACATCGAACATGCCCGTACCGATGAAGTACCAGAATGCGGCCGAGGCGAGCGATGTGGCGAGGACCGCAGGGACGAAGTAGCCAGCGACGATGTCGGCATACCTTTCGACCGGTGCCTTGGTCGCCTGCGCATCCTCTACCAGGCGCACGATTTGTGCCAGAGTCGTGTCACTACCTACCCTGGACGCCCTGACCCTTATCATCCCAGAGAGGTTGAGCGTCCCTCCTGTCACCTCGGATCCAGGAACCTTCTCTACGGGGAGTGATTCACCGGTCACGAGCGATTCGTCGGCAGAAGAACGGCCGGAGAGGACCTCCCCGTCCGTGGGCATCCTCTCCCCAGGTCGAACTACGAGCATATCTCCCAGTCTGAGCATGTTCGCGTCGACGACAGTCTCCTTGTCCTCAGCGATTATGGTGGCGGTCGGAGGTTGCAGGTCCATGAGGCTCACGATAGCCTCAGAGGTGGTGCTCCTGGCTCCCAGCTCCAGATATTTCCCTAGGAGGACGAGGGTGATTATGACCGCTGAGGTATCGAAGTAGACCTCCTGAGAACCCAGAACATCCGGCATGAGCGTCACCAGGGCGCTGTATATCCACGCAGATGACGTCCCCAGCACGACGAGGCTGTCCATATTGGCCCTCCTGTTCCTGAGGGCTATGTAGGAGCCTCGGTAGTATCTCAGACCCGCGTGGAACTGCACAGGCAACGAGAGGACGAGTAGCAGCCAGTTACGGGACGAGGCTTGCATGACCTGTCCGTCCCCGAAGGCGGGAACCATGGACAGAACGGCTATTGGGATAGCCAGGGCGATCGCGGTGACGAGAACCCTCCCGAGTTCCCGCAGCTCCTCCTGCCTCGCGAGCCTCTCCGCCAAGACCCCCTCGACTTCCAGAACCTTGTAGCCTGCGTTTTCAATCGCCTTCGCCATGACTCGCGGTGTCGCCAATTCTGGATCGTATGCGGCGGTCGCCTTTCCAAGGGCGAAGTTGACCGAGGCGTGTGTTACACCCGTCGTTCCTTCGAGAGCAGCCTTTATCGTCTCCGCACAGACTGCGCAATGCATCCCACTCACTGTGAATGTGGCCGAATCGCGCAGAACATCGTATCCCACGCCAGCTATCGCGTCTTCAATATCATTCCTTGACACCTTTGCCGGGTCGAACCTGACCGAGACCCTCTCGGTTGCGAGGTTCACATGAGATTCGCTCACCCCCTCCAATGCGTCGAGCGCATGGCAAATCGTGGCTGCGCAGGTCGCGCAGTGCATGCCCTTGATTCTGATTGATGCTTCAGCCTCTGGTTCGGTTCCCATGTTCGCCGCTCCGGTTCGGGAGTTGAGAGCCCATCAGACAATCCGCAAGATCGGAGATAGCATTTCTCCCGATTGCACGCGAGTCCATGGCTGTTATAGCATGAGGGGACATCGTTCCTGGGCCGCTTCTCCAAGCTCCCACAGTTATTACTATGGTCAGCGACGATTCGCATACGGGAACCGCATGGCTCGTGTGTCCGTCAAGATGTACGCTACGGTCAGGGAGGCATCTGGCATGGATGAGGTCCAGGTTGACGCCTCGAACCTAGCTGAGCTGCTGGATGCCCTCGTGAGCTTGGCTGATCCCGGCCTGAGGAGACTCCTGAGCACTGGAGCACCCAGATCGGATGTCCTAGTGGTGCTGCTCAACGGAAGGAACATCACACCCGTCGACCCTTCTTCCGTTGAACTGTCTGAGGGGGATGAGGTGGCGATATTCCCGCCGGTCTCTGGCGGATGAGCCTCTGCCTCGGTCCGTTCCATGATACTGGGTCCCACTCTCTCGGTCCTTGTGGGCTGCTGATAAGCTTTATATCAGGTCAGGCCATAACCGCGTTTCAGGATTTGCAATGGCTGACGGATTCGAAGTAGAAAAGTCGCCACGCGATCCCACACGCGTGCTTATGGCGCTCATCGCGGTCGCAGTGGTATTATCCGTGGGCGTCGTGGGGTACGTGGTGTACGACAGCGCTCAAGAACATACGACGAGTGCAACCGATCCGATCGAGATGGGCGATGTAGTCACGCTCAACTACATCGGCATGTTCTCGGATGGTCGGGTTTTCGATACGAGTCTGCTGGATGTAGCATCCGATGATGTGCTGTATCCCAAGTCATTGACCTTCACCCTTAGGGACAACGAGTCCTACGTGCCGTTCGATATGACAGCTGGTAAATACGGCGTCGAAGGCGGGACCATCAAAGGGTTCGCGCTAGGCGTGCTCGGTCTCACGATGGGAGATACCCATACCATCGAAGTCCCTCCAGAGGACGGTTACGCAGTTGACCCGTCGATGGTCGAGACCGTTCAAGTGACCGAGCATCTGAACGCCACTGAGATTATGCCGGAATCGACCTTCAACACACTCTTCAACATCGAGCCGGTAGTGATGGATTTCGTACCACACTTCAAATGGAAGTGGGATGTCCTGGTGGTCGAAGTCAGCATGGGCTTGGTGACATTCAAGCACGCCCCCACTATCGGTCAGGTCGTGTATCCGTTCGGCGACCCGTTCGATGACGAAGACCCCGCTGGCTGGGCGTGTGTTGTCGAATCCTTCGACCCTGGAGCAAGCGACGGCGCAGGCGAAGTCGTGGTGAGGCACGTGGTGACCGAGACCGACGTCTACGCAATCAAAGGGGTGATGTACACGGGCCAGCCCTTCATCCTTTCAGGATACGATTCTGCGAACGAGACCTTCGAGATACACAAGAGCAACCCCGAGACCGGGTACAACGGGGAGCTATCCGGTCGGACGCTCTACTTCAAGGTCACTATAGTCTTCGTGAGACCCGCGACGTAACGTGAGGCTAGGCGCGACCGGATCACTTCTCTTTGACGATCTTGCTGGTCAACGCCCTTATGTGCCTGTCGAGCGCCATCTGGATGCGCTGGTTGCCCGAGACCATGTACGCGACAACCGCTAGCGCGAACCCGCCGAATATGTCTGCCAGCCAGTGTACCCCTAGGTACAGGACCGAGAACGTGATGCCCACTGCAGCGCATGCGACGAAATAGTAATACCGTCTGTAATCGACCCCGGCGTACACGAGTACCAATAAAGCTGTGACCACTAGACTGACATGGGCACTCGGGAAATCGTTGTTCAGAGGGTCGATGCTTGTCACCATCCTGCCCCAGTTTGAGTCGATATAGAGGAGTGGGGTCATCCCGGAGTCCGCGTAGAACCCCGTGACCGTGACTGGGAAGAAGATGTAGAACGGGAGCAGGATGACGTAGTTGAACAACACGGCCAGCGAGTATCTCCTGAATGTCGCTCTGTCGTCGAGAGTGAGTATGAGTATCGGCGTGAAGTACAACACGAACGCGAAGACCCAGACGTAGATCACTATCGACAGGTCCGCCAGGATCTGGTAGTCGAGCCTGTCCTGGAGTATCGTTATGGCGTTCCCGCCTATGCTGAACAGCCAGTTCGTGTACACGACCTCTTTTGAGTTCATCTCGACGCTCACGAACGCGTGCTCGAGGAGGACCAGGAGTGGCGCCGTCGCGATTATGGCGATGTATACTAAGTTGTACTTCGCCGACTCAAACAACTTATGGAACGATACGTTCTTCCTGCCAACTATCACCAGGAGTGCCGCCGCTATGCCCACCACGACGGATAGTGCATACAACCCCACGAAGAGGGTGTAGGATAATGGCATCCTCTCTCCCGGGTATCGGATGAGTCCGGAGCTTAGAAAACCTTTCGCCCACCGATTGCCGGTATCCTATCGTTCAGGCCAGGGACTTCCTCTTGATCTCGAGGGCACGCTCATAAGCTTCAACGAGCCTATCTGTACAGACACCCGTCGAATACTGCCTGGCCGTCTCCAGGGAGTTTGGTCTGAGGGCGTCCAGGCTGCTCAGACATCGCCTTATGCCATCGGCACAGGAAGTCTCATCGAACAGGGTGCCGTTGTGCCCATCCGTGACGAGCTCCGGTATCGCCCTGCACCTCATTCCAGCCACAGGCATGCCTGATGCCATCGCCTCCAGGATGACGAGTCCTTGAGTCTCGAACGTGGAAGCGAGGGCGAGCATATCGCAAGTCGCATATGCCTTGAGGAGGAAGTCGTCCGGGACGAACCCAGTGTAGATGACCCTGTCTTCGATGCCGAGCTTGCGCGTCAATCTCCTGTACTCCTGCTCGGCCGGGCCAGAGCCGACCACGAGCAGCCTCAGGTCCGGCTCCTCGCCTGCCAGGTCTTTCACGGCTCGGAGCACGATGTCCAGCCGCTTCTCCATAGAGAGCCTCCCGACATGGAGCATGACGCGTTTGCCATCCAGGCCGTACTCTGATAGGATGGAGGGGTCTCGGTTCTCCGGCGTGTAGAGCGAGCAATCGACTCCCGTCGGGACCACGGCGTGTGCTTTCGTCCTTACGCCGTGCTCATGCAGCTCCTTCTCGATCGGCCTCGAGGGAAAGACTACCATCTCGGGTCGTTTCAGCATGTTACGCAGGTACACCCAGACGAGAGGGACCACGAGGTCGTCTCTCACCCCGATGAATGAATAGTACCTCACCGCCTCGCTAGCCATCGTATGGAACGTGAGCACCGTCGGCTTTCGGAGGGCCTTTCCCGCCGTCAGGCTCAGTATCGCCATCGAGGCCAGGCCGTGGCAGTGGATTATGTCGACCCTCTGCTCCCGAAGATACTCCAGCATGTCCGAGGGGGACACGCCGATCCTGTACCCCTTGTACGACTTGAACTCCACCGAGGGCAGGTAGTGCACTGGCCAACGGGTCTCCACATCGACCGAAGGCCTGGGTGCGAGCATGACGATCTCGTGACCCTTGGCCTCCAGGCCCACGCATTGCCTCTCCATGGACACGACCGCCCCGTCGACCGTCGGATGGAATGAGTCTGTGAACATGGCTATCTTCAATGCTTCACCTGCTCTCGATCTTCGATGAGATGCTCCTCAGTTTCGACAGTACATCAGAGGGGTCGCGGCCGAGCAGCCTTATCATGGGTTCCTTGCCCGGTCCACCGCGGTCGAATATGACATCTGGCACGCTCCCGCGCTTCTCGATCGCATGCGTCACACCCCACGTCATAGACGATGCGTTAGCAGGCTCCTCCGCCCGGTCGAACGATGCGACCCTCAGCTTCGCCTTCCTGCATGCCCGCACGTTGTCCTCAGAGTACTTGAAGTTCAACGCGCAGCGGATGGACGGGTCGAATGTCGAAACCGCCAGCACGATCCTCGCGATATGCTTAGACGCTCCGAATCCGGCGCAGCCGATGGTCTTCGCGCGGTCCCCCATCCGCACGATCCTTCCGGTGAACGCTGCCACCTCCTCAGGGCCGAGCGCCCCGAAAGCCGCATATCCGATGTTCGAGCCGACTTCCGGCAACAGCTGAGGCGTGAGAAGCGCCTCAAGGTCAAGCGACATCTGCTGAAGATCCTCGAGCATGCCTGCTTTCTGCGCACTTCCTCTCAGCACGGCTAACGGGTTGACGCAGGGTATGCCTCGGCCCACGGATTCTCTGGCCAGGATGGCCCTGTATGTCATGCCCTTCGAGACCCTGACCGCCTCCTCGACGGAGTAGCCCTGGGCGAGGTGGGCGGCGATCATGGACGCCAGAACGCAGCCTGTCCCGTGGACCTCAGCGTCCACTCGAGGCGATGATATCTTGATCACCTCTCCGTCTATGAATAGCATATCCAAGGCCTCCTTGGAATCTGAGTGCCCGCCCTTGAACAGCACCGCGTCGGGCCCCTCCTCGAGTATCAAGTTCGCCGCTCTCCTGGCGGTGCGGGAGTCCCGTACCTTGACGCCTGAGAGCGCCTCCGCCTCCAGCAGGTTCGGCGTGAGCAGCGTGGCCATCGGTATAAGCCGTCTCTTCAGCTCGTCGACGAACCCCTCCTCGTGCAGGTCTGCCCCCGTCGTCGCGACCATCACTGGGTCCACCACGATGGGTCCGTCGAACCCCTTGAGTCTCGAAGCCACGACCTTCACGGTCCCAGCGCTGTACAGCATACCCGTCTTGACCGCGTCGATCCTGACATCGGACAGCACCGCCTTCAGCTGCTTCTCCACCTCTGCGGGTGGCACGGGATAGATCGAGGCCACAGTCTTCGTGTTCTGGGCAGTTAGGCACGTGACGACCGTGCAGCCGTGGGCCCCCGACGCCTCTATGGCTTTGAGGTCCGCCTGGAGCCCCGCTCCTCCCACCGGATCGGACCCAGCTATCGTCAG
>JAJISI010000023.1 GCA_022848805.1 Thermoplasmatota archaeon
GAATTCCTCGGGTCGAAAGGCATGAAGGCGATGGTCAAGAGCGCCACTGGCCGGAAGCCGACGGTGCCGTCATGGACCGGTGAGATGCTTCCGCGCAGCTTCGACCTCTCCGTCATGGTGGGGGAGTTCAGAGGTGAGGTGGCCGCTCGTCTCGAGACCGAGAGTGACGCTGAGACCATGCGGTGGTTGATGGGGGACTTCCGCGTGGATGAAGGATCTGCCAACACGATCATCAACTACTTCCGTGAGCAGAAAGCAGTCGGAACGATACCAACCGATTCCAAACTCGTCGTCGAAGGTTACATCGATCAGTCTGGGAACAGGAACGCGATATTCCATTTCCCGTTCGGTAGACGGGTCAACGACGCATTGAGTCGGGCGTACGCGAGCGCCCTGTCAGAGCGTGTGAAAGCGAACGTGACGATATCCGTTTCCGACGACTGTTTCATGCTGACGACTCCGAAGCCGTTCGATCTGGATGCGCTCGCATCGGCCGTGTCCTCCGAGTCGCTCGAGCGGAGGCTGCGTGACTCGGTGAAGGATTCCCAGCTGTTCATGCAGCGGTTCCGACACGTGGCCACCCGTAGCTTCATGGTTCTGAGGAACTACAAGGGGAAGGCACTATCCGTCGGTCGTCAGCAGCTCCGTTCCCAGCGCCTGCTCGACGCCCTGCACGAGATCACCGATTTTCCAGTGATGATAGAGACGTTCAACGAGATACTCGACGGGGTGATGGACATGGACCACGCGCGCGAGGTCATCGTCAGCATCGAGCGTGGTGAGCGGTCTGTGGAGTACCACCCCTTCTCGTCGGTTCCCTCACCGTTCGCACACAGCATCGTCATGCTCGGCGTCTCCGACATCGTTCTCATGGAGGACAGGAGCCTGCTACTGAGAAACCTCCACAGGCGCGTGGTGGAGCGCGTCCTCGGCGAGGACGCGGTCGCTGCGTATCAGTTCGACTCCGAGAAGGTGGAGGCGTATTTCGAACAGAAGCGGCCGCGCATCGACTCTAAGGGTGGCATCGAATCCGCCTTGCGGGCCATCGGACCGATGAGCCTGTTCAAAGAGAAGGGTGAGAGCGTCTATCGTAACCCCAAACATCCGTTCGAGACGGTGCGCGAATGGGCCAAGGAAACACTGCGCGAGGGGACTGCAAGATCTGTTTGGATAGGGGAGGATGTCTACGTCCATTCCGACGACCACGAGCTGTACTCGTCCATCCACAGGAGGGACATCGAGCACAATGCGATCGACAAGCGTATCCTGCGGCTCCTGAGTGAGAATGCATCGAAGGTTGGCGAACTAAGCAAAGTGCTCCGCGTGAAAGGTCAGGTCGTTCGCGCGAGGCTGAGGCGCCTTGAGACCGCCAACCTGGTCCACAGGTGCGATATCGTCTCTGGCGCCGCCGTTTACAGGGCTAGCGATGTCCAGGAAGCGGACCGGTCCAGGTACGTCTCAGAGGCGATCACGCGGCACATGGCGTATCACGCTCCGATATCACCCGAAGACCTGGCATATGAGGTAGGGGTCTCCGAGGAGGAGACTCGGACGCATCTCGATGAGCTCGTCACAAAGGATGTGGCGGTCATGGGACAGTTCGTCGTCGGAGACAAGGTCCAGTACATGCTCGCAAAGGATTACCTCCGTCTCACATCCGACGGCGAGGAAGTCTTCGACAGGGAGGACGTCAGGGCATACATCGAGCGGAAACAGTTCGCCCCTGTCAACTCTGTGGTGGACTACTTCAGGAAGTTCGGCTCCGCCGGGATGGCCTACGACCTGTTCCATCGGGTGAAGGACTTCGACATCCAGGACTTGTACGACCTCCGTCGCAGCGGAAGATTACTCCTGGGCAGGATGGTTCGCGGCCGGGTCAGGTACGTCCTCGCGGAGGACGCACCATCCTATCTGTCGGTCTTTCGTGAGGGTAGGGTGAACAAGTACGAGGATGCGATCCTCTCAGCGGTCGAGAGGATCGGCAGGGGCACATACCAGGAGATCGCCGAGAGCGCCGGCATCCCCCCATCTATCATGCGCGAATCGTTCGACTCCTTGGACCGCAAGGGGTTCCTGCTAAGGGAGTTCGACGAGGCGGAGTACTGGAGTACTCGGAACATCTACTCGGTCTGCGACATCCAACCAGAGGCGGAGCACGGGCACAGGATGGTACTCGAGCGCCTCCTGAGGGGGCATGGCCCGGTGTCGCTCGCGCAGGTCGCGTCGTACCTAGGGGCCGAGGGGCACCGGGCACGCGCCCTTCTGGTCGATGCGGGGGCAGCCGGCATCCGGGTCGGCTTGGAACGCTCAGAGATGTTCCTCATGAAGGACGAACTGCCCGAACTGAGATCAATGACAGCGCGTGGACACGAGGAGCCACAGGTGCGCATTCTATCACTCTTCGACCCGTTCCTGAGCGATCGCTGGGCGGAGATCTCCACGACGTACGGCGAGGGCTGGATGTTCCCGGTCGTGCGCGGAGGCGACATGGTCGGCATGATCGAGAGCTGGCTGATGGCCAGCGCAGTGGAGGTGAGGGATATCCGGCTCAAGGACGAGGCTCTGCTCGGCGACCTCGTGGACGCCCTCGACCGCTCGATGGCATTCTACAACATGCTGGGGATAGACATACTACGCGTTAGGAGCGTCCTCGACACTGAGGTGTCTGAGCTCGGTGAGGATGTCAGGAACGAATTCCTGACTCGGGGTTTCGTCGAGTCAAACGGCATGCTTGTCAAAGGGAACCTTGTGACCGATTGCTTCGAACGGTCTGCCCTCCTTGCGGTGACGATGTCGTTGCAGAACTTGGCTGCGCCCTCCAAGCTACCGTCCAGCTCCGAAGCACTGGGACGATACGGATCCCTGCGGTCGGACGCCGAGACGCTAATCAGGGTGAGAAACTTCACGCCGATGACGGAACTCCACAAAGCCGGAGCCGTCGTCAGAGGATATGTCGTGCCCGACCGGGTGGGTTATTGTATGCCATCGGAGGCATCTCTCTACCGGGCGGCACGCTCGAAGTCACTCACGGACGCGGAGAAGCTCATCATGCGGATAGTCGCTGACAGGCGACAGCTCAAGAGGAACAAACTCCTGACACTATCCCCGCTCGGACGGGAGGAAACGGTCGAGGCGGCCAAGAGCCTCTATCACTCGTCACACTTGTACCTCGACTCGACCCTCTGTTATGTGCCCTCGAAGCGGAAGCGCCTCTCGAGGGAGGCTGCGTGGCGGTCGATCCTGATCGGGATGTTCGACGTTTACGGGCTGGCCAGCGCAGAGTCTCTGGGCGTGATGCTCGGCAGGGACCTGAGGATGAGGGAGCTCAGGAAAGCGCTCAAAGGGCTGGAACGGGACGGAGCGCTCGTGAAGGGGCACCTGCTCAAAGGATCGAGCACGGTCTACTGGGCCACGGTCGTCGCTCACGAGCGGCTCATTCGGGGGGAGCGGTTCGAGGATCGAATCGTCCTATCACCCGAGGACAATCTATACCAGTTCCTCAAGGCATCGTTCCGGGATCTGATGCCGCCAGGGGGTCGGTACGTCGTGCTCGATGGCACCCAGGTGGTCGGGTCGTTCGCCGGAAAGGTCCGTGAGGGCGCACTCGAGATCGGGGACATCGACGGTGATGCCGTCTGCGGCGGGATCGTCGACGACTACGCGCGCATGATGGGCATGCGTCTGAGGAGGGCCAGACGCGCAGACGCGTCCGACTGGGAGATCATAGAGTTCTACGAGAAGAGCCACCCCGGGGTCGGATGAGCCTCCTCGATCGTGCGAATGTTAATGTAACTAAATCCCGACTACGACCTCGTGGTGGATCTCTCCTTTCTTACTGCGGAGCCGTATCCCGCGCTTTCGCTCGTCGTCGGCGGACTGCTCGCGCTGTTCTTGGCGGTCTACGGCCGTAGAGACGATTCCTACATCGACGAGATAGGCACCGTTCTGGCATTCATACTCGGAGCCTTCATGCTGGTGATGGCAGTGGTCGTTATGCTCGAGGGAGCGCTCGGCTGGCTCTCGCAGGTCATTCTGCTACTGCTAGCAACGTGCATGTTCCTGAAACCGTTCAAGACCATCCCTTGGTCGGGCGTGTTCGGCATGGCCGCCGGCGCAGCGGCCGCCTATCTCGTATCGACGGTCGTCCAGGGAGAACTATTCGGGTTGGAGGAATGGAAGGTCCTAGTGCTCGTTTTCTTCGTAGTTGGCGCGGTAGTTCATTTGCTGACTCATTTCATCGGTAGCATGCTCGCCCTCTCGACGATGGTTCTGAGCTGGAAGGCATCCATTGTGATAGTCGGTCTGGTGGCTATCGTTGAAGGGGCCCTCCTCCTGATGAAGGATGAGTCACTGCTCTCGTTCCTCTGAGAAGATGCACCTGCCTGCTGTTGCGAGCGACCGCTCGTTGTAGAACATGTACTCTTGAGCGTAGCCCGCTAAGCCGCCGAACCTGAGCCGCGCGAACTCGCTTAGCTTCGCGTATGACCCTGTGACTCCGTATAGCCTCGAGAGCGCCCTCTTCATCCAGACATCTATCGGGAACGCCTCGAGCCTCCCGAAGCCGAAGAGCGCCACACAGTCGGCGACCTTGTCTCCGACCCCTGGTAATTCCTTCAGCTCATTCCGCAGGTCCGCATAACCGAGGCGCTTCATTCGGTCGAGGTCCTTGGGGTCGAGAATCTCGCATATGGCTCGTACATACTCCGCTCTGTAGCCTAGACCATATCGGTTCAGATCCTCCGTGGAAGCCTCTCGAAGGTCGTCGACGCATGGAAACGCGTGTACCCCGTCGAGGATCTCGACTCCGAAGGCCGTGGCCACGGAGTCGATCATCGTCTTTATCCGCGGGATGTTGGCGTAAGTTGCGAGGATGTAGCTGATCAGGCACTCCCACTCGTCCATCTTCACGAGCCGAAGCCCGCTCACCTGGGAGATGCCTCGGGATAGGACTTCGTCTCTTCCGAGGCTCCTCTGGATCGACGCGATGTCGTCCGAAGTCCTCAGATATGTTGAGATATCCTTCTTCGTGCTCGGACTGGCGGTCGTGGAATCTACAGTTAGTCCCCCTCTGCTCGCGCTAAGTCGTAAGATGCTACGACCTACGACACCGGTCCACGAACCGTCCGGGTCCCGCCTCCACCTGAATGTCTGACCGCACCCCAGGGTCGCATCCAGGTCGATTGGCTCGACACGGAGCCTGAATCCACTCTCTGCGCGCAAGACGATTACCGCTTGTAGCCGATTTTCCTCAGCAGGTCCTTCCGGTCAGCGATGTCATTCTCACCTTCGACGCCCTTGGGCCTCTCACCATCGATTACGCCTACGATCCCTCTGCCCCTGCCGTTGTCGACGACCAGCACTTCGAGTGAATTGGCGGTCGCGCAGAGGATGCCGCAGACCTCCTGAACGTCCTTGATTCTGCTGAGGATGTTGATGGGATACGACTCACGCAGGACGATTATGAAGGAATGCCCGGCACCTATCCTCATGGCGTTGTCAGCAGCGATTTTCTTGAGCTCGTCGTCGTTGCCTTCGACTCTTACCAGGCACGGTCCGGACGCTTCGCAGAACGCGACTCCGAACTTGGCCTGGGGGACGGTACCCACTACCGCCTCGTAAATGTCCTCGACGGTCTTGATGAAGTGGCTCTGTCCTAGGACCACGTTCGAGTCCTCCGGGAACACGACCTTCACGGATTCAATTTGCATTCAAACCCCGGCTAGCGAGAAGGCGGTCCGGCAAGATTAACCTTTTTCGCGGAAGCGGTGAGACGCCGGCGAAAAGGTCGTTATCAGATGCGAAAATCAAAACGGTTAACTATTTATCCAGGCATATCGTAGTCGCGTAACGGAATATTCCGAGGAGGCGTTGTTCAATTGGCTGATGACAAGGGGGAGCAGCTATGCCCCATATGCGACTCCCCTCTTGAACCCGGGTCGAAGAAGTGCGGATTCTGTGGCACCGACCTCACGATCTTCGACATCGAGTCAGGGCCTTCAACCGAGGCACCAAAGGAGGCTCCGAAGGAAGAACCTGAGGTGAAACCCGCGGCTGCAGAAGCTGAGAAACCGGACGACACTAAGGTCGAGAAGACCTTCTTCGGGGAATCCGATGCGGTGGAGACCGCCGTCCCAACAGTCGAGCCGGTCGCCGAGCCGGTCGCCGAGGAGGTGCCGGAAGTCTCGGCCGAGCCAGAGGTTGAGGCGGAGCGGGTCGAGGCCAAGGAAGAATCCCAGCCGGTTACCGAACCTGTGAAGACGGAGTCTAAGACTGATGTGCCTGAAGTTGTGGAGGAGGCCGAATCCGCGCCAGCCGAATCGTTCTTCGAATGTCCAGAATGCGGGGGCAGGGTGGAGGCGTCGGCCAAATCGTGCCCTTCCTGTGGCGTGATGTTCGCCGATGAAGGCGTGGACATGTTTCAATGCCCCGCATGCAGCACGCTCGTCAAAGTCGATGCTACGTCCTGCCCGGGATGTGGAGCGGTGTTCGTCGAATCAGAGGAGGAGATGGCGCAGGCGCAGCCAGTTGTAACGGCGTCGCCAAGCGAGACCCTCGAGCCTAAGACGGAGCTCGAGGCGCCTGTTTCCGAAGTTGTGATAGATTCAGAAGATGAGGCAGACACCGAGGCTGCCGAGGCGAAGGACGAATCCGATAAGAAAGGCTTGCTCGGTGGGTTGTTCGGCAAGATGAAGAGAAAGCGCCAGCCAGACGACGATGGGGAGGAGATCACTGGGCAGAGGATAGAGTTCCCATCGATTCTACGCAGGGGGCGTAGAGAAACCGAGGAATCGGTCGAGCCTGAGCTGGAGCCGATCGAAGCGGAGCCCGAGGTGGAGCCCGAGGCGGAGTTAGATGTCGAGCCTGAGCCAGAATCCAAGCCAGAGCCCGAACCTGTCTCCTTGGCGGTACCAGAACCCGTGGCGACGCCAGCCCCGGAGTCAGTGCAACCGCCGACCAGAGACAAGACCAAGGGTCGAGAGCTCGCGAGACTGACGGCCGAGATCCAGCCTCTCATGCGGTTGGCGATCGAAAAGGGAGTCGACGTCTCGAAGAGCCGGAAGCTGGTCGACGAAGGTGCGATTTCCGTGAGGGCCAGAAAGCTGGACCCGGCTCTCGAGAGCGTTAGACGGGCAAGGGAGACGCTTCTGGAGAGCCTCCAAGATGGCGTGGAACAGATGGTCGCCGACCTCAGGGCCGAGGCGAAGGTCGCGACGGCCCTCGGCGGAGAGGCGTCCAGAGCGAACGCATATCTGGACGAGCTCGAGAAGGCCGGAAAAACCGGGGATTACGAGGCGATGTACGTTTACGCCGACAAGGTGAAGAACGAGCTGTTGCCCATTACTGGCCGCTACAACGAATCCAAGCAGAAGATATCGTCTCTCAGGAACCTCATGTCCGACTCCGAGATCATAAACGTCAACACGAAGGAAGTGAGGGCGATGTTGGCGGAAGCCGCCAAGTCGTTCGACTCGAACGACTTCGACAAAGTGGACCTGACTGTCAAGAGCGCCACGGACAAACTCTTCACGGGCATCGAGCCGCGACTAGGTGAGGAGATCAGGCGGGCCCGCGACCAGTTGGTCGAGCTGAAGGAGCGCGGTCAGAACATAACGCCGATGATCACGGTCCTCAAGTCCGCAAGGACTATGATGAAATCCAAAGACTACCCGCAGGCTCTGAGAGAGATCCGCGAGTTCAAGGAACAGGTCAGGAAGGCGCAGTAACCGCTCTGCTCATGTGAGGTTCAGCACTTCCATCTCTCGCTCGAGGATAGATACTTCTTGCTGTAGGAGAGTTTCCGGGCTGAGCGACAGGGCCAGGATGCAATCCGATTCCGATATCTCGTCTATAAGGCTTCTGAGGAACCGCAGCACGGAATCGAAACTGGTGTTGCTGATGAGGTACTGAATGCCGTCCAGGACCACCATGCTGGTTCCCTCTTCCCCCATGAACCCTTGTATCGTGTGGATGATCATCTCGAGCGATGGAGGGATCGTCTTCTCGCTCGAGCTGTCCTTGTCCGTGAGCCAGAGTATCTCCGGCATCGCTCCGAACTCATCCCGTATGCGCCGGGGGTTCATCCTCGTGATCACCATCCCACGGAACCCATCATCCTTGATCTTCCTCGCGAGGAGGACGTTGCTGTACATCGGCTTCTCCTCCTCGATCAGGTAGCAGTGACCTGGGGAAACCTTGACCTCCTTCATGATCTCCTTGCGCGTCTCCTGAACTGGAGTCAACGGCTTGAGTATGTCGGAGACCAGGTTAAGGTCGATCTCCATCTTCATTATCGAAGAGAACGCGACGATCTTGTTGAGGGTGCCCTCCAGCTCCCTCACGTTGGTCGTGACCCTCTCCGCTATGTACGATATGAGGTCGCCTCCCAGCTTGAGCTTCTTCTCGGCAGACTTCACTTCGAGTATCTTGATCCTGGTTTCGATGTTCGGCGGTTGTATGTCCACGGTGAGACCCTTCTGGATCCTCGCATTGAGCCGGTCGCTGAGGCCTGGCACTTGGGCAGGCACCCGGTCGCTCGCAAGGACGACCTGCTTCTCCTCATCCACGAGGTAGTCGATGACCTTGACCATTTCGTCCTGGGTCGTCTGGCTCGCCGCCAGGAACTGCATGTCGTCTATGAGCAGCAGATCGGACTTCCGCAGGTCGTCTCTGATGCTCCGCATGAGCCCGACATCCTTCTTGGCACGGTCGAAGGCGTCGACTATGCGGTCCGAAGGAAGGAAGAGCACTCTCTTGTTGCCTTTTCCCTTCGCTATCTCGTGTCCGATTGCCGAGAGAAGGTGGGTCTTGCCCAGGCCTGACCCCCCGAGTATGAGCAGCGGGTTATACTGCGCTCCCGAGCCGGCAGCGACGGCGGCCGCGACTGTGAACGGGAACTTCGAGCCTGGGCCAACAACGAAATTCTCGAAAGTCATTCCCTTGACCAGGGATTTCACGTAGGGTGGGGCCTCGGCCTCCTCGGAGGAACATCGATCGCACTGCCCGTTCTCGTTCAGCCCTCCTCCACACCTCGGGCAGCTCTCTGCCGTCTCCTCGTCGCCCTCTTCCGCCCCGGTCTGGTATTTCAGGATCAGGTCGTAGACGTCTCCGGCCTTCTCCTCCTGTTTCTTCTTCTCCATCTCCTCCTTGATGGACGCCTCTTCCGTCTTCCTCTTATGTACGCGGCGTTTGACCTTCTCCTGCAGAAACTCTATGTCCGACTCTATCTCCGCTATCCTTGATGGATCGTTCAGCTTGCCACGTATCTCGACGATCTCCTGCTCATGTCCCAAGACAGGGAAGTTGTTGAGCACTACCCCGAACTGCGTGAGCCGTTGGACGTCGTTCTCGAAGTCCGTCACGGCCTTTCCGAACTCGTCCGGTCTCTTGTCCAAGACCTCTGTGAGAACATCGACGACGAACCCCTTCCTGCGCAGCTCGTCGATCTTGTCCCTGGACGGATCGACTTGCTCATCGGGCGGCTCCACGACTTCTGGAGCCGGCGAGTCCTCCACCGGGCTCTCGCTCTCGGAGGGCACGGGCCTCTCCGTCGCCGGCGTTCCAGGGCCTATCAGGGCGTCCGGGAACCGTCTCTCGAACTCTTCCTTCTCCACCCTGCTGTGGATCTCGATGACCGAAGTCTTGTCTTGCGAGTCCTCCAGTATGAACCTGAGGGACCTCTCCCCCGTGTAGATCCTCCGGAGATCTCTCGGCTTCGACTTCTCGAACTCGTATATGGCCATTGCAGGCGACCCATGCTCGACGACGACATACCCGATCGAGCTCATGATCTCCTTTTCCAGGCGGACCTTGAGGTATCCCGAGAAACTGTATTGTTTGAGGTCTGCTAGGATGGATTTGAGGGAGTCCGGCCCGCCCTTGGCGGTTCGGACGATGATGCCTTCTGGAATTCGGAGGTCGGTCACCATTTCTGGAGCCCGTTGGATGAATACGGTCGCATATTATAAAGTCCTCTCTTCTTGCGACGGATGCTGGGGTGCGTGGGTCTCCTAACAGCTCCGCGAAAAGGCTTAACTAGGAAGACCATCTTCACAACAGCCCACGAGTGCCACTGTAGCTCAGCGGTAACCTGCGTTTCATGCGCGGTCGCTAAAGAGCGGCGGTTTCGTAAACCGCAGGCCGGGGGTTCGAGACCCTCCAGTGGCTCCACTTCTTCCGAATACAGGGTCGCCGTGTTGGGCAACTCTAATATGGCGCCTAGATGATTGCCTCCCTGTGTCGGCTGGCTCTATTGTCTTCTCTAACGCCATCCGCTGTGGCGGGTGCGGCAACATCAGCTCGGGATACCTCCAGGTGGCAGAGGACGGCAACGGTGTCACCAAGTGCCCCTCCTGCGGTTCGACCATCGTGCAGAAGCTCGAACACGGATTCGTCTCGCAGGTGCCACCCCACAGGTTCGCCCCATCGGGTGGACGAGCACCTTACGAGAGCCGCTACCCGGGGCTATACGCACAGCCGAAGCACGCGCCCAAACTGGACCTGCGTAACTTCTTCAGGCTGATAGCTCATCCTCGCCACTCCCTCTCAGAGCTCTATCTCTCCACGGACCTCAAGTACGCAATGTTCCTCGTCGTCCTGTCGACGACGATATACGCGGTCGTGGGCGCCGCGGTGACCAGCGAGATGTCCGAGGTCATCGGCGTAGGCGACGCGAACGCTTTCGAATTATTGATGCTCGCCGCGCTCGGATGGATCGTGGCGATCATATCGTTCCTGGTTTTTGCCGTCGTGTCCTCTATAGTCTCTCACGAGGTATTCGACGGACGGGGCGACAAAGGCTCGACCGTCGCGTTGGCAGGCTACTGTTATCCTTGGTTCGTCGCGGTCACGCTTGTACTCCTGACGATATTCGCGGCCGGATTCGGCGGACTGGAGCTCAGCCAGGTTCAGCACTGGGGTGATTCAGATATGGAACGTGCCATCGCGTGGGGCGCCGTTCTACTTGCATCCGCGGTACTCGGTCTGATCTGGTTGCTCGTCCTGACCGGAAGGGCAGTGAGCGTGGCGAACGACGTGTCGGTAGGTGAGGGTATACTGTCCGCGATAATAGGTGCGATCGCCGCTGGCCTGGTTTCGCTCGTGGTGGGCGCGGTCATGCGGTTGCCCATTGGTCTTACGCTGTAGGACCGCTACTTGCCCATGGTTTTCTCGATCATCTTCATCGCGCAGAGCTCACCGCACATCGAGCAGGCCTGCGACCCTTCGACTCTGCCGCGTTCCCTGTACTTCTTCGCCTTATCAGGGTCCATCGAGAGTTCATACATCTTCTCCCAATCGAAGGCGCGTCTTGCCTCCGACATCTTCCTGTCCCAGTCCCCACCTCGGCCCCGCGCTAGGTCGGCCGCATGGGCGGCGATCCTGCTCGCTATGACGCCTTCCCGGACATCGTCCACGGTCGGGAGGGCTAGATGCTCCGAAGGAGTGACGTAGCATAGGAAGTCCGCTCCATGGTAGGCTGCGAGCGCTCCGCCGATGGCTCCGGCTATGTGATCGTATCCTGCTGCCACGTCGCACACCAGTGGCCCCAGGACATAGAATGGCGCCCCGTGACAGACCGCCTTCTCGAGGCGGACATTGGCTTCGATCTGGTCGAGCGGAACGTGTCCGGGTCCCTCCACCATCGCCTGCACGCCCTCGTCTCTAGCCCGTTCTACGAGATCCCCGAGAACCTTCAGCTCTTCGACTTGGGGTGCATCCGTGGCGTCCGCGATAGAGCCTGGTCTGAGGCCGTCGCCGAGGCTGAGCGCGAAACCGTAATCCCTAGCAAGGTCGAGCAGATGGTCGTAGTTCCCGTACAACGGGTTTTCCAGGCCGTTCTCGTGCATCCAGGCTACGAGCATGGCCCCGCCTCGGGAAACCACTCCTGTGACTCTTTCCGCCTTCCTGAGCGTGTCCGCCGTGGCCCTGGTGACTCCGCAATGAACGGTCATGAAGTCCACACCGTCCCTTGCGTGCTGCTCTATGGTGCCGAAGAGGTCGTCCTCAGTCATCGTCAAAGGGTCCACCCTCTCTGACGCGCGGCACATGGCCTCGTATATCGGCACCGTCCCCACTGGCAGAGCGCACTCCCGCAACACCTGTCTTCTGATGTCGCCTATGTTGCCTCCCGTGCTGAGGTCCATCACTGCATCCGCGCCGTATTTCACCGCCTCACGGACCTTCTCGAGCTCTTTGGAGACATCAACGAGGTCCCTGGATGTCCCAAGGTTGGCGTTCACTTTGACCGACATGCCCTCTCCGATCGCTCTAGGAACGACAGACGCGTGTCTCTGGTTGAAAGGAATGACCACGCGCCCCTCCTGCAGAAGCTTCCTCAGGGCATCTGGTTCGACCCCCTCCGTCTCAGCAATCCCCTTTATTTCCACTGGAGATTCGATTCTCTTTCGAATAGCCATTCAGTATCATATGCTCTTAAGAATCCCCTCGGTATAAACCCTTTCATCGGACCAATCGAGGATGCGTCTCCCAGACAAGCCGATTATCCTCGCATCGGACTTTCTCGGCGGTCTCAGCGGCCTGTCCGAGCGGTCGCGCAAACGGCCTTTCGAACCGTCTCGCCCGCCCCCATCGTCACGTGTCGAACTTTCCGGTAGAAAACACCGGGAAAGAACGACCCAATTCTGCATCGGAAGAAAAGGGGTCTTTTCGGGGTGTGCCAGCAAGCATCCGCAAAGCATTTAAATATCGTGGTTCCATTGGTCATTCAGAGGCCAAAAAAAGCGCCGAAGAGCGCGGATGGGATGCGCCTCGAAAATGCCGGTCAACGAGCTTGTCTTATGGGGCTGAAATCTGATGGAAGATAGCACATATGATGCGGAGAGAATCCAGGTTCTCGAGGGGTTGGAGGCGGTAAGAAAACGCCCCAGCATGTACATTGGTAGCACAGACTTCCACGGACTCCACCACCTGGTCTACGAAGTGGTGGACAACAGCATCGACGAGGCGATGGCCGGGTACTGCACGCAGATCGACGTCTCGCTGAACGAGGACGGGAGCGTCACGGTCGTCGACAACGGCCGGGGCATACCCATAGGAATGCACAAGAAGTACAACACGGACGTCCTCCAGCTCGTTCTAACCAAGCTTCACTCCGGAGGTAAGTT
>JAJISI010000024.1 GCA_022848805.1 Thermoplasmatota archaeon
GGAGATGTTCATAATATCCGGGGTCATGATGGTCACAGGAGCGGTCCTGATGGCCATGTTCAACAGCGACCTCATGCTGGTCGGCCTCGTGAGGGTTTTCGGAAGGGGCAGGAACCTGCTCCCGGTGTTCAGGGCGGCGATCAGCTACCCGATGAACAAGAAGTTCCGAACGGGGTTGTCCCTGTTCATGTTCTCTCTGATAATGTTCACAGTGGTCGTCATAGCCATGATGGCATCGTTCCAGAGGGAAAGCGTGGACACGCTAACGGAGCAGTTCTCAGGCGGGTACGATGTGATCGGAATAACCTTCAGGGACTTGCCGAACGACGAGATGTCCTCCGGTCTTGACAGGCTGAGCGAAGCGGTAGGCGCGCCTGCGGTCGACAGAGTCTCAGGAGCGCTGATAGCCAGCATCGATCTTGTGCCGGAAGGAGACAACGAGTCGTACCAGCGTTCCCTGATAGGATTCGACGAATTGGTAATCGAGGGGGGAGGATTCTCCCTTGCGGATAGGTCGACCGACTACGAGACGGATGCGGATGCATGGTCTGCGCTCGCGGCCGACCGCAGCGTCGCCATCGTGGACGGCAGCGTGATACCGCAGATGCACGGCGGTTTCGAATCCCTCCTGAGCCTGAGCCTCGATGTTGGGCAGACGATCACCGTGACGGTCTTCAACGGCACGACCGTGAACCTGACGGTGATCGGGATAATGGACCAGATGTTCCTCCAAGGTATCTTCGTATCCGATGATTTCGTGGCTGAGCTTGCGCCGTCGAGCGCGAAGATGCTGCATTATTTCTCGATCGAGGAGGGAACCGGTCTGACGAACGCCGAGGTCGCCGAGCAGATCGAGAGAGTGTTCGTCGAGTACGGGATGACGACGATAGTGATCAGGGACACGATCGAGATGGTGTTCAGCATGGTAGCCTCGATCATGCAGCTCATGGAGATATTCCTCGGGATGGGGCTGATCGTGGGCATAACTGGCCTCGGAATCATAACCATACGGAATGTCGCCGAGAGGAGGCAGGAGATCGGCGTGATGAGAGCCATCGGATATCAGAGGGACATGATACTGAAATCCTTCGTCCTGGAGACTTCGTTCGTGTCTCTCCTTGGCATAACCCTCGGGTTGGTGCTGGGACTCGCTCTGTCGTACCAGCTACATAGCTGGGGAGGGTTCTCCGAAGTTTCTCCGTTCGTCATCCCGTGGTTCGACATAATCCTCGTGACTGTGGTCGCATTCACTATCACACTGCTGTCCACATTGCCGCCGTCGAGAGCGGCTGCCAGACTGGCTCCTGCTGAGGCTTTAAGAAGGATAGACTGATACCTTCGGGATAGTAGCTACAGCATCCATATTATCAGGATGCGGCATCGTCGGAATGATGGCTTCAGCTACCGTGCTAAAAGCATTGGACGCCTTGGCAGAAGGCCGTTTCGTCCTCGTCTACGACGCAGACGGAAGGGAGGAGGAGACGGACATGGTCATCGCATCACAGCACATCACGTCGCAGGCCATACGGACCATGCGCAAGGACGCGGGTGGACTGATATGCACTACGGCCGATTCGAAGATCCAGGAAGCCCTCGGTCTGCCGTTCCTGTCGGAGATATTCAAGGACATGGGCACGAAGTTCCCAGTGATGGACGAGCTCATACCCGACGACATCCCGTACGATGTCAAATCCGCCTTCGGAATAACCATCAACCATAGAAAGACTTTCACCGGGATCACCGACAACGACCGCTCGCTTACCATCAAAGAGTTCTCCAACCTCGCCCGCGAAGCCGTCTCCAAAGAAGACGGATGGGGCAAGAGAGAGCTCGGAAAGGGGTTCAGGGCGCCCGGCCATGTCCATCTACTGAATGCGTCGCAGAGGATTCTGGAGACCCGGTTCGGACACACCGAACTCTCAACGGCCCTGGTCATCATGGCGGGGTTGGTGCCATCCGCGACGGTGTGCGAGATGATGGGGGATGACGGAAATGCCCTTTCGAAGGCAGAGGCGTTTGCCTACGCTGAAGAGAATGACCTGATATCCCTCGAAGGGTCGGATATCGTCTCCGCATGGAAGGAATTCCGTACGAGGTGAGAAGTTTGGTCCGTGTGCTTGCCACCGGTGTTTTCGACATCATACACCTAGGCCACCTTCACTACTTCGAAGAGTCCAAGAAACTTGGTGACGAGCTTGTCGTGATAGTGGCGACCGATAATACGGCGCGAAAGAGGAAGCACGAGCCGATAACGCCCGAGGCCATGAGGCTCGAGCTCGTGCAAGGCCTGAAACCAGTCGATCGGGCGGTTCTCGGGAAAGATGATGCGGACATATTCGAGATCGTTACGGACATCAAGCCCGACATAATCACGATAGGGTTCGACCAGACTTTCGAACCCGAGCAGATGGAAGCTGACCTCAAGTCGAGAGGGATCGACGTCAGAGTCGTCAGAATGCCGCATCTGGACCACGATCTCGACGGCACAAGGAAGATCATACGCAAGGTCATCGAGTTCCACAACGCTGACAAGAAGCTCTCGGTGGTGGAGAAAAGATGAAACGCATCGGGATTGCCGACACCACGTTCGCGAGGGTCGACATGGGCCGAATGGCGGAGGAAGAGCTGAAGAAGACGGGGACGGGGTTCAAGGTCGAGAGATACATAGTTCCAGGAGTCAAAGACCTCCCGGTAGCCGTCAAGAAGCTCATAGAGGAAAGACAGTGCGACATCGTGATGGCCCTCGGAATGCCAGGGCCGGAAAACATCGACAAGATGTGCGCTCACGAGGCCTCGACAGGACTCATACAGGTACAGCTCATGACGAATACCCATGTGATCGAGGTATTCGTTCACGAGGATGAGGCAAAGGACGCCAAGGAGTTAGCTTGGCTTGCAGAGCGAAGGACGAGGGAGCACGCAGTCAACGCTTACGACATGCTCTTCAGGCCGAGCAGGCTGGCGGCCAGTTCGGGCAAGGGGCTCAGGCAGGGCTTCGATGATGCTGGGCCAATAATGTAAGAATCATGATATCAACAGGAGGATGAGAGAGATGGCGAAGAAATACAGTATCGGCGTCGTGTGCAGCGAGTTCAACTTCGACCTCACGCAGACGATGCTCGAGATGGCGAAGAAACACGCGAAGTTCCTCGACGTGGACGTTGCGAAAGTCTTGATGGTACCAGGAGTGTTCGACATACCCCTGGCAGTGAAGGCGCTGATGAAGGAGAAGACCATTGACGCCGTCGTGACCATCGGTGCGGTCATCGAGGGGGAGACAGAGCATGACCAGGTGGTCATAGGCCAAGCTGCCAGGAAGATAACAGACCTCGCGGTGGAGTACGAGAAACCCGTCGGACTAGGTATAACGGGTCCCGGCATGAGCAGACTCCAGGCGGAGGACAGGATCGAGCGGGCGAAGAACGCCGTAGAGGCCGTCGTGAAGCAGCTCAAGATGTTCAAGTGAGCGCCGCCCCGCAAACCAGGGGACCTTGGAGCGTTAGACGTGGCAGCTGTAAGACTGGGCAAGATGCACCTTCGTTGGTGCGATTCATGCAATGTTCCTGTTCTGGAACAGGGCGAATGCAGCAAGTGCAGCACCAGCACGAGAGAAGTTAAGATCACTCCGCCAGGGGACGCTAGGCCTGCCTTCGATCACGACATCCGGACGATCCGGAAGCTCATAGACACTCAGTTCGGACCTGGATGCGGGGAGGTCGCCGTACCGACAGGACGGCTGGTACTCCTGAACAAAGCTCCTGACCTGGACCGCATGGATGAGGTAGTGCTGGATGGAATGGTCATCGGGGCTGTTAGGTTCGACATCGCACGAGGGGAGAAGTTCCTTCCTAGAGGAGTCACGGCGTCGAGGATGGAAAAGACCATCTCCCGCGGGTGGGTACGCGTCGACAGAGGAGCTTTGGAGTCGATTCGGGAGAGGAGTGCGAGCGCCCTCGCGGTCGGAGTATCCGACGCTGCGGAAGGGATCGAACCCGGAGACGATGTCATAGTGCTCGACCCGGACGGGAAGGCAGTCTCCGTCGGGGTGGCCAAGATGTCCACCGCCGACATCAGGACGGCAAAGAGGGGCACCGCAGTCAAGACACGATGGGTCGCAGACGGCTCTGTAGCTGGCACACCGAACGATGGAACCCCGTCGTGGGACGATGCGATCCTTGCGAACAGGGAGGTCATCGATCGAAGGGTATCTGAAGCGGCGAGGTTCGTCAGAGATGTCGTGAGGAAAAACGACCTGCCAGTGGCGGTGTCGTTCAGTGGAGGGAAGGACAGTCTCGCAACGCTCCTGCTCGTCATGGAGAGCGGCATCTCTCCGAAGATGATCTTCGTCGACACCGGCCTTGAGTTCGAGGAAACACTCAAGAATGTGCGCGACACAGCAGCGAGGCATTCTTTGGAGCTGATAACGGAGAGCGCTGGTGACGGCTTCTGGAGGAACGTCGACTTGTTCGGACCACCAGCGAAGGATTTCAGGTGGTGCTGCAAGACTTGCAAGCTCGGTCCTGCGACTAGGCTCATACAGAAGAACTTCCCGGGCGGCGTGCTCTCGTTCATCGGTCAGAGAGCATACGAGTCCCAGAACAGAGCACGGAAGGGCAGGGTATGGAGAAACCCGTGGACCCCGAACCAGCTGGGAGCCTCCCCGATACAGAACTGGACGGCGTTGCACGTATGGTTCTACCTGTTTGACAGGAAGGAACCCTTCAATCCGCTATACGAGAGAGGGTTCGAGAGGATCGGGTGCTACCTATGCCCCTCCGCGGACCTCGCAGAGCTGAAACACGCAAGGGAACTCAACGGCGAATACAGCCGTTGGCAGGAATATCTCACATCATACTCACAGAAACATGACATGCCGGAGGAATGGCTCTCCAAAGACCTGTGGAGATGGAGGAGGGTCCCACGGTCCATCCTCGACGCTCTGGGTCTGAAGGCCTCGCCCGTCGGTGCGTCACACGGTCGCTCCGGTGACAACGTCCCAATCGGGTTCCAGAGCACCGAAGGTTACAGCCCTTGCGTCGAAGGGATGAGCATGGAAGGCGTCTTCAGCCGAGAGCTCGACATGAGCCGGGTTTCCAACCTCCTGAACGTCCTGGGGGAAGTGACGGTCTCACCGGATGGCAGGATAGCCGAGGTGGACCGAATAACCGTCTTCGCCGAGGGGCCTGTAATGATCAAGGCACACGACGAAGAGGCGTTGAGGACCAAGGCCTCCCGTCTGAAGGAAGTGGTCCTCAGGGCCATGGAGTGCGCAGGGTGTGGGATATGCGTCTCAAGATGCCCCGAGAGTGCCCTGGAACTGGATGGACGTGTGAAGATCGATGAGAACAGATGCTCCCACTGCGGACAGTGCCTAGGTCCCTGCCCGGTCGTTCAGTTCAGAGAGGATCAACAGGACATATGAGCCATCAGCGCCTCAATGGCTGCGGAGACATCCGTCACCCTCGCACCCCACGGGACTATGGCGATGTTACCCTTGATATCGAAACCGTCTTTCACCTTACAGCACTTCGTCAGAACGGGACCGTCAATTCCGATCTTCTGCAGGATGTCAACGGGACACATGTTGACCATATGCGCCTCCGAGCCGTAGACCGCTTTGAATACCCTCGCGGACAGGCTGCATCCGACGACGATAACCTCTTCGATCTGTTCAGGTGACAAAGCAGGGGGGTCGTCCATGTAGCCGATCTTTCCCTTGTGGTCCAGGCCGGACGCCCTACACGGGAAGAGCACCGAACGAGCTTCAGACAGTCCTTCGAGGGTGTTCAGGTCCTCCTCGATGACTTCGTATCGCACATAATGGTCCTGTAGGATGGAACGCAGTGCCTCTTCGACCAATCCGACCAGCTTCGTCGGGCTCGGCGGGACAACATCGAATATCGTAAGACTGAACGGTTCCTGATCTACGAAGAAAGAGATATGTTCAGACATCCCACGAACGATGACACATCGTGTTCCGACGGACTTCTGGAGGCGCCCCATCTCAGAAGCCGAAAGCACATCAAGAGACGGCTCGTCGACGAACGACGTCTCTCCCGGAAGGGACACGATGTTCACCGATGACACCGGCACAAGGACGCTGTTCATCGTATCCTTCCCGATCTCCGCAACGGCCCAGGTATCTCCGCGGTTCAGGACCATGTATCTTGTCCGAATATAGGCCCTGGTTTCCATCAGATGCGACCGGATCTGCTCTTCGGTGAGCTCGAACCCCACCGAGTGGACGCTGACCTCCTTGCAGTGGCTCGGGAACATGGTTTATCGCGTGATGTACATGGTTAATTAGTAGATAGAACCAACGCTCCAGAAAGGATAAATGGGAGGGGGCGCAATCATGCAACGCCGGAGATGGCTCCTTGAAGAATCCAGATGAGTTTCCCACCATAACGACCGAGAGGCTCGTACTCAGAGAGATCACCGAGGCAGACCTCGAATGGTACATGAGACATTTCTCCCTGCCTGAGATCGTCGACAGCACTGGATTTCCTGCCCCGAAGGATATGGCAGTCGCAAAAGAGGAACTCGAAGTGTACATCATAAAACCATTCATTGAGAGCACGGGCATACGCTGGGGTATCACATTCAAAGGCAGTGACGAACTGATCGGAAGCTGCGGGTTCTACAAATGGGAGCACGACCCACACCGTCGGATCGAGACCGGATACGACCTCCATCCTGCCCATTGGGGCAAGGGCATCATGAAGGAGGCGATGACGGCCATCATCGACTACGGCTTCGAGAACATGGATCTGAACAGGATCACCCTGTTGGCAGTCTCATTCAATAAGAGGTCTATCGCCTTAGCACGGAGCACGGGGTTCGTCAGGGAGGGAGTCCTCAGGAAGAACGCATTCTTCACAGACGGATTCTACGATGACGAGTACTTCGCCATGTTGAGAAGCGATTGGGAGAAGCTGCGAGTCCGTGAGAAATAAGTGGCGCGATTCGACTGTATCTCTGATGCCCTTGGACCGGAGCCGGCGTTAAGACTTTGTCCGGATTCAGGCATTCGGAAGTGGGTCGCGTCGCATAGCATACAACAAGATTCTTATCCTATACCCATGATAACCCGAAGGTCGTACGGATGAAGGGCTACCTTGTCCTAGAAGATGGGACTGTGATGGAAGGGCGGCCTTTCGGTTTTTCTGAGGACGTCACCGGGGAGGTGGTGTTCTCCACTGGCATGACTGGGTATCAGGAATCGTTGACAGACCCGTCATACTGCGGACAAATCCTCGTATCCTCGTATCCTATGATCGGCAACTACGGCATCAACTCCGTAAACAGCCAATCGAAGCGTGTGCAGGTACGAGGTTACGTGATAGGTGAGCTGTGTGACGTTCCCAGCCACAGGCTTTCCGGCATGACTCTGAACGAATTCCTGAAACAGGACGAGGTACCTGGCATTTCGAGAATCGACACCAGGGCGCTCATCAGAAAGCTGCGGCTGAAAGGCACCATGAGGGGAGCGATCACGACGGCGGATCCCAAGGCGGTTCTCGAGCAGGTCCGTGGGATGCGGAACCCCGATGAGGAGAACCTCGTCGCTAGGGTGAGCACTCCTGAAGCGGTCGTCTACGAATCAGGCAAAGGCAGGCGCGTCGTGGTGATCGACTGCGGAGTCAAGGAGAGCATACTAACTGAGCTTCGAGCGAGGTTCGACGTGGTCCAGGTTCCCTTCGACGCTTCCGCTGACAGCATACGCGCGATGGACCCAGACGGTGTCTTCATCACGAACGGTCCAGGGAATCCTGCGCATAAGGAGATGCTGGAGACTACCGTGGGCACATTAAGAGAGCTGAAGGAGGAGACTCCGATGATGGGGATATGCCTCGGGAACCAGCTGCTCGCGCTGGCTCTGGGAGCGAAGACATACAAGCTCAAGTTCGGACACAGAGGGATCAACCAACCTGTCGGGAAGGACGGCAGGGTGTACATCACATCGCAGAATCACGGATTTGCAGTCGACAGGACCTCCGCGGAGGATGTCGGCATGGAGATCACTTTCGTCAACCTCAACGACGGGACCGTCGAGGGCATGCGGCACTCGGACCTCCCGATCTTCTCCGTCCAATTCCATCCAGAAGCTCGCCCGGGACCGCTCGACACGCGCTCCCTGTTCGACGAATTCGCCAAGATGCTGGAGGGGGCCTGATGCCGAAGAGGACGGATCTACGCAAGATTATGGTGGTAGGTTCAGGGCCGATAGTGATCGGACAGGCGGCGGAGTTCGACTTCTCTGGAACACAGGCGTGCAAGTCGTTGAAGGAGGAGGGGTACGACACAGTACTGGTGAACTCCAACCCGGCCACAATCCAGACGGACCCAGAGACGGCGGACGCTGTATACATCGAACCATTGAACGGCGACACCTTGGCGAAGATACTCGAGAAGGAAGGGGTGGACGGCATACTCGCTGGAATGGGCGGGCAAACGGCACTCAACTTGTGCTCAGAACTGTCGGAGAACGGCGTGCTGGACCGATTAGGAGTCGAGCTGCTCGGAACCAAGACCAGGGCGATCGCGCTGTCAGAAGACAGAGAGCAGTTCAAGAATACCATGATCATGCTCGACGAACCGATCCCGAGGAGCAAGACAATCACATCGATCGATGAGGCTAAGCAGGTAATCGAGGAGATCGGTGGTTACCCGGTTCTCGTTCGTCCCGCGTACACCCTCGGAGGTACGGGTAGCGGGATAGCCAAGAACGAAGAGGAACTCATCCACATCGTCGGAAGAGGGCTGATATACTCTCGGATCAAGCAGGTGTTGATCGAGGAGAGCGTCATCGGATGGAAGGAGTACGAGTACGAGGTCATACGGGACGCGAAGAACAACACGATAATCGTGTGCAACATGGAGAACCTCGACCCGATGGGCATACACACGGGAGAGAGTATAGTCGTCGCTCCCGCACAGACGCTCAGCGACTCGGATCATCAGCTGCTCAGGTCTGCCGCCCTGAAGGTCATCAGAGCGCTGGAGATCGAAGGAGGAGCCAACATACAGTTCGCGGTGAACCACGACACAGGAGAGTACAGAATCATCGAGGTGAATCCAAGGGTTTCACGCAGCTCCGCCCTGGCCTCGAAGGCGACGGGATATCCTATCGCTCGCGTGGCAGCAAAGATAGCCGTCGGGATGACTCTGGACGAGATACCCAACGCCATAACGAAAAGGACCTGTGCGGCGTTCGAACCATCGATAGACTACATCGTCGTGAAGATACCCAGGTGGCCGTTCGACAAGTTCAGGACCGTGGACCCCACGCTCGGAACTCAGATGAAGAGCACGGGAGAGGTGATGGCCATAGGTCGCAACTTCGAGGAGGCGTTACTCAAGGCGGCCCGTTCGCTCGAGATTGACAAGGTCGGCCTCGAAGGAGACGACTGGAGCGACGAGGATCTCGAAGGCCTTCTCCGGAAGGCCACCGATGTTCGCCTGTTCGCCATCCTCGAGGCACTCCGTCGTGGGATGACGGTTGACAACGTGTGCGAACTCACCGGCTGGGACCGATTCTTCGTTTCGAAGCTCAAGGGGCTCACCGAGATCGAGGATCAGCTCAAGCACCTTGAAGGAACGGAGATGCTCGAATCCGCCAAGAAAGTTGGATTCGGAGACGAATACATAGCACGCATTTCCGGAGGAGACCCAGAGGATATCAGGAAAGCGAGGCTGTCTTCGGGCATCCGGCCGACCTACAAGATGGTCGACACGTGTGCCGCCGAATTCGAGGCTGAGACGCCGTATTTCTACTCCACCTACGAGCCCGAGTGCGAAGTCCGACCATCGGACAATAAGAAGATAGTGATAGTTGGTAGCGGTCCGATCAGGATCGGACAAGGGATCGAATTTGACTACTGCTGCGTCCACGCATCGCTCGCCCTCAAGGAGGAGGGGGTTGACGCGATCATCATCAACAACAATCCAGAGACGGTCTCGACCGATTTCGATGTCTCGACCCGGCTCTATTTCGAACCTATCACCGCGGAGGATGTCCTGAACGTCGTGGAACGGGAGGACGCTGACGGGATCATGCTGCAGTTCGGCGGGCAGACTGCCATCAACCTGGCCATGGGCCTCCAACGGACGCTCCAGGGACGCAAGACGGCGATTCTAGGGACTTCCCCGGATGCGATCGACCTTGCTGAGGACCGGAAGAGGTTCTCCGGATTGATGGATTCCCTGGACATACCGCAGCCAGAATCGGGCACCGGGTTCTCCTTCGAAGAGGTCAGGAACCTCGCCCAGGACATCGGCTCTCCCGTCCTGATAAGGCCGAGCTATGTGCTCGGCGGCAGAGCTATGGAGATTGTCTACAACGAGGTCGAACTCGAGATGTACATGCGCACCGCGGCCAAGGTCTCCAAGCACCATCCGATCCTCGTCGACAAGTACCTCACAAATGCGATAGAGATCGACGTCGACGCTGTCTGCGACGGCAGCGAAGTCTACATCGGAGGTATACTCGAGCACATAGAGGAGGCAGGAGTACACTCCGGGGACGCCACGATGGTGCTCCCGCCCCAGACTCTATCCCAGGATGTCCTGGACAGGGTGCGGGAGATAACCCGCAAGGTCGCCCTTGCACTGGACACGAAGGGACTGATGAACCTTCAGCTCGCCTACAAAGACGGAACAGTCTACATGCTAGAGGCGAACCCCAGAGCCTCAAGGACGGTCCCGATAATCTCGAAAGCCACTGGAATCCCGCTCGCGAAGGTGGCCACGAAGATCATGCTCGGCAAGACTCTTGAGCAACAGGGACTTGTTGGAGAGGCCAAGATTGAGCACATCGCTGTAAAGGCATCGGTGTTCCCTTTCCTGAAACTCCCCGGCGTTGACAGCATCCTCGGCCCTGAGATGAAGTCCACAGGGGAGGTGATGGGCATCGACATGTCCTATCCCGCGGCGGTATGGAAGGCGCTGATCGCATCCGGCCAGAGACTGCCGAAGAGTGGGAACGTTTACATCAGCGTGGCCGAGGATGACAAGGGGGAACAGGTCGTCGACATCGCCAGAAGGCTGAGTAAGCTAGGATTCGGCCTCTTCGCTACGAAGGGAACTGCGTCGTTCCTGCGCTCCGTCGGCCTAGAGGTCACGACAGTGTACATGATCTCCGAGAAGATGTCGCCCGACGCGTTGTCGTTGATGAGAGGCAATTCCGTCCAGATGATAGTCAACACGCCCACCCAATCGTCCGGCGCAAGAAGGGACGGTTTCATGATGCGAAGGCTGGCAGTGGAGCTCGAGATACCGATGATTACAACCCTCAACGGAGCCAGCGCGGCCGTGCTCGCGATGGAGCACGCGATGACAAAGGAGATGTCTGTGAACGACCTAGCCTCGTTCCACTCGTGAATGTGGGCGAGGGGTTTTATTCGTCCTTGTCCAAGCTCTTGAGAGCCAGCTCGGCGCCCTTACGCCCCGAGAGGAACATGGAACCGAACGTCGGCCCCATCCTAGGTAATCCGTACGTAGCTGACACGGACATGCCGATCACTATCAATCCTGGGTGCACGAAGCCGGTCTTCTCCACCACGGCGTCTTCGCTGGCCTCGATCCACATAGCACCGCACCCCGGGATCTTGAGCAGGCCCCTCTCAGCGAGCTTACTCGCAACGGAAGCGTCGTGTCCCGTGCCGTCGATGACAACCTTCGACTCAAGGGAGATAGGGTCGACACATGCGACAGGCTTGGGCAAGTAGTTCACAGGGGTCCAGTTCACCACCACTCCCGCGACCCTGTCCTGCTCCCTGAGGACGATATCATCGAACGCAACCATGTTGAGAACCTTAGCGCCAGCTTCGCACGCAGCTGTGATGAGCTTGGAGCATGCAAGTGGCCCAGGTGTGGTGTAGAGCCCATCCTCGTACTCCTTGTACCTGATCTCCAGCTCGTCCAGTATCTTGTGGGCCGGAGCTCTGACCGTGACGGTATTCATCAGGAAACCACCCATCCAGAACCCGCCGCCGAGGTAGTTGTTCCTCTCCACGATCACGACATCGACGCCTTTGCGTGCGAGGTCGTAGGCAGCGATGAGGCCGCTCGGGCCTCCGCCGACGATGATCACGTCAGAATCGACTACCTCTTCCATGTCCTTGGTGAACTCGGACAAGATAGCCCGGGTCACGGAACTCTCGGATGATTTCTCAAAGATCGGCATTGTAACACACCGGATTGCGTTGGCGGCATACCTGGTACCCGAATATAACAATTGCCTTTTCAATCCTACTTGATCGATCCGATGAGCGACACCGAGTGTACGGGACAACGATAAAGAATCTCAACACGATATGATGCATATGGAGCGGAGTGATGCTTCCGCACGGATGCCCCGCAGGCGAGATCATCTGGCTCCGCTCCCCTACGCGGAACAGGAATGAGCCTAACTAGGGCTGCTGGTAGCGGCTTTCATGCGCTCATATTTCTCCTTGTACAGCTTCGCGCACACACTGCAGCAGAGATAATGCGCCTTGCCGTCAAGCTTTATCTTCACACCTTCGTCCTTCATCTGATGGCCACAGTAATAACACTTGATCAGCAGGCCCGCCTCGTCCTTGATAGATGCTCGAGGACTTTCCTTCGGGGTTCTGAGAACCATCGAGTTATCCATCTTGGTTATCTCTGGTATGCTGCCGAGAGAGTGCATGAAGCCCTGGTACTTCTTCTGGTCGTAGAAGGACAGGATGCACAATATCCTGGAATCCGATAGAACATAAATCTGCCTGACAATGTCCTCGGTGCTTATCCTGTTCACGACCCGGTCGATGTCGGAAGGCCTCGCCTCCAAGGTCGTGGCAACGGAAACCTGTCCCAGGAGGTCGGCGTCGAGCAGGACGGAATACCCTTTTATCAGGCCGATGTCAGTCATGTTCTGAACGCGGGAACTGACAGTAGGAGTGCTCACCTTCACCTTCGAGGATATATCCCTGAACGAGGAGCGCCCGTTCTCCTGAAGTTGTCTCAATATCCTCCTATCGACGTCGTCCAAGGTCATAGAACCGTCTCCAAGGATACCCCGCTCTTCAGGTCGCGGAGGGATTGGAGT
>JAJISI010000025.1 GCA_022848805.1 Thermoplasmatota archaeon
GCTGTGGGAGCGGATAGGTATGGCACCATTCGTCTCGACGGTCCTTCTCCCGAAGGCGGAGCTCTCGGAGGCTGCGACCCTGGAGGAGGAGGGGGAGAAACTGGTGGCGGCCCTAATGGAAGACATATCCGAGATACTGAAGGTCACCTCGATCAAACCTTCGAGGATCGTCCTCATGGTCGCCCCGAGATGGAAGCACGATATGGTATGCAGTGCCGTGGCCTCCGCCGATAAGAATATCGATATCGGGCGGTTGATAAAGGAGGCGATGAAGACGGCTCCTCAGGATGCCAGGAAGGAGATACCACCTTTCGCGAAGGAGATTGCCACGGAAGTGTCCCGTACGCCTGTCGACAAAAGGAGAAATGTCTGTGTCACGACGGATGAACTGGAGACGCTCGGACGCGCGAAACGGTTCTTCTCAGACCAGTTCGGATGCGAGGTACATGCCTTCTCAGCTGATGATCCTGCGAAGGTCGACCCCAAGGGTCGTTCTAGACATGCCCGGCCGGGAAGACCCGCAGTATATGTCGAGTGAGATGCGACCGACTGTTCAGTGGTCGTCCCGGATGCGTCCTCCCGACCACCGATGTCCATCCCGATATTTCCAGGCGCCCCGTCTCAGATGTGATAACGGGAGGCCAAAGCATTAAAACCAGGCTAGCCAAATATCAGGTTCACTGGTCGACATAATGCGATTACCCGTTTCCGTGTGTGCGTCGAGTATCTTCTTGTGCCTGATGTTGGCGTTGTCTGCGAACAGCGTCGCTCAAGGTGACGACCACGTGCCTGGAATGACCGTCGAGACCACCATGAGCTTGACCAGCATTGGCGACCTTGAGGGGTCTGGCACTCTAAAGATAACCTTCAGCGGAGATGTAGCTAGTGAGTTGCGCCAGCGCATTCTCTCTGAGTTCGATGCCGATTTCAACCAGCTTATGGATGGTGATGAGGCGAGGGACGCGCTCATCTCTCTATCGGACGCATTGAGCGGAAGAGCGTACTGGGGGGTCACTATGACTGTCGCAAACGACTTCCCAAACGTCACCGATGCAGAGGTATCGAACCTAGCGACGGGTCTCGTTTACACTGACTGGAACTCGACGGAGGATCTGTCGTTCTCGATGGACCTCGGATGCAGCGGCCAGGGCATCTCCAAGGTCATTCTCATCACCGACTGTGCAGTCGATGCGTTCGTGGATGCATTCAACGACACTGTGGATTACGCCTTCAGGGGATCGATGCACCTGAGCCATAGCGTGATGGCGTTTGGCGTCGGCAGCTTCACGTATCCCGAAGTGACCAACGGCTCGTTCCAGGAGGTAAGGACTCCTGCCGGAGTGCTCCTTTGGTACGAGTCGGATTTCGAGGTCGGAGGGACAGGCGCGCTCACGCGCGAGACCATCACTTACGAGAACTTCACCGTGATGGAGAATCAGCAGATCGCGTTCGTGATATTGATCATAGGCACGCTGATGATCGCGCGGATGCCCAGGCGCAGATTCGAGAATTTCAAGAAGCTACATCCGAAGAGATACCGGAAGTACGCCCGACCGAAGATGTCAGTGAAGATATCGGCTATTGCACTGCTTGCGGCCGTCTGGTTGCTCTATCTGTTGCCCTACCTGTTCTCGTTCGTGTTGGACGGATTCCTGGTGTATTCATATTACTTCATGTTCCTGGTCCCGGCCGCCATCATCGCGGAGTACGGCTTCTCCCGATATATTTACGATAAATCCGCGCTCGATATCCCCGAGGAGGCGATCATCGAGGTGAAGCAAGCGTTCATCGAACTCGAGGAGGAGGACGAGACGCTCTGCAGCCTCTGCCACAAGCCTATAGATGTGGTCGAGGAGCTCCACCGGTGCGAGGAGTGCGGCACCGAGATGCATATAGAGTGCGCCGACCGCGCTCAGGCGTGCCCCGCATGCGCGGGGATACTCTTTCCTCAGGACACAAGGTCCATCGAGTGCAAGGTCTGCGGTGAATCGTTCCTCCACTCGGGTAAGGACGACCCCTACTCGATCCAGTGCACGAGATGCGGTGCGTTCCAGGAAGAGGTGGAGGCATCTAAGAACTATATCGTGATCGATCATGACCCTATGATGGCGTATCGTATGATCCGGGCCATGGGCATCTCGGGCAGACCGGCCATGGTAATGACCTCAGAGTTCCCAGGGAAGACAAGGGCAGACAACGAGCTCGGGGATGAGGTCGATGTGAGATGGCTCTCGGACAGCACCACGGATATCGACAACGTCAACCCCAAGGATCTCGAGGGGGACGCCATGGAGACCGCTTCCACATTCCTCATGACGACCAAGAGGGCGGGCCTGATGGTCGACGGTCTAGATCTACTCATGGAGCTCAACGGATTCGAGAAGATAGTCGCTTTCATCAGGAGGTTGAACGACCTCGCCATGATACACGGGTCCAGCATCCTGCTGTTCTTGGACAAGTCCTCGATCGACGATGACCAGCTCAGGCAGATCAGCGACGAGTTCGACGAGGTGCACGACTACCTATAGCTGTCCGTACCCGCCGTTCCATCTTCGGAATAGGTCGTGTTCTTGGCCCACCGTGTCGAGTATCCTGCCTACAATGAAATCTACTACGTCATCCACGCTCTTCGGCGAGGGATAGAATGCAGGGCAGGCCGGCATGATGACGGCCCCCGCCTCCGACAGCCGGAGCATGTTCTGAAGATGTATCGTCGATAGCGGGGTCTCCCTGGGCACGAGCACCAGCTTCCTCCGCTCCTTGAGCGCGACAGATGCCGTCCGCGTGATGAGGTTGTCTGCTATCCCATAGGAGATCTTCGAGAGGGTGGACATGCTGCACGGGACTATCACTAGGGCGTCGAACCTGAAGGATCCGGAAGCTGGCGGTGCCGAGAGTTCATCGTTCTCGTAGTGGTGTTCCGCTTTGTCTTCGATCTCCCGCTTAGAGACGCCGAGCTCGCCCTGAGCCATGGCAGCCGCCTCAGCGGAGACCACCACGGTTGTCTCGTGCTCCAGGCATTCGAGCAGTCTCACGCCGTATCGGAGTCCCGACGCCCCTGTGATACCGACCACGGTGTGCACGAGCGCGGTTATGCGCGGCCACTCAAAAAACCTTTTGACTGAGGAGATTCATTCAGCCAACCTGCAAGAAGCCTTGCCCTGGCTGGCGTGCGAGACGGCGCATTTATATATAGGTAGCATCTTATCCGCGATTTGTCCCTATTCTGGCAGCGGTCCAGATAGTCGACATGTGACACGTCATTTGGGGTAATTAGATGCCGACAGCTTACGACGTACCCGCTGGGAAGCTCATACCGAGGATAGCGGAAGAGCTCAAGAAGATCGATACCATCAAACCGCCCGTGTGGGCCGCGTTCGTCAAGACGGGCAGGCATCGGGAGAAGAGTCCCATCGAGGAGGGCTGGTGGTTCGTCAGGTCCGCAGCCGTTCTCAGGAGGATCTATGTAGATGGGCCGATAGGGACGACGAGAATCGCGGCTTCCTTCGGCGGCAAGGCTGACAAAGGGTCGAAGCCAAGCAAGGCGGTCAGGGGTTCGCGTTCCATCGCACGGATAACATCCCAGCAGCTCGAGAAGAGCCAGCTGGTTAAGAAGGAGAAGGACGGTGGGCGGACCGTGACCGGAAAAGGAAGGAAGCTCATAGACAACATATCCACCCAGCTTCTCAAAGAGCTCGCAGCCGAGAACCCTGAGCTCACGAAGTACCTGTGAGTGAATGGCATATGGTGAACGACAACGAGTTGGACACGCTTAGGCAGAAGAAGATGGTCGAGCTGCAGATGCGGGCACAGCAGGAGGCCGCTGCGCAGGAGCAGACGAAGCAGATGGACGCGCAGAAGGCCGGGGTGATGCGGCAGATACTCACACCCGAGGCGCGTGAGCGGCTCGCCAACATCAGGATGACGAGACCTGACGTGGTTGAGCAGGTCGAGAGCCAGTTGATAATGCTGGTGCAGTCGGGAAGGATACCCCAGCAGATAGACGATTACACCCTCCGACAGATACTCCGCAAGGTGATGCCGACGAAGAGGGAGATCAAAATAGAGAGGAGATGACCGAATGTCCAGACACAAACCATACGCCAGGAAACTCCGGTTGATGAAGGCCCTGAAGAGCAACAGGAGAGTCCCTGCCTGGGTCATGATGAGAACGGACAGGAAGTTTGTGCGCCATCCCAAGAGGAGGCACTGGCGCAGGACGAAGCTGAAGGTATGAGGCGATAGTCATGGTTGACGAATTGGAGAGGGTTTTCACCATTCCCCTGACGATCACGAAGCAGGTACCGAGAACCAAGCGTGCACCGAGGGCCATCAAGGAGATAAAGGATTACGTCAAGAGGCACATGGCCGAGAAGCCGACGCGTGGCGATGAAGACGAAGATACGAAGAGGGATATCTGGGTCGATTACAGGCTCAACGAGCACCTTTGGGCGAAAGGTATCGAGAACCCGCCCAGCAAGGTGCGCGTGAAGGCTATCAGATTCGAGGATGGACTTATAGAGGTCTCCCTCCCAGAGGACTGAGTTTTGCGAGGTGTGGCCGTATGCTTAGGCTGGGCAGTCTAGACGGCAATCCATACATCGGCGTGTACTGCGCAACCAGCGAGAATCACGTTTTGGTGTCGGAGCCCGTTCAGACGCGCGTGGTGGAGGATCTGTCAGAGGTGCTCGGAGTCGATGTGATACTAACGACAGTGGCAGGTTCGTCCGTGGTCGGGTCACTCGCGGCGATGAACTCGAACGGAATCGTGCTCTCGAACTTGGCTGAGGAGCACGAGGTCAGTAGGATGCCGTCCTCGCTGAATGTTGGTTTCATGCCCGAGAAGGTGAACGCGGCAGGCAACAACATCCTGGTGAACGACAAGGCGGCTTGCGTGCATCCCGGAGCCTCACGAGGCACGGTGGGCATGCTTGAGGATGTTCTCGACGTGGAGGTTCAGAAACGATCGGTCGCAGGGCTCGACACGGTTGGATCGGTCTGCATCGTCACGTCGAAGGGCATGCTCTGTCCGCCTCGAACGTCCGAGGAGGAGCTCAAGGATCTGTCTGAATTCTTCAAGGTTCCAGCATCCGCGGCCACCCTGAACTACGGCACGGGGTTCATAGGCGCGTGCGTCGTGGCGAACAGCAGGGGTGCGTATGTCGGTTCGAGGTCGACTCCTATCGAACTCGGCAAGGTGGAAGACGGCCTTGGTCTCTACTAGGATGCCCTACTCGGAGAATACCCAGAACTCTGTACCCGACTCAGGGAGGTCCTCCGCGGCGAAGTCTATCTCGTTCCCTACCTTCACGACCCTACTGTCGTCGATAAGCGCAAGAAAATCCTGAAGGGGGCGTATCGAGAGTGAGAGACCCTGGGTTCTGTAGTGCATCGGCACGGCGATTCTCGGGCATATCTTGTCGATGACACGCAGGGCCGTCTCGGGCCCGATGGTGAATACATCCCCCACCGGTACGAACAATATGTCCACCCCTCTGAGGTGCTCGGCGGTCGAGTCATCGACGGCATGTCCGAGGTCGCCGAGGTGACATAAGGAGACCCCGTCCAACTCGAACTTGAACAGGGTGATCTTCCCCCGCTTCCTGCCACCCTGGTCGTCATGATAAGCCTCGAACCCCTCGATTCTGACTCCCTTATCGAAAGTCATGACTGGTTCAGTCACGACCACGGCATCTGGACCCTTGACCAATCTCGAGCAGTTGTGGTCGAAGTGATCGTGCGACACCAGGACGACATCAGCCGTAACCTTTGGAGGCTTGATCCCGATCGACCTGCCGTCGTGAGGGTCCGTCACAACCACCGTGCTGCCGGCGATTTCGAAGCAGGCATGACCGTGCCATCGTATGTGCAATCCCCTAGTACCTCCCGGAAATCTGCTAAGAGCGACACCGATACTTAACACAGACGGTATGCGCCAGAAGTGAAAGAGAATCAAGCAGCTGTGAGCCGACCGTGTTCCCGAGTGCGACGTCTACTGCTTCACTTTTCTTACCGTGCGGGTTCGTCTAGTAGGAGGGGGTTTCTCTTCTGGTTCAGGAGCCGGCGGGGGGCTTGCAACGGTTCTCACCTTCCTCTGACGGACCGGAGGGGCCGCCTCGGTAGGGGGCGCTTTTTTCTTTCTGACGGGTGCAGCCGCGACCTTCGGTTCGGGAACGGAATCCGGCTCCGGAGGTTTCTCCTGGACGGGAGTTGCTGTCTTGACGGTCCGCACCCTCCCGACTCCTTTCGGCTCAGCGACGGTCTCCACAGGGGCAGGCGTCTTCGAGGGAGTCCTAATCATTCTCTCAGGGACCGATACTGGCACTTCCTCTTCGCCTATGTCGATGGCCTCTTCCTTCGCCGGAACCGAGCTCTCCGCCTGCTCGAGAATCGGACTCCTAAGTGTACTCTCAATCCTGTGATTGACGGTTCCTGGCTCGAATTTCTGTTTCTCAAGCATGAGGTCTCGCTCTAGCTTCTCGATCTGGAGGATCCACTCATCCTCCTCCTGAAAATCCCATCCGCAGAACTCGCATATGGATGATTCCTCTGTGACTCGGAGCCCACAACTGGGGCATTCTTTTTTTGAAACGGCCTTTGAGGGTTTCTTGGCCATCATAGTCTTAATTCGGTGGTTATTATATAAGAGTTTGTGACGGGATGGAAATGTCTGGTCAGTGACCAACAGCGATGCTAAAATAGCCGTGTACGCCATTATCTCGACCCGAGATGAAGATACTCGTATTGTGCGTCGACAGAGACGACGATCTAGGTACGAAGGCGGGGATCGGCGGACCGGTCATCGGTCGCGAGGAGAACCTTCAGGCATGCATGTCGCTCGGCCTAGCCGATCCTGAGGAGGTCGATGCGAACACCATACTGGCAGGTCTACAGCTGTACGACGACCTGGTCAAGAGAGGGATAGAGGCGGAGGTCGCGACGATCTCAGGCGATTCACATGTGGGATTCCAGTCGGACCTCGTGCTTACGACGCAGCTGGAGAACGTTCTGGAGGTTGTGAAGCCCGACAGAGCTATCCTCGTTAGCGACGGAGCGGAAGACGAATCGATATACCCGATCATATCGTCGCGTATCAAAATCGACTCCGTGAAACGAGTGTACGTCAAGCAGAGCAGGAGCATCGAAGGCACGTACTACATGATCGTCAAGACGCTCCAGGACGAGAAGATGCGGAGGAAATGGGTCGTCCCCCTATCGCTCGTCCTCGTGATCTGGGGGCTGCTCTCCCTGTATGTGAAGATTGTCCAGTTCAGCAACGGCAACTATCAAGATATCGGACTAGTGTCGCAGATGGCTTTCGGCGCGATCGGGGTAATGCTAGGGTTATACCTGCTCGGCTGGTCGTACAGGTGGGCGGAGAGGGTCAGCCTGAAGTGGTCCAGGACGAAGAGGTCGATAAGACAGGGCAGTCTCGTCATACCCTTCGCGTTGGTCGGGCTCGTGATGGCGATCGTCGGCGTTCTGATCGGTTACGACATGGCTCTAGCATACAGAGAGGCCCTTCTGCCCTCGGAGAGGAGCCTCGCCATATCGATACTCATATTCGTCTCCGGCAGCGTCTGGTTCATCGTGTTCGGCGTGTTCGCGTTCGAGTCGGGCAAGTCGGTCACAGCTTTCTTGCAGACTGGCAAGATAAGGTGGTCGTTCATAGTGATGATGGTCTCCGTGCTGGCGACGGGGTTCATCATCCAGGGGTCTGTCGACGCCCTGGGATACTTCCTGAAGCACGGCGACTACGACCTAGTTATAATCTTCTCCGAGATGGTCACAGGTATCATGATAGCTGTATTCAGCTCGGTGTTGAACGCGTCCCTGCGCAGGGAGGCCGCACGGAAAAGCGCTACGCCAGGGGCGTGAAACCCTGGACATGGACAGATGGTTGCCGATCTACCATGACATATGCATGGAATTCGGCTTCAGCGAGGTAGACGACCACGAGAGCGCGTTGTTGCTGTCCTCTCTGGCGGGTCAGAGGAGCCTGCCATCTCTCGAGTCAGTGCTGCGCCAAGGGGTCTCTTCTTCGGCAGTGCTCTGCGGAGGGGGCGATACGCTCGCGTCGGATATGAAGTCGCTCGCGTTGGGCGGTTTGGTCATCGCTGCTGACGGGGCAACAAGCACGCTGGTAGCCGAGAACATCCGACCGGATATCATCGTTACAGACCTCGACGGAGCCGTCGAGGACCAGATAATGGTCAACGCGGAGGGTGGTGTCGTCTTCGTGCACGCCCACGGCGACAACATGGAAGCGATCAGACGGTACGTTCCGCAGTTTACGGGTAAGATTGTGTGCACCTGTCAGTGTCCTCCTGTCGAGGGAGTCTTGAACTACGGGGGCTTCACCGACGGCGATAGGGCGGCGTGCATCGCGGCTGCCATCGGCGTGAGGACTATTCGGCTCGCAGGGTTCGATTTCAAGAACCCTTCATCTAAGTCGGGGAGGTCTTCGGAGACCAAGGCAAGGAAGTTGGTGTGGGCGAAACGCATCCTCTCCATGCTCGCCGATGAGGGCGTCGATATCGAGCCCCCGGTCCAGATTTGAACGCGCGGCTCAGATGGATGGGAACGACACTTTATAGGGTCGTATATGGTTCTCATTTCCGGGATTGGGATGTCAGTCGTCACGATGCGACAGGTCGAGCTAGCCCTGAAGAGGACCGTCGGCAAGAAGAGCGAGATGTCGGATACTGAGCTCAAGAAGCTGGCGGAGTACGTCATGAGCTTCTTCGGGTACACGGATGAAGTCATCGACAACAGGCTGACGCCAGGCGACAGAGACGTCTTCTACATGCTCGAGGAGGAGGGCCTCGTGACAACGACTCACGAAGAAGTCCTTCTCAAGAAGGGCAAGCTATGGAGGATCCACTACTGGATCCTCAAGAAGGACCAGATAATCCGGTTGGCAGGCATGGATGAGAAAGAGGTTCCTAAGATGGAAAACGTCGTAGACGTGTACGAGGAGATATCCGACGAGCAGTGGGCACGTCATCGTGGCCCGTGATTCGACACGACCCTGGCATCTCCGTTAGTCATCCGTTGTGGTCCTTTCACGAGCTGGGTGGTGGACGATGTCTGACAAGTCTATCCCATCCTACAGGGTTGGTGGAACTAGCTTGCATTCATCCAACTGACGAAGCGTGTGGGTTTCTAGCTCACCGCGATGTTGAACCACCCGATCATGCGCCAGGGCCATCCGTTGTAAACCAATTAATACAGGAAGCTCAATTGGGCCAGTGCGGGAATGTTCTAGATGAATGGTTACGTTATCGCTCTCACCGTGTTTCTGGCATGGCTTGCCCTCGTGATAATCGCAAAGAAAAGAGGATGGCTCGAGAAGGGGTCGATGAGCCTCTTCGGCCCGATCATCATGTGGAAAACGAGGAAGGGTAGGGATTTCATCGAGAAGCTGGCTTCTGCGGAGCGCGTGTGGGGCGTTTTCGGAAAGGCGTCTCTTTGGATCTGCGCAGGGGCGATGGTGACCATGATGGTGCTACTTCTCTGGCAAGCTGTGGTGATAATCCCGCAGATCGAGCAGGCTCCTTCTCCAGCGTTGATTGTGGGCATCCCGGGCATAAACCCGGTGATTCCCGTCGGCTACGGCATATTGGGGCTTGCCGTGGCCATGGTGACCCATGAGTTCGCCCACGGCATCATGACCCGCCGCGGGAACATGGAAGTCAAGTCGCTCGGGCTGCTATTCCTGGTCTTCCCCATAGGCGCGTTCGTCGAGCCGGACGAGAAGCAGATGGAGATGACGACGAGGTCCAAGAGGTCAAAGGTGTTCGCGGCCGGCCCTGCTAGCAACCTGATCCTTGCGGTCATCACGCTGAGTCTATTCTCGGGAGTGATGATGTCTGCCGTCGAGCCAGTTCATGACGGCGCGCTCGTAGTCGGCGTCGTTACGGGCTCGCCGGTCGAGGTCTCCGGAATTCCCTCCTACAGCGTGATAGAGTCAATCGATGGCGAATCGATAGAGTCAAGGGGAGATTTCGAGAACCGGGTTGCCGATCCTGGTAGTTTGACGAGTATAAGCTACTACTTCGAAGGGGATCTCAGGACTGCCACCGAAGTCGTGGATGGGTTGGCGATGTCCTTTGTCGTTGATGACTACGCGGCCTCGGCGGCTGGGCTCGAACCGGGGATGGTTCTGGTATCCATCGACGATACTCCCGTGGTGAACTTCGACGCGTTAAGCACCATCATGGAAGGAACGACGGCAGGGCAGGTAGTGAACGTCACCGTCATGCGCTTCGATGATGCCTCGGACACTTTCGTCGTGGCGGACGACATCGCGCAACTGTCCCTTTCGGACAAAGGCGAATTCTACGCAGAATACTATCCAGATGACAACGATCCCTCGTTCGTTGGAAGGGGTTATCTGGGTGCGGGCTTCCTGATGCTCGGAGTCGATTGCAGGGAGCCAGACCACTACGCAAGCATGCTTGCGAATCCATTCGGCGGGGACAAGACCATCGGCGACTTTTCCATGTCGTGGCTCAGGCTCATCGCATTGCCGTTCCTGGACTTAGCTCCGCTTGGGTCCCCGGTGACCGATCTCTATCAGCCTTCAGGCGGCTTGGATTGGATACCAGAGAACGCCTTCTGGATGCTGACGAACGCGATATACTGGATATTCTGGCTGAACCTGATGCTGGGCCTGACGAACGTGCTTCCGGCAGTGCCGCTCGATGGAGGGTACCTGTTCAGGGACGGAATGGATTTCTTGCTGACGAAGGTGAGACGCAACAGCACCAAGGAGGAGAGAGATAAGATAGTGGGTTCGCTGACGTTGTTCTTGGCCCTGCTCGTTCTATTCCTCATACTATGGATGCTGATCGGTCCTCGATTCTGACGAGTGTCAAAAGCATACACTGGCTAGCCAAGGGAACGTTTATTACCTGATTTGTTATCAATCCCGACCACATGTTCTCTCCGGAGAGGGATATGAAGGAGATTATAATCGAGGTCCTGAGAAAGGACGCAGCCTCGATCAGCGGGATATCTAGGGAACTGGAGGCACGAGGCGTTAAGTTGCACCGGCTCGAGCTCACTGGGTACCTTAAGGCCCTCGCAAGCATGGGGATGCTAAATCAGAAAGATATCAAGCCAGCGAAGGTCTTCTCGATATCGCTGGCCGGACAGAAATCGTTCCACGAGCTCTTGGGCGACGCCTGCGTCGCCACCGTTTCTTCCACGGATGAGAGGGCGACTTTAGCCGCGTTCTGCCTGCAGAAGATATTCAAACGCGCCATATTCGACATGGAAGTCAGGCGGTGCGGTTTGGAGGGAGCTATAGCGGGGAGGAAGGCGACAGCGGAGGAGCGATCAGAATCCCGGTCAGTGCTCGTGAGACAGGGGTACAAGATCCCGAACAGCGACACCCCGACGATAGTCGAGGATGATTTGGATATCGAGTTCAACCTGGTCGTTATATGTATCATGGTCGAGCGATTCGGCCTCAACACCCTCGTGAAGGAAACGACGCAGATGAAGCTGTGACCACGCCTAGTAGGAGTAAGGGGGAGCGACCAAGTGAGTATCGAAGAACTCGTGCAGAGTCTGAGGACGCACCGGGGCGTCACTAGAAAGGCGGAGGTGTCTGCGGTTGCAGACGAGTTACTGGTCGTTCCGGAAGGGATCATTGTCGCGACACATGGAGAGGACGCCGCGGCTATAGATATCGATGGGAGGATCATCTTGCTTGCAGCTGACGGCATCATGGAGGACCTTGTGGAGGCTGATCCCTACTGGGCGGGGTATTGCTCCGTGCTAGTCAACGTCAACGACATCGCCGCAATGGGAGGGTCTCCTCTGGCGATCGTCGATGTGTTGTCGTGCGGGGACCCTCGCGTGAGGAGTGAGATCGTCAGGGGGATTAGGGCCGCATCCGAGAAGACAGGCGTGCCCGTGGTCGGCGGCCACCTTAACCCCGATGCAACCTATTGTGCTGTAGATGTGGCCGTGCTCGGCGAAACGGACCAAGAACACCTCATCCTCAGCTCGGGCGCATCCTCCGGTGACGCAGTCATATTCGCTATGGACCTCGATGGACATTTCACACCAGGTATCCCATACTCGTGGGACACGACGTCGGCTAAGGACTCGGACGCGGTGAGGCGAGGCGTGATGTCTATGCATGCGGTCGGTCCGATGGTGTCTGCGGGGAAGGACATAAGCAACCCTGGCGCATTGGGGACGCTGGGCATGCTACTCGAGGCGAGCCGGTGCGGGGCGAAGATAGATGTCAGTGCGATTCCCCGCCCGGATGATGTGGACCTTTTTCAGTGGTTGAGAGCGTATCAGGGCTGCGGATTCGTGTTGACTAGCGGCGATAATTTCTCCGAGAAGATCGTTACCGAGCTCTGTAAGAGGGGGCTCACCGCTGCAATATGCGGGCAGATCGAAGAAGGATCGAGTCTGGTCGTGGAGATGGGGCAGGAGAGCGCGGAGCTATTCGACCTTTCAGTCGACACGCTCGGGTGCCGGCCTCCGCAAAGGATATGAATGCCACAGACAATCGTCCAATGCAGGGAGCGGGAAACACGGCAAATCAGCGGTTGGCAACCGATCCGAGAGGGCGCCTAAACGCTCGGGTAGGTTCAGTCAGCAAAAGGGGGCTGTCACGCTGCTGCCTCCACCGTGCTCGA
>JAJISI010000026.1 GCA_022848805.1 Thermoplasmatota archaeon
GGCATCGATGGCTTCGACACCGTCCTATACGGCGGCATCCCCCGTGCTAATACGGTGCTGCTCACGGGCAGCTGCGGGACCGGCAAGACGTCGCTCGCACTGGAGTTCCTCATACATGGGGCGCTGAAGGGCGAGAACTCGCTGTTTATCTCCGTCACCGAAAACGCCGAGAAGATGCTGGCGAACATCATACCCTACAACTTCTTCGAGGAATCCCTTATCAAGTCGGGCAAGCTGGTCTTCGTGGACCTCCCCGTGATGTACGAGCGCCTCGGGATGACCAAGGCGGAGCTCACGATGGAGGAGATAGACCTATTGGTCGCCGCCATCGCCAGCCTGGTGCGGGAACTCGGCACGAAGCGGCTCGTGATGGATTCGATAACCTCCGTGTGTTACAAGCTGAAGACATCCGAGAAAATCCGGGACTTCATACTGAAGCTCAGCAAGGCGCTGACCGATGTGGACTGCACGTCCATCCTGGTCAGCGAGATGTCGGCGCAGGCGAGTTCATACTCGATGTTCGGAGTCGAGGAGGCCATATCCGACGGCATCGTGCTTATGGCTAACATGGAGCGACGCGGCGACCTGCTGAGAACCCTGCAAGTCATCAAGATGCGTGGCACGATGCACTCGAGGGCGAAGTACGTGCTGGACCTCACGCCCGAGGGCGTGCTACTCGCACCTCTGCTGAAAGGAGGGAGCGCTGGGACATGAGCGACAAGCGTGTGGCGCAGAATATATTCGACGAGCTCATGGAGGCCCCGCCGTCGTCCGCAGTGTCACTTCAGATGTCGATAGACCATTACCTCGATGTCCTCAGGGGCGTTCTGGACCTGTTCGCCTCGAAGAAGGAGGCGGATGTGATATACGTCACGTCCACGATATCCTTCGACGCCATCAAGAGGGTGCTAGAGGCCCTCGACATCGAGACCTCCCGTGTGTTCTTCGTCGACTGCATCTCACACATGACGATGGGCGCGTCGTCCGGGCAGATGGATGAGCACACAACACTGGTCGAGAGCCCGACGATGCTGGAGAACATCATGCTGAAGGTCGAGTACCTCATCCGCCTGTCAGAGGCAGGCGAGAAGATAGTCGTGCTCGACTCGATAAACTCGCTGGCGATACACAACAACAACTGGATACTCTCGGAGTTCCTCCACATACTCGTGTCCGGCCTGAGGGCGAGGAACGTGTACACGGTCATCCTTTCGGTCGAGGAGCACTCGACCCCTGAGATCAACAACATGGTCAACCTCGTCTGTGACCACGGCATCCGCACGAATCCCAAGGAGGAATGATATGAAGCTCACGAGCATAGGGATCAAAGCGCTGGACGAGCACCTGGGAGGCGGCGTCCAGAAGGGATCGACGCTTCTGATCATGGGCAACCCCGGCTCGGGCACCGAGTTCTTCGCGAAGCAGTTCGCCAGCACGGGTGAGGAGGCCGTGACGTATTTCACCTCGACGGAGCGCGACGAGGACGTCCTGAACATCATGCGGGAGTACGGATGGAAGACGGACATCTCGATAGTCAACATAGGTTCGAAGTACTACGAGAGCGTCCTCGCCAAGAAGCTGGAGATAAGCCGGTTCCGACAGGAGGGCATCAGCCTCTCGGACATCAGGAGGTTCGAGGACAAGGACATGCATAAGGAGGAGAATCTCCTGACATTCCTGTCATACGAGATATCGAAGCTGGATCCGCCCTTCAGGGTCGTGATAGACTCGCTCGACTTCTTCCTGGAGAACTACGACAGCGCCGAGGTGCTGATGGCCATGAGGACGATAAAGGCACATACTCAGCGCTCCGAGAGCGTGACCCTGATGACTATGCTGAAGGGCGTGCACGAGTCGCGCATACAGAGCAGCATCGAGGACCTGGCAGATGTGATTCTTGAACTGGACAGGGAGAAGGAGGGCCACGAGTACAGGAAGTACGTCATGGTTCAGAAGGTGAGGAACAGGCCCGTGATGGTCGGGATCATACCCTGTGCATTCGACGAGACGGGCATAAAGCCCCGCTGAGCACCCCCAGGAGGCGGCGGAGGGGCGCCGAACCCGCCCTGAGAAACGGCGCCTTTTCGACAAATAGCGACATTAATTGACTTCCTTATAAACGAAAGAAGACTATGTCTTCTTGAAACGCCGATTTCGACGACACACCCAGATGTCCCATTTCGCTCTTTGCCGAAGCGAGCCACGCTCAAAACTGATAATCATCCGCAAAGCTATATAAACTCGGCTCGGCGCTAGTCTCTTTCGTGCGGGCCGATAGGTCCGCAGGAGGACAGAACAATGAAAAAGACTTGGGCTATCCGGAAGGATGCCGAGGGTGTGTCACCCGTTATCGCAACCATTTTGATGGTCGCGATTACCGTCGTCCTGGCGGCCGTGCTGTATGTCATGGTGCTGGGATTCGGGACCGACACTACCACAACGCCGACATCGAGCATAACGAAGACGACAGTGAGTTCGGGTGTGAAGTTGACCTTCGCACCGGTGAGCGTGGACACGCAGTGGGACGACATCACCATACTGCTGAGCGATGGAACGAATACGATACAGTGGACCCCCGCAACGGCGAACTTGGATAACACGACCACAGCCAAGGAGCTCTTGGGGACTGGGACCGGTCTCCTTGGTAGCTTGGCCGTCTACTGCAACGTAACGGACCTCGCAGGTAACGGGTACGTCAACCAGGGTGATTACTTCACCCTGATATCTGGCGGTGGATCGTTCAGCACGGCCACGACGTACACGGCCACCATAATACACGCCCCGTCGGCAGGCGAGATGTGCCACCAGACCTTCCAGGGCTAAGCGATTTGCTTTGGAATCTGAGCACTCCCAAACCCCTTATTTCCCCCTTTTCATTGACTTTTCCATCCCGCCAGTTTTTCATGACGAACCCTTAATATATTCGCGAGCCATTTGAGTAATCCGAGGCCCACCACTCATGCTCTCGGGATGAGGTTCATGAAGAAATCTTGGACATTAAGATCGGACTACGGCGGCGTCTCACCCGTCATCGCAACGATTCTTCTCGTAGGCGTAACCGTCGTGCTCGCTGCTACGCTTTACATAATGGCTTTCGGGTTCGGCACAGGGACCACAGACACCCCTCCAGTCGCGACATTCACCAAATCGTACGTGGAGAACGGCCTCAAGTTCACGTTCACACCGTTCTCCAAGGATACGGTCTGGGGCGATGTCAGCTTCGTTCTTACAGCTGAAGCCGATTCCATCTCGTTCGTGAACATCACCACCGAGGACATGATGAGCGACAGCGGCACGGTGACGAAGAATCTCGGCTACCAACCTCTCGGGAATCTCAGCGTATACATGAACCTGACCGACTTAGCGGGGAATGGCTATGTCAATCAGGGTGACTCGTTCACGCTGACGACCGGGGGCGGTGCGTTCTCCAACGCAGTCAATTACGACATCAACGTCATGTACGATCCGATAGGCGCCGTCATAGACTCCGTGACTTTCCAGGGATGAGATCCTCAAGGGCAGATGCGCGTGGAACACGATGATTCTGGACACAGGCGAATGACGCCTTCGGAAGCCGAGGAGTTTGTACTCTGTTTGCTGCGCACCAAAGGTCCCCTGACGACGATGGAACTCGAGAAACTCGCCGATCAGGAGCACAGGCGTTGCCCTGACCAGACCGTGCTGTTCCTGACGAAGATGAGGGGGAATGGCCTGATCGAGGGCGCGCCGTCCTTCGAGAAGAGGGGATGGCTCTGGCAACTCCCTGCAGACGCTCAAACGCCGCCGGGGTGATCGTGTACGATGACTGAGGTGTGCGCCACCTGATCCGTCCACTTCTGCCTTGGATCACGCGTCTCGACCGCCATGCCGATGATCCAGTCGAGCAGCAGCAACAGCACGAATATCTTCGTGAAGTTCCTCAGCAGCGCTCTGGACAGAGTCATCTCGCCGACCATGGGCACCGCCTTCATGTGCACGACCATCTTGCCCACGGTTCCACCGGCGGAGAAGTCGAACAGGCTGGCGTATAGGAACAGTGCGATACCAGAGAGGAGGCCGGCACCGAAGTAATGCCCTCCGAAGACCGTGCTGAAGACCATTATCGGAGTGTAAACGAGCAGCGCGTCGAGGATTATTGCGACGAACCGCTTGAGCCAGTGCTCCTGAAGGGCTTTGTCCTGTCCAAGGTAATCGAAGCCGGTCGGCATTGGGATACTCCTGACGGCTGATGCCTGCCTTCCCTTATGCTCTTTTTGCCTATGAGTGGGAGGCCCTGCCACTCGGATCGCCCGTCTCTCATCATCAGTTCAGAGGTAACTTCTTCGTCATCGTGGCATGGGGATTATTCGTCAGGACCGCTTAATAACCCTTTGTCGACGTCATGCCTAAATAGGAACCTCCCCCTCACAAGTGTCCGGTTTATGATGCGGGAGATAAGGGTCTATGCGCTCATGCATCGGCAGGACGATCCGCGCAAGTGCACCGCGGCCCGTCTTCTCAGGGCAGGCGAGATTAACCTCGCCCGCGGCATCGGCAAGATACCTCGGGGCGCCGTCGTGCTGGACCCCGAGGCGGAGAAGGCGTTGTCGCATGAGGACCTCGACGCGGCTATCAAGCACGGCGTGCTCGTCGTCGACTGCTCCTGGAACCGACTCGACCGGTTCCCGAAGGTGAAGGCCGGGCTCCGGCACAGGGCTCTGCCGTTCCTGGTTGCCGCCAACTCGGTGAACTTCGGGAGGCCTCAGCGGCTCAGCAGTGCCGAGGCAGCCGCGGCGACCGTCTACATCCTGGGCGAGCGGAAACAGGCGGAGCGTATGATGTCGCACTTCCGCTGGGGCGGCACGTTCATTCAGATGAACAGGGAGCTGCTGGAGGGGTACTGCACCGCCTCGAGCAGCATCGAAGTCGTGAGCTTCCAGGACGCCGCCCTGAAAAGCATCACTGTAGCAGGAAGAGACTCCAAGGCCGGGCAATAGACCTTTGTACCTCATAGACGATTCCCGATACCCTTTTGCAGGCCGTGCAGGGCGGGGTACGGAAATCGACGGCCGATACGGGGAGAGAATAGTGCCGAAAGAATACACACCTGAGGACCTGGTCGCTATCTGGGAGGAGTTTCTGGGCGGCCAGGAGATGCGTCACAATGTCAATGCGATAGCGGACTTCTACCCCGAAGTGAGAAGCCTCTATGTCGATTTCTCAGCGATCGAGCGGTTCGACCCCGACCTGGCGAACTACACACTCACCAAGCCGGTCATCTCCATCCAGTCGGCCGAGGAGGCCATGCGCAAGATGATCTCGCACGCGCTGACGAACCCATTCATCCACTTCAGGATCAAAGGTCTTCCACGCGACTCGAGGATAGACATCAGGAAGCTCAGGGCTAAACATCTCGAGACGTTCGTGTCGGTCGAGGGGCTCGTTAGGAAGGCGACGGAGGTCAGGCCCAAGGTGACCGTCGCCGAGTTCGAGTGCATGCGCTGCGGAGCCAAGATGTTCGTCGAGCAGGAGGGCATGCAGTTCAGGGAACCACTCGAGTGCTCCAAGGATGACGGGGGCTGCGGGCGCGGGAGCGGCTCCACCAGGTTCAAGCTGTTGATGGACAAGTCGCAGTTCGTGGATACTCAGAAGATCGAGATACAGGAGCCGCCCGAAGGTCTCAGGGGCGGCGCCCAGCCAGAGCGGCTCGCCGGGTACATCGATGACGACGTCGCTGGGAAGGTGTCCCCGGGCGATCGCGTCATCATGAACGGCGTGCTCAAGAGCATCCAGAAGGGCGCCCAGACGAAGTCTGCCCTATTCGACCTCACGCTCAATATCAACTGCGTCGAGTATGAGGAGCACGAGTACGAGGAGATAGTCATCTCCCCCGAGGACGAGATGAGCATACGCGAGTTCGCCAGGTCCGCGGACTCGTTCGATAAGATCGTAGCGTCGATCTCGCCGACGATATATGGCTACTTCCAGGAGAAGGAGGCGTTGGCTCTCCAGTTGTTCGGCGGGGTGACGAAGCAGATGGACGACGGCACCCGCATAAGGGGTGACATACACATCGCGATGATTGGCGACCCCGGCACTGCCAAATCGCAGATATTGCGATACATGTCGGCGCTGGCTCCGAGAGGCATTTACACTTCGGGCAAGGCGTCATCCGCCGCGGGCCTGACCGCAGCCGCGGTAAAGGACGAGTTCGGCGAGGGCAGGTGGACCCTGGAGGCGGGTGCGCTGGTGCTGGCGGACAAGGGGCTGGCATGCATCGACGAGCTGGACAAGATGAACGACCAGGACCGGTCGAGCATCCACGAGAGCCTGGAGCAGGGCACGATATCCGTTGCGAAGGCCGGCATCACCGCCACGCTCCAGTCCCGCTGTGCGGTGCTCGGTGCGGCGAACCCTAAGTATGGACGGTTCGACGAGAACAGGAACATAGCAGAGCAGATCGACCTGCCGCCGGCCCTTCTATCCCGGTTCGACGCCATCTTCACCTTGACGGACCGCCCGGACTCCGAGTACGATAGAAACGTGGCCGTCCACATACTCAAGGGTCACAGGAGGGGGGAGATCAAGCTTCATGAGACGCCCGAGACGATACCCGGTATGGACGTGGCGCAGATAATGAGCGACACGGAAATCTTCCTGCCGGCGATGGACATAGAGTTCCTACGGAAATACGTGGCCTTCAGCAAACGGCTCGTCCCAGTGATGGCGGACGATGCCATGAAGACGCTCGAGAGCTACTATGTGAACATTCGGAAGCTCGGGGAGGGGGAGGAATCCTCCGTCCCGATAACCGCGAGACAGCTCGAGGCGCTCATACGCCTCTCCGAGGCAAGCGCAAGGGCCCGCCTCAACCCGATCGTCACGGCAGAGGATGCCGAGAGGGCGATCAAGATCGTCGAATACTATCTGAACAAGGTGGCGAGCGAGGGCGGGCGACGCGATATCGACATCATCGCGACCGGAACGAGTAAGAGCCAGAGGGAGCAGATATACGTCCTCAGAAGCCTCGTGCAACAGCTGGCCGACGAGAGGAGAGGGGTTAGCCTCGAGGAGCTGATACAGAAGGCAGCGTCTGAGAACATCTCCGAGGAGCGTGTGAGAGCGCTTGTCAAACGACTGAGCGACGCCGGGGAGGTGTACTCTCCACAGCCGGGTTACTACAAGCTCGCCAGTGAGGAGCGCATGGCATGACGATCAGCGTGAAGGTCCATACGAGCGGCAAGGAGGTTCTGGTAGCCGCGTGCGACGAGGACCTGCTCGGCCAGACTTATCGCTCCGACAAGCTCAAGATCCACGTTTCACGGGATTTCTACGAGGGGCAGCTATGCGACGAGGCGGCGCTCGTCTCGAGGTTGGATATGGCCACGATAGCCAACCTGGTCGGCAAGCGAACCGTGGAGGCGGCGGTCAAGCACGGCTTCGTCGATGCGGCCTGCGTACTAATCATCGGTGGAGTCCCTCACGCGCAGATGGCGAGGATGATCTGATTTGTTCTGCGTCGAGTGCGGGAAGGAGGGCGAGCTGATAGGGCCGCTCTGTCTCGAGTGCCATGCGAAGAAGCATGTGCACGCCTCAATCCAGGAGTTCGTCGATGTGGTATTCTGTGCTCATTGCTCGTCCCTCAAGGTGGGCGACAAGTGGGAGGATGTCGGCTCGGTCAAGGAGGCCGTCGAGCGGTCCCTTATGAGGGCCACGACGGTCCCAAAGGACGTATCGATGGAGGGATTCCAGGTAAGCCTGACCGAGAAGGACGAGAAAACATACGAGGCCGTGATGGACGCAGTGTTGGCATCCTACGGGCACGAGTTTCACCGTACACTGACAGCAACCGCACGGATCAAGCGGGGGGTGTGCGGGGAATGCTCCAAGCAGAAGGGAAGCTACTTCGAGGCCACCCTCCAGCTGAGAGGGGACGCCCGCGTGCTCAACCGGGACAACGAGGATAAGACGAAGCAGCGCGTGCTCGACAGGGTCGCCGCGCTGCGTGCGAACAGCCGCGAGGTGTTCATCAGCAAGATCGAGAGGGTGCGCGGAGGGCTCGATTTCTACTTCAGCACGGCTCAGGCAGCCCGTATCGTAGCCAGGGACCTCCAGAACCTACGTTGTGCGGAGTACAAGGAATCCACCAGTCTCTGGGGCCGACGGGATGGTCGCGATATGTACAGGGTCACATTCCTCGTGCGCCTGCCTCCATTCGACCAGGGGGACGTCATCTCCTTCGACTCCAAGGACTGGTACGTCAAGAGTATGTCCAAAGGCCTCGTGAGGTGCATCCAACTCGCCAGCGGTGAGGAGCGGCATATGCGCCTCAGGGATCTAGAAGGATGCACGGTCTCATGTCCGTCCGCCAACCTGCAGGAAGCAGTCGTGCTCATGGAGGGCGACGCCGAGATACAGGTCCTCGATCCCGTGACGATGTCTCCCGTCGACCTCCGGAAGCCGAAGGGGTTCGCCCGGAACGGCGACAAGATCCGCGTCGTCAAGACGAATCTCGGGACATACGTGATGAGCGACGGCTGGTAATCGTCTCACGGATGTCCGGTCCCGGCCAAAGGCATTAATCCACAGGCATCCTTTCCGAGGCCGGAGATATCTGTCAATGGTCGCAGAAGCTGACATTCAGAGTGCGGTCGTCGAGCTGCTCCGGAGGACTGTCGTCAAGCTGCCATCGGACGTCGAGGAGGCACTGGAGCGCGCCCTCGACGCCGAGGTGGACGAGACCCCGACGATGCAGCTCAAGGCCATAATGGAGAACATCAAGCTCGCTGGGGAAGGCAACACGCCGATGTGCCAGGACACCGGCGTGACGATATTCTACGTCACGCTCCCGAAGAACTGCGAGATCGATGTGGAGCGGGGGATAATCGACGGTGTCAGACGTGCGACGTCTGAGGTGCCGCTAAGGCCGAATGCGGTCCATCCGATCACGAGGAAGAACCCCGGAGACAACGTCGGCGACGGCATGCCGTACATCAACTGGAAGGTCGGCAGCAACGATTTCATCGAGATCACCGTGATGACTAAGGGCGCTGGCTCGGAGAACATGAGCCAAATGGCGATGCTGACCCCGAGCCAGGGCGTCAAGGGCATCAAGGAGTTCATCCTGAGCACCGTGGTCAGGGCCGGCGGCAACCCATGTCCTCCGATGGTGTTGGGGGTGGGCATCGGCGGCTCGTCCGACATCTGCATGAAGTTGGCCAAGCAGGCCCTGCTCCGCCCGCTCAACGAGCGGCACAAGGACCCGGAGATCGCGGGGCTGGAGACGGAGCTTCTGGAAGCGCTGAACATGTTGGGCATCGGCCCAATGGGGCTCGGAGGGAAGACGACGGCGATTGGGTTGAATATCGAGTACGCATATTGTCATACCGCCAGCCTGCCTGTTGCGGTGAACGTGCAGTGCTGGGCGGCGAGGCGCGGGACCATGAGGATACACCCGGATGGCAGGTCCGAGTTCCTGACCCCCGAGGAGTGATGATCATGACGAAGAGACTGAAGACACCACTGTCTGAGAACGATGTCCGTTCTTTGAATGTCGGAGAGGCGATATACTTGGATGGCGTGGTCTACACTGGAAGGGACGAGGTCCACATACACGCCCTCGAGTACCTCGAGAAGGGGAAGAACATCCCAGTCGACTTCAAGGGGGCGGCGCTGTTCCATTGCGGCCCCATAATGAGGAAGGTCGGCGAAGAATGGGAGGTCGTGGCAGCCGGTCCGACGACCTCATCGAGGATGAACTCGCTCGAGCCGCAGTTCATCGAGAAATTCAGACCTGGCGCGATAATCGGCAAAGGGGGTATGTCGCAGCCGACGATCGATGCGATGAAGCAGTACGGTTGCGTGTACTTGGCCATCACTGGCGGCGCGGCGGTTCTGGCCGCTAAGGGTCTCAAGAGCGTGTCAGGGGTCGAGTGGTACGAGCTCGGGATGCCCGAGGCGGTCTGGATCCTCAATGCGGAGAACTTCGGACCTTTGACCGTCGGTATCGACACCCACGGTAAGAGTCTATTCGCCGATGTGAGCGACAAAGTGAAGGAGAACGAACCCGCGGTTCGTGAGCGGCTCGGACTGAAGAAATAGAACCCGGCCGTCTTGGAGACGAAAACGCTCATTTTCCGGAGTGACCGTTGTTTGCACCAGGCTCGTCTACCGACGATCCCGGTGCATCCTCCTCGCTCAGCCCGTCCTCTTCCTGCGCTTCCTCGGCATCCTCCTCGTCAAGCTCGTCGTAGATCGCAGGTGCTTTGTCGGGCGCCTCGAAGGTTCTTATCCTCAGCACGACGGCGAAGGCGAGTATGATGATGGTCAGGAACAACGCCAAGATCATCATAGAGTGGGCCAGGTCGAAACCGAAAATGAACCCTCCGAAGCTCTCTCGCGTGGGCTCGAGCTCGATGCTCCCAATCTCCGTCGTTTCGTCCAGCGTCGTCGTGATGGGGCCTATCTCCTTCGGCTGATATCCGTCCAACGTGAAACGGACGATGTATTCGTCCGCTGGCAGGCCGGTGAACTGGAACTCGCCGTTTGTGTTCGTGATGGCCTCCCTTTGCGGGAGGGCGACCACGACGACTCCTGCGAGTCGGTCTCCCGTGGCGGCGTCCACAACGATGCCGTACAGTGCGCCTGGAAGGCCAGTGAGGTTGAAGTTGAGCTGCAGCTCCGACCCCCTCGCTATCTCCACTCCGAGGACCGTCGCATTCAGATATCCCTGGAGCGACGCCTCGACAGTGTATGTCCCCTCCGGTATGCCACCAATCTCGTACTTGCCTTCGACGGAGGACAGTCCGTAGTACTCTGTCCCCCACACGGACACGTTCGCCCCCACGAGCAGGACGGTTCCCGATCTTACTGTCCCCAACAGCGTCGTGGGCTTCTCCTCGAGATGTACATCGACGTCCGTCGTGTCCGCTCCGCTGACCACCTCGACGCCCTCGAGGGTAGACGTGTTGAACCCTTCGAGTGATACATCGACTGAGTAGGTTCCCGCGGGTAGGCTTGGCACGTAGTAGGACCCGTCGACCTCAGTGGTGACGGTGATGGTGACCGGAGGAGGCCCTTCGATCCTGACCGAGACATTCGCGTCCTCGATAGCTTCGAGGCTGGTGGCGTGTAGGACGACACCGGAGATGCTACCCATCAGGGATGCGAGGGCGAAGTCCAGCCTGGCGAAACCGCCTATTTGGAGCGTCACGATCCGGGTCAGAGGATCGTGGTTGACTGCGGTCGCTGTTACGGAGTATGCGCCGCTCTTCAGCCCATCTATCGTGTAGCTGCCGTCGCTTCCAGAGGTGGTGTTCAATCCGAAATCGTCGAGCGAGACGTTGGCGCCGACAACGGGTTCCCAGTCCTCCGTGACGGTTCCATATATCAAACCGCCCCTCACGGTGAGGTTGACCCAAGTCGTGTTGGAGGGGGTCACGATTATGCTCACATACGCCAGTTCTTCGTATCCTTCGCATTGGGCCGACAGATTGTATTCGGTTCCGTTCGAGTCTGCCAGGAGTCCGGTGATAGTCAGCCTGCCGTACTCGTCCGCCGGCCATGAGGTGTCGTTGTCCTCAAGGGTCACTATGGCGTCGGTGACGTTTCTGCCCACGTTGTCGGTGACGTTGACCTCTATGGTCCCAGTGTAGGTCGCCTCCGACACCGTCGCAGTGAGTTCGTCTCCCCCGGGGTCGCAGTGCGTGAACGGCGCAAGTGCGACCGCCAGCAACAAGACGAAAGCGACGCTTGCCATACACCCTTTGTAACGACGATCCCGAGGCATCGATTCTCCGCTCGTCCAATCACAGAGTCCGGATAAATACATTTCCTGCGACTTCGACCATGGGTTTCGCGTGGCTTCTGAAACGTATTAATACGCACGGCTGATAACGGAGTCGGATTGACGGCTACTGACATGATACCAGAGACCAGAGATAAACCGAACACCGAAGAGGTTCTCTCCCTCCTCCATCCCATCGTCTCAGAGTGGTTCAGAGATAAGTTCAGGGCCGTGACCGAGGCCCAGTCGATGGCCGTGCCAGTCATTCATCGCAGGGAGAGCGTGCTGGTCTCCTCGCCCACAGGTTCAGGTAAGACGCTCACCGCATTCCTGTCGATCATCAATGAGCTGACCCTGCTGGCCGCCAGAGGTGAGTTGGAGGACAGGATCTACGCGGTGTACGTATCTCCTCTGAAGGCGCTGGCGAACGATATCAACGAGAACCTCATAACGCCGCTGAAGGAGATATCGGACAGGTTCGAGTCGCACGGAATGAAAGCGCCGGGGATCCGGGTCGCCGTCAGGACGGGGGACACGCTCCCCAGCGAGAGGCAGAAGCACGCCAGAACCCCTCCGCACATATTCATCACCACACCGGAATCCCTATCGCTCGTCCTATCTACGCCAGTCTTCAGGAAACGGTTCGAGGACGTGCATTACGTCATCGTGGACGAGGTTCACGAGATATGCGATTCCAAGCGCGGGGTCGCTTTAT
>JAJISI010000027.1 GCA_022848805.1 Thermoplasmatota archaeon
GCATGCTCCCATATCCATGTCATAGACGAACCTGAAGTGGAACGGTATGTCGGCGGCGAGCACGGCGGGCACAGCGTCCATCAGGTCCCTCCGAATGCTAGGCACCAGCCCCGGATGCTTGGCGATGATCTTCCGGCAGGGCCTCATATCCCCCTTGTACAGAAGCTCGCACGCTTCTGTTCGTCTGATCCGCTTCTTGTCGGCCTCGAGTATGCTGACGACCTCGTCCGATGGCTCCACGACGAAGAAGTATGGCTCGAACCCAGGGTATCTGACCGCGACCGACTGCCCGTCCTGTGTCTTGCCGTAGAGATGCATCTCGAGGTTGTCCTCGAACGCCTCGTACCTGGGGTGAGAGGTCACCCCTATCAGTCGAATATCCCATCGATCCATCGGCATCAAACTCTCGCGACGATCTTGACCACGTCGTTCTCCTTGAGGACGTGGTCGTGGCCCACCGTCATGTGGGTCCTTCCGTCTATCGCCCTAATAAAGTTATCACCCAGGTCCGTGTGCACCTTGAACGCCAGGTCTTTCGCGTTGCTCCCGCGAGTCATCAGATACGCGTCGGGCAACACGCGCCCCTGCTTGTCGACCCACTTCGTCTCGTCCTCGACGGGGTATACGATTATCATGTTCAGCACCTCGAATACGACCCGCTCGAGGACAGGTTGCACGCCCGTCCCACCGGACGATTTCAGCCACGCAGCCATCTTGTCTAAGGCCTGCGTCTGCGAGGCGTTCAGCTTACTTGGGTCGGTGATCTCGAAAGCCTCGTCGCCGGGGGTGTATCCAATCAACCCCGCATTTGTAGCTTTTCTCAGCGCGAGCTCGAACTCCGCGCTCGTCGATACTATCGGGTAACCGGTTGCCTTGAGCTTCTCCATCATTCCAGGAGGGGCGATATCGGCCTTGTTGGCGGCGACTATCATCGGCTTGCTTATCTTCTGCAACGCTTGACAGAACTTAAGCAACTCCTCGTCCTTCCACATGCTCGCGTCATGGTCATTTCCCGACTGTCTGATAGCTGCGAGTATCTGCGATTCCGTTATCGACAGACCGGTCAGCTTCTCCTGAAGCAACTTCTCGAACTTCTTGCCTGCGACCTTTGCCTGCCGGGCGATCTTGATGAAGTCCTTCTCAAGGATCCCGAATATCCAGAAGGATATCTCCTTCTCCAGGAAGGTGACGTCCATGGAGGGGTCGTGTGAGCCAACACCTACGGGGTTTCCCTCGAAGTCCGTCCCGCCGCTGGCGTCTACGACGTGGATGAAGGCGTGCGCCTGACGCAGGTCGTCCAGGAACTTGTTCCCTAGACCCTTTCCAGAATGGGCGTCCGGAACGAGCCCGGCGACATCGATCACCTCGATAGGCACGAACCTGGTGCCGTTCTCGCACAGCGAGTTGTTCGGGTTGCACGGCTTCCCGATGTCGGAGTGCGGACAGGGTCCTCTGACATGGCCGACGCCTCTGTTCGCCTCGATGGTCGTGAAGGGATACGACGCGACCTGGGCCGTGGCCATCGTCAGCGCGGAGAAGAAGGTGGACTTCCCCACATTGGGCTTCCCAACTATGCCTACCAGCATCCTGCTCCCCCGGGGTGCTCAATGCCCCTATACATAGAAAAACTGCACGGTGACTCGAGTCGATCGATGCACGCAACACTGCTGCCGCCAGGCGATTGCGGAGGTTGTGGGTCAAGGGATTTATATGTCCGTCGCAGTTGCGGGCATCCATGGAAACGGCCATCATCCTCTGCGAGGGCGGGTTCGGCACGCCGGCGGGCAAGACCGCTGCAGGACTGGTGAGACACTCGCTACGGTTCAAAATAGTCGGGATCGTGGACAGCAAAACCGCTGGACTTGACGCCGGAGAGGTGCTCGATGGGAAAAGGAACGGCGTTCCGATCTTCGCATCGGTCAAGGTTGCACTTGCCGGCTTGGCAGAGAAGCCGCAGTTCATGATAATCGGGGTAGCGACGGTCGGTGGCATGCTGCCGGACGAGTTCAGACAGCCCATCGTGGACGCCATAGAAGGAGGCGTCAGCATGATGTCGGGACTTCACGAGTGGCTCGGAGACGACGACGAGCTGAAGGCGCTCGCCGCGAAGAACGGCGTCACACTCAATGACATACGAAGAGAGCCGCCACTTCGCGAGCTGCACAAATACATGAACCTAGCAGGCAAGCTGGATTGCATCAGGATACCCGTTCTGGGGACTGACGCCGCAATAGGCAAGAGAACCGCCGCGGTGGTCCTCGCCAAGGCGCTCGGTGAGCGTGGTATACGCACTGCGTTCGTCGCCACCGGTCAGACCGGGCTCTTGCAGGGCTCGAAGTACGGCATCCCGTTGGATGCCATAAGGGGCGACTATGTCGTCGGTGAGCTCGAGAACGCGATAGTGACGGCATACAACGAGGAGAAACCTCAGGTCATAATCATCGAAGGCCAAGGGGCACTGAGCCATCCCGCTTACGTGACGGGGTCGAGAGCGATAGTCAGCGCATCCCAGCCCCAGACGGTCGTTCTCGTGCACGCCCCTGCCAGAAAGTACAGGAGCTACGCGGACGATGAACCGCACATGTTGCCTGGCGGCACGGTAGAGCGCGAATCTGAGCTCATCAAGACCTTGGCGGGCTGCGACGTAATAGGCATCGCCCTGAACCCAGAGTCGCTAACGAGGGAGGAGTTCATCCGAGTCACGGCGGAATACGAAGAGAAGTACGGCGTTCCCGCCTGTGATGTGCTGACGGACGGTCCTGGAAAGATAGTCGATGCGATAATCAAGCGGTTCTTCTCAGAGAGCTGACGAGGTCGAGAAAGGCGTCCGATAGCTCGCCGATCTCCTCTGGCGTTAGCTGTTCAGCCCTCTTCGACGCATTGGGCAGGCCTCCGAAGTCGGGAGTATCGGTCGCTCCAGCGAAGTACCCCCTTGACGAAGGGTTTCCCGCAAGCGCGTTCATCACCTTCTTCCTCCTGTGGGAGAAGATGGCTTTCGTGACATCGTAGAAGACCTTCTCGTCCGCCACTGAGAAGGGTGGCTTCCTTGGCGTCAATACGACGACGCTCGAATCGACCCTTGGCTGGGGCCAGAACGCGGCCTTCGACACTTTCATGGCCATCTCGCAATGCGCCCGGTAGTACACTCCCACAGACAGCCTGCCATAGTCCCGGGTCCCAGGCTTGGCCGTCATCCGCTGGGCGAACTCACGCTGCACCATCAGAACCGCCTTCTCGAACCCTATCTCGAGCAGCCTGAAGGTGATCGGCGACGATATCTGGTACGGAAGGTTGGACACGACCTTCTGAAACTCAGGGAGGAAGGCGCTGACGGCATCCCCGTTGACCAGTCGGATGCGCTCGCCGAACCTGCGTGTCAAGAACCTGCAGAAGGACCCGTCGGCCTCGACTGCCACCACTTTCGCTCCGGTGGCGAGGATCGCCTCCGTGAGGTTGCCGATGCCTGGCCCAACCTCGAGAACAACATCGCCGGGTCTGAGCCCAGCCAGCTCGATCTGACCTCTCACGACCCTCTCGTCAAGCAGAAAGTGTTGACCGAGTCGCTTCGAGGGTCGCTTGTCCAATGACTCCAGGATGGTCCTGACCTCTTCGGCCCTCATTTCGAGTGCCTCTCCGTCATCATGGTCATCGCGAAACGAACAGACGGTACTTCTCGTTCGGGTTCGAAAGCTCCTCCTCAACCCTCTTGGCGATGAGCTTGTCCACTTGATGGGCCATCGGCACCCTTTTGCCGATGTCCTCGAAGTCCACGAACGGCCCCTTCTTCCTCTCCTCGATGATGCTCCACATGGTCTTCTTGCCCAAGCCCGGGAGTAACTCCAGCATGTGGAAGCGCGTGGTGATCGGCTGGGCCTCGTTTAAGAACCTGACGAACCTCGGTTCGTTCGCCGTGATGACATCCATGACCACGTACGGGAGCTCGCTCTGCGCAGCGTTCGTGAGTTCGTTGTAGCTGATCCTGCGCTTCACATGCAGTATCTCCTGCCTGAGGTCGAGATCCTTCCCGATGTACACCCGGTCGCTGGCAGTTATCTTGGTATCAAGCCGAGGGACGAGCTCGAAGAGCTTGAACTGCGCCTCACCCAACGCATACGCCACTGGCTCCTGCTTGAACTTCCGTTCATCAGGCAGACCCTGGGGAAGATAATCTAGAATGCGTGCATAGTCTTCCAACGAGAATTCCCCCAAAGCTCGTCAGAGATATTTCTCCACTACGCTAAGTATCTTTTCGACGTCCTTCTTCTCCAAGTTCGCACGTTCCTTGGCGAAGATCACCCTCACGTCGTCCGCATGCGTCGGCATCACGTCGGTTATCTTGACGGCGCTGGGCTCCGTCACGAATCCGAGCGCACCAAGCTCTTTCAGGAGCTTCTTGGCCTTCTTATGCTCCAGCTTGGCGAACTTCTGGCAGTGCTCGAGGGCTAGCTTCTGCTCTGCTGTCAGCTCCTGCTCCTCCTGTCTCGCAAGGAGTATCTCATTCACCTCAGCCAGAGGGGCTACCTTCTTCTCCTCCATGAAAACACCAGCCCAACTTTCAGGCCGCCTTCCTCAGGTGCTCAGGCCTGACTATTATCTTCTTCATCTTGCCACCGTCCCTTATGTCTAGCAGGTAGGCGCCACCCTGCATCCCAGTAACGGTGCCAGTCTTCCCGTGGAACCTGACATGGGGCATACCTTTGTGCATGCTCGGGTCGAGATTGACGTTGGCCTTGTCACCGACTTCGAACTTCTGGAACACCCTTGTGATCGGAGAGAGTCCTCTATCCCTCGCGCGCTTCTGCATCACGTACCGTGTCCGACGTCGTCCTCCTTTCGAAGCTTTGACCATGTCTTCACGCCCCCTTGTCACCTATATTTATCACGTCCAGCTCGGTCACCTCGCAGGGCACACCGACGATGTCCGCGACATTCGGCTTCGTTCGGCCATCATCACCATGCATCAACTCCTTGATGTAGGTGCCGCTGTCCGCCTCCAAGACGATCACGACCTCCGAACCGTCGACCGTTTCAATCTCTACCCTATGAACGGTCCTGACGCGTTCGAGGTCTGCACGCCTGTGGGCCACCCTGTTTGGGGTGAGCTGACTTATAGGTTTTTCGGCCAATACACGAGGTATGTCATTAAGCTTTCTGTGGTCGAATTCCCCCTGGAACCGCACACTGACCCTGTAAGTCTTAGGACAAGCGGCGCTTTTTATCGCCCGCACCTCGCCCCTCGTCGAGGGTCTGAGTCCTTCTACCTCGACCAACCCCTTGGCCGAGGCGTTCATCTCCTCCTCGGCTGCGGCGATGTCGATAGACCTCTTCTGCGGCCTCCTGACCTCCGCTACGAACGGTCTGCCGTTCCCCAGCATGAGGGCGTCGATGTCCTCCCTCCCCATGCCGTGGAAGTACTCCTCGTCCCCCTCTGCGAGTCTCATCAGGACAGGACCTATCAGATCCTGAACGCTCGACTCATACATTCTCCCAACGCCGTTGCACCTGGGACAACCCTTCCCACGGCACTCACGGCACGGCCATCTTGTCTGAGGCAGTTCCCTGCTGAACTTCCGATACCGTCCATAGAAGAACAAAGGGGTCACATCAGCCGTCACACGGTCGAACATGGTGTCGACGACGAAGACGACGTCCGGGTTCTTGAACTCGACTGGTATGTCCAAAGCAGCCTCTACCACCTTGCCGATCTCCCGGTTCATCTCACCCTTTATGGACTCAGTTTCGGAAGCGCCGGAATCGGTCCATAGCTGCTCCTCACGCTCGATGACGGCGGGATCTATCTTCGACCCGACGAGGAAGTTGGAGTGCTCGAAGGGCGCGGAGGACTTCTCCACCAGCCTGCCGAACTTGGACACTTCCGAAAAAAGACCCCTACAGATGTGACAGTCTGCGCTCTCCAGCGTCGGAACGCTCACCAGATACCGAGTTATCGCGCCCCGCTGCCGGTTGGACATGCCTGTGGAGACGCGGGCAAACAGCCTTCCAAGGCAATGGTTGCACAGGGGCCGCTCGAGCGCACGCCCTGCGATCTCTAGCCTTCTGGACATGGTACAGGTCGGTACGAGGTTCAACTGATATTTATCGTTATCTGACCGTCACCCGCGCGCCCGTGTCACACGCCCACGCACTCGAAATGCTCTTTGGAGTAGTCCCACAAAGGCTCCTCCTTCTTCGTCATCATAGTCTCAACCCACCTCGGCAGGGCGGATGAGAGGGCTTCGGCAAGGCTTCCGAGATCGAAGTTGCTGGCCGCCTCATCGTACACGAGGTAGCTGACGAACACAGGCTCCCCCTTCACCTCGTCTTCTTCGAGAGAGAAATAGACACGGGCACGGAGTACACTGTTGAGCTCGTACACCTCAGCGGCAAGCGAATGCCCTTTCCCGATGACCGATGACATCTTGATGCTGTTCAGGTCGGCCAGGGCGTCCTCGTTGACGGTCCAGTTCATCTGACCCTTGTAAGTCCCCAGCTCGAACTGCAGCGGCGACATACGCAATTTCTGGCCGGTTTCCAGCGCCAGCCTCGTCCACAACCTGAGAAACAGATGGGACACAAGGGACATCACACGAGTGCGCTCATCCATCCCCGTCAATGCTTCAGGAGCTATCGTATTCAAGTCCGCGCGGAAGCTCTCCGATATGTCGTCAGCCATCGTGTCCGAAAGTATGTCCATCTTGGTATTTCAATCGTGCCGTGCCCGTTATCGGAAACCCATGCCGTCGATCTTGATTACCGCTCTCTTACTCTCGAGGAACTTGTAGACGGCCGAATGCTCGCTTCCGGACAGCAGCATGTCCAGAGCCCGTCGGGCGATATCGAGCTGGACGGCGTCGCCGATGATCGCGACCGAGTTCCCGTAGACGGACACATAAGCACCCGTGAGCTCCTCGAAGAGTTCTCTAGTCTTCCCCTTGGTCCCTATGATGCGAGCGCGCATGCGTGCGACATGGGTCGACTTCTTCCCGACATAATCGCGTATATCGACGACCTCGAGATACCAGTCGTCATCGAGCACCATCATAGCCTTCTCAGGGGAGAAGCCTCTGCCAACCGCCACGACGAAGTCCATCACTGGGAGGACATACGAGGGGTCTTCGGCCTTTGAGTAGTCGATCGTCACATCACCCTCCTCGGAGTCGACGTTGATTCTGACACCGGTGCGCGCCTCGACCTGAGCCTTTATCCCGCCTTTCCTGCCGATGAGGACGCCTATCCGGTCATTGGGTATCTTGACTGATTGACGAGTCATAGCTTCCTGATCTCCCGCAGCTGCTGCTCCACGTCGATGTTCAAGCCATACTTCCTGAAAAACCTTGCCATGTTAGTGACATCCCTGACAAGCATGTCCTCGGCGAGCGGGTGCTTTATCAGGACGGATTGGCCGACATCGATTATCACGGGGTCGTCGCCGTCCATGAGCACGTTATACTCGCTCAGGTCGCCGTGGACGAGCGCCGCGTCCTGATAGCCACGGCGCACATACTCCAGGAGCACGCTCGCCACGTGCTCAGGGTCGTCGAGCGCCACGCTCTTCATCATCGGCGCAGGAGACGCCTCGGTCCCGATGTATTCCATGACTATGATGTTGTCATGACGGGCCACTGGCCTGGGGACCCGGACCTTGGCGTTGACGAACCGCTGCAGGTTTCTGTACTCCTTGGAGGACCAGGTCATGATGAGTTTCTGCCTGTTGCCTGTGACGCCCTTGAACCTGGGGTCGCCTTGGATGTACTTCGCCATGTCCCTGAAGGTGGCGGTCGATGTGCGGTATATCTTCACGGCTAGCAGTTCACCATCAGAAGTCATGGCGCGAAAGACGTTGCCCTCCTTGCCCGTGGATATGGGGAAGTCGATCATGTCGATAACGCCGTCTGAGAACAGCTTGTATATCCTCAGGAGGTTCCTCTTGTCGAACACCTCGGCGTAGGTCTTCCTGTCGTCAGAGTCCTTCTTACGGTTCTTCCACGAATCGCGCTCACGCTCGATCCTGCGCTCGAACTCCCGAAAACCGTCGCCGACACGAGGCATGGACATACACCCTCTCGTGACCGAGTCAGAAGATGTCTATCGATTTCGGTATCATCTTCTTCCTGCTCAGGTACATCGCCTGCGTCCTCGTGTACCTGTAGAGTATGTTCGCCTTCTCGTCCTGGAACTCCCACGGCTGGACTATGACCAGGTCGCCTTCCCTGATCCACATGCGCTTCCTTATCTTGCCAGGTATGCGCCCCAAACGGTGTTTCCCATCGGCACACATGACGCGTATCCTCGATGCGCCCAGGAGCTGGTCGGCTATCCCGAACATCTCGCCGTCCCTCTTCCTTGGAAGACGCACTCTGACGAACTCGGGTTGTCCGTCCGGGCCCAACACAATGGGCTCGGGCTTATTCCTGCCTCTGTATCCACCTGCCAAGCGATCCAACCGATGAACGAAGTAATATTCTGCCTATACTTAAGGGTTGGTGGACTCCTGGACATGCATCCAGACCATCGGTTTCGCCCCTATCTCGGCGTTCATGCGGGACACATATGTCTAGAATTAGACAAGTCCCGTCGTTGGATGTTCCGCGGAAGTCACCATCCCCATATAACCCTCTGGGATTGTTCTGAACCGAGGTCAGATCTATGCACAGCCCTTCGAAGAAGAAAGAGCAGAAGAAGATCCTGCTCGCGTACTCAGGCGGCCTTGACACGTCGGTGGCGATCCACTGGCTCAAGGAGAAGTACGGTTGTGAGGTCGTCGCCGTGACCGTGGATGTCGGTCAATCTGACGATCTCAAAGAGGCCATGAGGAGGGCGAAGGCGATCGGAGCGTCGCGGGCGTGGGTAATCGACGCGAAGAAGGAGTTCGCAGAGGAATACATCGCTCCTGCGATCAAAGCTAACGCGCTCTACGAAGGCAACTACCCGCTCGGCACTGCGCTCGCGAGACCGTTGATGGCGGAGAAGCTCGTCGAGATGGCCGAGCGGCTCGGGGCCGATGCTATCGCACACGGCTGCACCGGCAAGGGGAACGACCAGGTCAGGTTCGAAGTGTCCATCATGGCGCTCGCGCCCGAGATGGAGATACTCGCTCCCACGAGGGACTGGAACATGTCCAGGGGCGAGGAGATAGGGTACGCCAAGGAACACGGCATCCCGATACCAGTCACATGCGATGCTCCGTACAGCATCGACGAGAGCATTTGGAGCAGAGCGATAGAATGCGGGGTGCTGGAGGACGCGTGGGCCGAGCCGCCAGAGTCCATATTCGAATGGACCAAGGGCGCTGACCGGTCTCCGGACTCCGCCGAATACGTCGAGGTCGGCTTCGAGAGCGGCGTGCCCGTTAGCCTGAACGGCACGACCATGGACCTGCTGGACCTCATCGCTTCGCTCAACGACATCGCCGGAAACCACGGTGTTGGAAGGATCGACCACATCGAGAACCGTCTTGTAGGCATCAAATCGAGAGAGGTCTACGAGGCGCCCGCTGCGGTCGTCCTCACGAAAGCTCACCAGGATTTGGAGAGCATGGTCATGCCGAAGGACCTGATGCATTACAAGCGGACGATGGAACAGCAGTACGCGGATCTCGTGTACAACGGGCTCTGGTTCTCGCCGCTGTGCAAGGCGATGGATGCGTTCATGGATAGCACTCAGCAGAGCGTCACGGGGACTATCAGGATCAAGCTGTTCAAGGGCAGCGCGGTGGTCGTGGGAAGAGAATCACCGTATTCCATGTACAGCATGGCCCTCTCGACTTACGAGAAGGGCGATGAGTTCGACCACTCGGCGGCTAAGGGCTTCATCTATGTGTGGGGACTGCCTCTGAAAGTGGCTAGCCTGGCAAGTGCAGCGAAGAACGGAAACGGTGTGATGAATGAAATCGAGGTCAGAGAGGAATCCTCAGGCGTCTGCAAGTGACGGATTCCAGGCATTCACATCCTCTGTCGCATTCGACAGCAGGCTGTGGCGATACGACATAGCGGGTAGCATAGCCCATGCTAGCATGCTCGCCGAAGCAGAAGTCATCACTCGGACCGACCACGAGAAGATCGTGAGCGGCCTCCGGACCATCGCAGCGGACCTGCGCGCAGGCCGTCTGACGCTCCCTAGCTCAGCCGAAGATGTCCACATGGCGATCGAGAAGGAACTCACGGACCGCGTGGGGGATGCGGGGGCGAGGCTGCACACCGGAAGGAGCAGGAACGACCAGGTAGCGCTCGACATGAGACTCTATGTCCGGGAGGCGCTCACGCAGATCATGGAGGAGGTCATCGCCCTTCAAGAGACGCTCATGCGAAAGGCTGACGAGGAGCGTGATACGGTCCTGCCAGGCTACACTCATCTGCAGCACGGACAGCCGGTGCTGCTCTCGCACCATCTGCTCTCGTACTTCTGGAAGCTGCAGCGCGACATCGACCGACTCGTCGATTGTTACGACAGGACCAATGTGTCCCCTCTCGGCGCTGGTGCACTCGCTGGGACAGCGTTCCCGCTCGAAAGGTCGCAGGCGATGGAGACGCTACGCATGAGGGCGATCACCGAGAACTCCCTCGATGCCGTCTCAGACAGAGATTTCGTCGCGGAGGGTGCGTTCGCGGCGTCACTGCTCGCAATGCATCTGTCGTCCCTCAGCGAGGAGTTGATCCTGTGGTCGTCCCACGAATTCAGATTCATCAAGCTCCCTAAGAACCTCTCCGGCGGCTCCAGCATGATGCCGCAGAAGAGGAATCCGGACATACCCGAACTCGTCAGAGCGAAGTCCGGAAGGGCCCTCGGAGGGCTCGTCGCGATCCTCGCCTTGCTGAAATCTCTTCCCCTCGCGTACAACCGCGACCTGCAGGAAGATAAGGAGAACCTCTTCGATGTTTTCGACACCGTTGGGGCCTCGCTCCATGCCCTCACACCCTTCCTTGCAGGATTGGAGTATGACAGGGCGAGGATGAGGGAGTCGGCCGAGACCGGGTTGATGACCGCGACCGATCTCGCCGACTTCCTCACAACCCGTGGGATGCCTTTCAGGGCGGCCCACGGGTTGGTAAAAAATCTGTCCGAGCTCTCAGAAGGGGACGAGGGAAGGTTCAGGGAGCTTGCGCTCGAGAGACTTTCCACGCATGACAGTAAACTCGACTTGAAGGGGCTTGGGTTCCTGACATTGGAGAACGCCATCGAGAGACGGTCGGTCGAGGGCGGAACCTCATCCAAATCGGTGATGAAGCAGATGGAGAAGGCGAGCGCTAGCGCCCAGAGAACCTTTTCGCTCCTGCAGAAGATGCGTTCCGATGTGGCGGCAGTAGACGAGCTGCTGTCGTGACGGTGCTCACTCGTTGTTGCTCTCGATTATCCTGTCCTCGATGCAGTTCGAGAGAATATCGAATGCCCGCATCATATCGTCCCTGGTGACGATGAATATCGTGTCTGTGTAGCAGCTTATGGCTTCGAGCAGGTTAATCCCCTGTTCGGAAAGCATGGACATGATGTATGCGAAGACGCCGGGGGTCTCCTCGATCCTTGCGGGACTCTTGACGGTTATCTCCGCCAGGTTCTGCTTGATGCTGATTATGTAGTCCTGCCCGATGGCCTTCATTATACTTGGCAGGTGCTTGTCCTCAGATACCACCGTGATGGCGTTCGCGCTCTGCATAACCTGCATTATGTGCTTCTCGGAGAGGATCCTCTTGACGACCGCCTCTAAGTTCTTGAGGACGATCCAATCGTTCTTCGCGACGACTATGCATATCCTCGTCTTGAGCTCCAGCCTGCTCTGTTCGAAGAGGTCCATTATCGCGCCCTCGAAGTCCGTCTTAGACAACTTGGCGGCGTATCTCCTGCTGGCAGCGAGCACGGCCTCCTCGTGCTTGACCCCGGTCTCGCTCATGATGAGCCTCGCCAGGGACGAGTAGTTGATCAGGTCCTTGCTGATGCAGTCGCGAATACTCGGGTGGCGGTCGATGTACTTCCGCGTCACCTCCGCCACGGTGGGTTTGCCCTTCGGCTTGTCCATGCGAGAGGCGAATCCTCAGGGTCCGCCTTAAACCCTTTGGCGCGTCTTTGGCAGGTTCCCAGCCCTTGTCGCCGCCGAGAATAATTAAATATGGACAGGCCATAGGCCGGTCTGCCGGCCATCATCCCGATGCTCCCGTAGTGTAGTCCGGTCAAT
>JAJISI010000028.1 GCA_022848805.1 Thermoplasmatota archaeon
AATCGTGTGAAACCTTATTTAGATTCACAATGCATACATGGGTAACAGAGCAAACGGGAAGTTGAGCAACTTGTCTCCTGTTGACGATTCACGTAAGTTGAAGATCTGTCTCATCGGTGATGTAGGTGTCGGGAAGACGAGCCTCATCAGAAGATACGTGTTGGATGTCTTCGATGACAAGTACATCGCCACCATCGGAACCAAGGTTACCAAGAAGGACATCCGGGTGAAGAACCCGAAGTCTGGCTCCGAGGAGGATATCACCCTTCTCATATGGGACATCATGGGACAGCCTAGCTTCCGTGAGGTACTCCGCGAAGCATATTTCTATGGCGCTCAAGGCGCGATCGCGGTGTGCGACGTGACGAGCAAGGAGAGCCTGTCGGAGCTTCGATATTGGATAAAGGCGATGAGCGCAACGACGGGAAGGGTGCCGATAGTCTTCCTTGGAAACAAGTGCGATCTCAAGAACGAGGCCCGGGTAACGGTGGAAGAGCTTGAGATGTTCTCGAAGAAACACGAAGGAGCTGCGATGTTGTCCTCCGCAAGAACGGGATACAACGTCGAGCAAGCCTTCGGGCAGCTCGTGGCGGAGATGCTCGCTCAGTGATACGCGGCACCGATAGCTCACAGAACCGCAATTTCTCAACCATAATATCGTAGTACGCGCATCACGACTTCCAGGGTGAGGGGAATGGACGCAAGATGCGCAGATGCTGTGTTCTACAACGGCAAGGTTCTGACCTTCTCTACCGAGAAGAAGACTGCCCGCGCGATTGCGGTCGCAGACGGTGAGATAATTACGATAGGTACCGACGCTGAGGTACGTAGGTCCGCGCCGAGGGGGTGTGACAAAGTAGACCTCGGAGGCAAGCTGGTGGTTCCAGGGTTCATCGACTGCCACACTCACTTCCTGCAGATGGGGGTGGATTCCCTGAGCGTGGACCTTTCTGAGACGGGGTCTCTCGGCCAAGCCATGGGTCTTATGAAGGCGGCAGCACTCAAGACGCGGAAGGGCGAGTGGATCGTTGCCGCGAATTGGAGTGAGAGCAGATGGAGCGGCGGAAGATTCGTCTCGCGTGCAGACCTCGACAAGTGCTGCCCCGACCATCCTGCAGTGGCTCATAGGGTTTGCGGTCACCTGTCCACGGTCAACTCGAATGCTATCAAGCGTATCGGGGTCGACAGAGCGACTCCCGGTGCCGAGACGGGCTCTTCGGGGAGCCCGACGGGAATCATGAAGGAGGCGGGAGTGTCCGTGGTGCGGGCAGCGACCGCCCCCACGCCAGGAAGGAAGATGAAAGGTTTCCAGTTGGCGATTCGGAAAGCTCACTCCCTCGGTGTCACCTCGATTCAAGACAACGGCGAAGTTGGCGATTTCCAAGTTCTTCGGCGAGCGGAGAAGGACGGGAAGCTAGGGGTGAGGGTGTGGTTCAACACGCCGTCCTCCGAGCTCCAATCGCTTCTGAGCCTAGGCGTCTCCACGGGATTCGGATCCGAGCGGCTCAAGCTCGGAGGCGTGAAGATGTTCTGCGACGGCGCCATCGGAGCTAGGAGTGCCGCTCTGTCAGAACCGTTCGCGGACGACCCTGGAAACTCCGGCATGTTCGTGCACCCTGTGGAGGAACTCGACGAGACGGCGGCGAAGGCGGACGAGGCTGGAATCCAGCTCGCCATACATGCGATCGGCGATGAAGGCATAGATGTCGCGATCTCTTCAATAGAGCGTGCGTTGGACGTTAGCGGGAGGAAAGACCACAGGCATCGGATAGAGCATCTGGAGCTCCCGCGACCAGATCACATCAAGAGGATGAGGCGTCGCAAGATGATCGCTTCCATGCAGCCGAACTTCGTCGGCGAGTGGAGCGGGATTGACGGCATGTATGCTGAGCGGCTAGGGCCCGAGAGGGCGAGCATGAACAACCCGTTCAAGGAGATACTCATGGCCAAGGTCAGGCTCGTGTTCGGCTCGGATTGCATGCCATTCTCTCCTATCTACGGCATACGTTCCGCGGTGAACGCATCGTATCCATCGCAGCGACTCACCATGGAGGAGGCGTTCATGAGTTACACACGAAACGGGGCGTATGCCTCCTTCGAGGAGGACTGCAAAGGCACGATATCGACAGGCAAGGTCGCGGACTTCATCGTACTGTCAGGCGATCCTTTCCATGACCCGGATGCGCTCGTTTCGCTATCCGTCCTGAAAACCGTCGTCGGCGGAGAGGTAGTTTTCGACCGCTCCACTCGAAGTAGGAGATGATGGCGCGTTAGGATGAACACGTCGAGGTGCATCTGCCGAGGTTGCGGGACGACTATTCTGAGTCGCCAATAGGCTCCTCCTTCGGCTCCTCCATGAGCGCGAGGAGTCGGGCCATCGCCACGGTGAAGTCCTCGATCCCGACGTCCACCTCCGACCTATCGACGGGTATCTCGTTCTGGACGGCGCACTTGAAATGTATCTGACACTTCGGACAGAACATCAGCATCCGGTCTGCTCCGGCCTTCTTCGCCTCCATCAGCCTGTCGATCTGCATCCTCTTCGTCTGGGCGTTGCAGTTCGTCCACGCGCTCACCCCGCAGCAGACCGCCTTGTCCCTCGTCCTCTCCATCTCCAGGTAGTTCCCGCCGGAGAACACCTCGGCCAAGGCCCTCGGGCTGTCGTATATGCCAGAATGTCTCCCGAGCCTGCACGAATCGTGGTATGTGAATTTGTACTGGGCGGATGCGAAATCCTCTGCCTTCAGCTTCCCAGAGTCGATCAGATCCTTGACGTAGTCCGCGATGTGCACCATCTCGAAACCGAGGTCGTCGATAAGGTCCTGATAGTCCATGTTGAAAGTCCTATAGCATTCGGGACAAGTGAAAACCACCTTCTTCGCCCCGGATTTCTTGATGAGCTCGACGTTGTGGTCCATGAGCTTCTCGAAGTCGGACTCGTTCCCGGTCCACATGAGGTCGTGGCCGCAGCATTTCTCCTCGTTGCTCACGACGGGAACGACTCCCGCCTTGTTCATTATCCTCACGGCGCTCTCGGCGATGTCCCGGAGCTTCAGCTCTTCCATGTCCTTGAATATGGCGTCGTAGTGCGGGAGACAACCGACGAAATAGAATACTTCACCCTTGTCTGTGACTTCCATGTCTTCCTTCACCCAATCGAGCCGCTGCTGTTTCAGGTCCGTGTTCGCCATGATCCTCTGGGTCGAGTGTATGACCCCTCCCTGGGAGCATAGCGGGGCGGATCCGTGCCTTACCGCCTCCTCCCTCATGCCTCGTATGAATCCGGAGTAGTCCACCTTGTACGGACACATCACGTTGCATTGCTCGCATGCTATGCAGGTCCATATGTCCCTGTCCGTCGCAATGTCCTCGACGATCCCCTCCATGGCCCGCAGGACTATCGTTCTCGGGGCGAAGTCGGGGTCGAACGACGCTATCGGGCAGACAGTAGTGCACTTGCCGCATTCGACGCAGTCGAACGCACCGGTGTCCTCGATTATCTGCTTGACCTCCTCCTTCGTCTCATCCTGCGTCCTCGGCTTGAGCTTCGCCTTCTTCTTCATCGGAATCGGTCCAAGCGCCCTGACCTCCTCCACGAACTCGTTGACCGACTCCGCGAATTTGGTCCGTTCCGATGCGTTTATCCACTCGGTTCTGAGCCTTTTCGAGTCGAGCCCGAGAATGTCGAAGAGTTCCTTCAGCGCGTCTATCCTCTCCTGCGTCTTCACGTTCCCGGAGACGTAGTGGCAGTTGTCCATGAGGCATCCGATGACTATCACGCCGTGGGCTCCATGCTCGAAGGCGTCCATGATGACGCCAGGCTCCACGCTCCCGCTGCACATCACGCGGATTATCTTCACGTTCGGGGGATACTCTATCTTGTTGACTCCTGCGAGGTTGGCGGAGGGATAGCCGCACCAGGTGCAGGTGAAGGCGATGATATTCGGCTCGAAGTCCGCGCCCTTCTCTTCAGCCATCGGCGTCCACCTCCTCGAGTATAGCTCTGATCTGCGCCTCGACCTGCTCGCGCTTGAAGTTGTTTATCGTGATGGCCTTGTTGCAGCACACGGTTGCACACGCTCCGCAGCCCTCGCACACTATCTCGTCAACCCGCGATATCTTGACCATCTTCTCAGGATCCTCCTCGAGCCTGATGGCCCCGTATTCGCAGGCCTCCTCGCATCTGCCGCATCCGCGGCATCTCTCCTCGTCAACGTACGCGACTATCCTCGGGAACGGTGTCTCTCCCTTCTTCATCAACTCGACGGCGCTCGCTGCGGCCGCCTTCGCGTCCTCGATGGAGTACCTGATACCTTTGGGGCCCTGTGCAGTACCTGCAACGTAGACCCCTCTTCGGAACTCAGACGGGAACATCGGGTTGATGTCCTTCATGAACTGGTCGATGTCCGTCTGTATGTGGAGCATCTTCGATATCTTGTCGCTCCCGTCGGCAGGTTCTTGGCCGACCGCGAGGACCACGATGTCAGACGGGATGTTGAGTAGCGTGCCGGAATCCGTATCGACCGCTCTCACGAAGAGCTTCCCGCGGTCCTCCACAACTTCGGAGACCCTGCCACGGACGAACTGTACCCCTTCCTCCTTCGCCTGGTCGTAGAATTCCTCGAAGCCGCGGTAGGGTCCTCTGAGATCTATGTAGTGGATGTACACTTCAGCGTCAGGCAGGATCTTCTTGATCTCTCTCGCCTGGCCAATGGCGTACGTGCAGCAGACGAGGGAGCAATGGAGGTTCCCTTTCACCTTGTCCCTCGACCCCACGCATTGGATGAAGTTGATTGTCTTCGGGACCTTCCCGTCGGAGGGTCTCTTCAGCCACCCCTTCTTCTCACGGTGCTCGACTATGAGCTGTTCGAGCTCCACCGCCGTGATGACATCCGGGTTCTCGTATCGCAGCTCGGGTATCCTTGATGGATTGAAAGTCTTCGACCCGGTCGCGACTATGATCGTGCCTACATCGAATTCCTTCTCTCCGTCTGGGGTAGTCACCTTGACCTGCCTGTTCCCGAAACCACCCGTGATGTCCACGACCTCCGACTCGAGCATGACTTCTATGTTCTCGTTCTGACGGACATCCTCTATCTTGGGGGTGAATACGCATTCCTTGCAGTATTGCATGCAGCAGATTCCGCAGTTGTGCGTCGGGAAAGTCATGCTTAGCTTGTACGCCCTTCCCCCGAGCTCGTCGGACCGCTCGACGAGGTGCACCTTGAAGCCTTGGCTGGCGATATCCAGCGCTGCCTGCATGCCTGTCACTCCGCCGCCGATAACGAGGGTGGATGGCAGGATGGGTACCACGATGTCCTCGAGTGGCACCAGCTCCTTGGCTCTCGCGATGGCCCCCTTCGTGAGCCTCTTCGCCTTCTCGGTCGCCTCTGACTTGTCTGCGTGCGACCACGCACACTGCTCTCTGATGTTGACCTGTTCAAAGAGGTATCGATTCAGCCCCTGCTCCTCCAGGGAGCGACTGACGATGAGGCCCTGTATGTTGGGGGAGCAGGCTGCAACGGCGACCCTCTCGATACCCTTCGCCGAGTATTCTTCCTTCAGAAAATCCTGCCCCTCTCTGGAGCAGAGCGCCTCATGGATCGAGACAGTCAGGATGTCCGGGTCGCCCTTAAGCTCCTTTGCGATTGATTCAAGATCGACGTGGTCGGAGATCGCCCCTTTGCATCCGCAGAGATAGACTGCCACTTGCTTCTTCTTGGTGTCGATGTCGTGACGTGATTCCTCCATGTACAGCCCCCTCTGTCCCTATCGGTGCCGATCTAGCACGATACGAACTCCACGCCCTCTTCGAGCTTGGCGCGTCTCATGGCGTGATATATCCCATCCATGACGCATGACTCTGTGACATATCCGTAGAAATCTCCTTTCTCGAACACGGCAATCGTTCCGACCTCGGAATTCGCCATGGCACTCGCGACCCATCTCAGATCGAGTGAAAGGTTAGTCAGTAGAACGAGGGGCTTCGACATGCATTCCCCGACCGTCGTATCGGCTGGATCCTTCCCTTCCGCGATCACTTTGCCGAGGACGTCCCCCTTCGTGAGGATGCCGTATGCGTCGCTCTTGCCTTTCCTGGGGACGAGAAGCGTGTAGCAGTTGGAGTCCAGCATGATCCTCATAGCTTCCAGTATGGTTGCGTCGGAGCCTATCGTTGGCAGCTCAAAGGTCTTCACGACGTCCCTGAGAGTTAGTCTGCCTATGGTCATTCCTTCGCCTCCTTCTCGGGGTCCTTAGATGCCCTGGATGCGATCGCTCTGAGCACGTCGACATCCGAGACCGATCCTAGGAAGTCCTCCTGGGCGAAGACCATTATCCTCGATACGCCCTCGTCGGCCATCTTCTTCGCTACCCAGCGCGCTTCGAGGTCGAGGTTGTTCATACTGACAACCGGCTTCCGCGCGCAAGACAGCGCTGGGAGTTCGGAGAGGTCCTCCCCCTCCGCGATGGGTCCGACCACTATGTCCCAACGGGTGATCATGCCATACGCATCGTCAATCCCCTGTCTGTCCACGATCACATAGTCGGTCTTGTTCTCCGCCATTGTGACCAGCGCATCCGCAACTGTTGCATCTGGCGGGATTCTCACTGGCTGCGAGCCACTGATGATCTCCCTTAGCTCCATGTGTATCTCCCCCAAGCCCCGATTGGAGTAGCTGTGTTAATGAGTAACACGATATAAGAACATTCCCGGCATCGATACATTGCCTTTAGGCCAGGAGGTTGCGGCATGAGACAAGAATAGTAAAATACCGCACGAAGCCAATGACACCTAAGATGGATGATGACCTGACGCTCCTGTTCAAGCCGTCCGCCGTGGCCCTCGTCGGCGCATCCGCCGACCCCGGGAAGATGGGTCACATCGCTCTGAAGAACCTCCTCTCCGGCGACTTCGCCGTCCATCCTGTCAATCCAAGAGAACGCGAGATACTCGGTCGGAAATGCTACGAATCGCTTAACGATGTACCTGGCAAGGTCGACCTAGCGGTCGTCGTTCTTCCAGCAGGATCATCCGTAGACGTCGTCCGAGACGCCGCGAAGAGAGGGGTTCGGTTCGTTATAGTCACATCATCCGGTTTCGGCGAGCGCGGGGAGGGCGGCGAGGAGCTACAGGACGCGCTCATGACTGCAGTGGATGGTACTAGTACCCGCATCCTCGGCCCGAACACGATGGGTCTTATGGTTCCATCCTCGCGCCTTGATACGTTCTTCATACCGAAGGACCGTAGCTCAAGGCCTGGGAACGGGTCGATAGCAATCGTGTCTCAGAGCGGAGCGGTGGCCGTTTCGTGCCTTGAGAAGGCTGAGGCCGCAGGAATAGGCGTGTCCGCGTGCGTCTGTCTTGGCAATAAGGCGGACATAGACGAGGTGGATGTGCTCAGACACTTCGCTGACGATGCCGAAACCCGGTGCATCGCTATGTACCTCGAGTCGTTCTCAGACGGTAGGTTGTTCCTGGAGGTCGCAAGAGAGATCTCCTTATCGAAGCCGGTCGTCCTGCTGAAGGCCGGCCGGACCCGTGCGGGTTCGGCGGCGGCAAGGTCTCACACGGGCGCCATCGCGTCCACATCCGACGCAGTCGTGGATGGTGCCCTCCGACAGGCTGGAGTCATGCGCGTGTATGACGAGGAAGAACTTGTGGACGTCTCCAAGGTACTCTCTGTCATAGGTCACATGAAAGACGACAGGATATGTGTCGTGGCCAGCGCGGGCGGGTTCGGCGTGATCGCGTCCGATCTTGCCGAATCTTCAGACAATGGGATGGGCCTACGGATGGCTGAATTCAGCGAGATCACCGCTTCTGAGCTTCGGAAGGCCGTTCCGGAGTTCACGGCGCCCCGAAATCCCGTCGACCTAACCGCTGCGGTGACCGATGCGATGTACGATCGGGTGCTCGGCATCCTGAAGGCCGACCCTGGCGTCGATGCGATCATGATGTCGCTCGAGCTGCAGCCTCCGAATGTGACGGACGGACTGATCGAAATCGCGGGCAGACGCTTCTCTGAGGGTGGACCGCCGATCGTGATGAGCGTCTTCGCAAAGGACCAGTCATCGGTCATGCGTGACATGGCCAGTCGAGGGTTGGTGGTATATCCAACAATACGGCGGAGCATGCGCGCCATAGCTGCACTTGTAGAACGAGGAAATCACCTGCGCAGGCGCAGGTAGCCCGAAGAGGATTAGAGAATCCATCCCCGAAGGACGCGTCCCCCGAGAATGGAAGTCTCATCACGGGTTTTAGAAGGCGTTTTGTCTATCCGCCGATTCGGAAGACCTTGGTACCGCACTTGGGGCACGTGCCCTTCGTAGCGGGCTTCCCATTCTTCAGCTTGACCTTCTTTGCGTCCTTCACTTCGACAGACTTCTTGCACTTTACACAGTAGGCCTTGACCAAATATCCCACCACTCCTGAATCGTATTGCACTAATATAAGCTAGCATCACGTCCTAAAAGCGTGATTTCCACTGCAGAATCGACATACTGGCCCTCATTCAGAAGGCCAAATCATACCTGAAAACGTCGCAATTCACGGGTTTTTTAAGAAATGAAAGGGTTTAACGGAGCTGACTCCGGACACTGGATCGTTAGTTGACAGATCGAGTTCGTCAATCCCCCCTTTGTCAAAGGGACTATCGTCTTCGTCTGCCAGCCACGTAACCTCTCAGAACGGCCCTCTGTCTCCTCGGGACGCCCAGGAGCGTCTTCTCCAGCTGGATGTTTCTTACCGTGTTGAATATTCTGCTTGGTCTCACTCTAATACACCTCCCTAAAAGTCAAGCTCTAGCTTCTCCCGCATATGAAACGGAACACGCTAGATGCTTAATCGCTAGCTTGCGCTGGCCCCCAATCGATGGGGATAGAACACTTTCCCATTAGTCCCAGCGCGTCCATTGCGATCGATTAACCCCTTACACTTAGGGGGTATATGACGCTTTTGCCGATACTGCTCGGGTGTATTGGCCGATTTATATATTATTCCCTCTGAGGTGAGAAAATCGCGGGGGCACGCGCGTTCAGCGTACGCATTCCTGTTGCTGGCATCAGTGTATATGTTGAATAATATAATTCTATTATCATGTAATAAGTGATATATTATGGTCAGAATATAATGCATCGCTATCCGAAATCCGCCTGACGGCTCTGAAGTTCGAAGGCGGTTCCATACGAAAATATGCATATACATCTACGCCGTTCCAGGCGGCGTGGGACTTGAGGAGATCGCTTCGCTTACCAGCAAGGACCGTATTCTGTTGTGCCTTTCTGATTATCCTCGTATGGATGATCGGTATGTGCTCCCTTCTGAACTGACGCAGGAGTCGATAGCCGGCTCGACCGGTATTCAGCGGAAACATCTACCGCAGTACCTCAAGGACCTCATCGGAGATGGCCTGGTCATCCAGCGAAAGGCTCATATGAAGGGTATGAAGCAGCGTATGAATGGCTATTACCTGAGCCCGAATGGCTTCGCCAGGTCGGGTGAGTTGAGGAAGCGCATTGGCGACCTTGTTGTACCCGTCAGGCTGACAGGCAAGGTCGTGCGTATGAAGATCAGTGAGATTGACGATGCCACATCGAAGCACATCACTTTCTGTGACATAGTGACGGAGGCGGCCCTTAAAGGAAGCCTCGACATGGAATCCCTTGAGACGATAGAATCCCGTAAACTTCACGCCATCGAGAAGAAGGACGAAGCTACCGAAGCGTACAGGCGCGCGCTCGCGACGGCCTGGCGCGACGGCCGAGTGACCGCAACGGAGCGGTTCCTAATTGAGGAGCTTAGATCGCTCCTGAAGATCTCTGAGAAGAAGCATGGCACCCTGGAGACCGAGATACTGAAGAAGCTTGCGGAGGACCATATGGAGTTCCTTAGAATTTACAGTGAGGTTCTTGAGATCGCCCTCTCCGATGGACTTCTTGATGGTCCGGAGGTCGAAATCCTCGAGAGTCTGCGCAGGATGCTGAGGATCTCTCGTGAAGACCACGACAACCTGGTCAAAGACATACGGATGGAGTTGTTCGGCCCCGCCAACGGCGTTAGTCCGGATGAGGTCGTAGGCAAGTAGTCGCCACTCAGACTCTGATGGCCACCTTCTTGTTGCCCGTATTCCCTTCTATGAACCCGAATGCCATCCGGGGGGTATTGTGATGATAGCCGACCGTACCCTTGCGGTCGACCATGATTATTCCACCGAGCAGCCCGTCCACCCTGCTTCTCATCGCCGTCACAGCCTCCCTGCAGGCCTCAGTCGGGTCTCCATGCGACTTGAGGGCGTCTATGGCCGTCTTCGCCAGTAGGACCGCCATTATCTTCTCTCCCCAGCCTGTCGCGGAAGCTGCCCCAGCTTGGCCGTCAGCGTAGGCACCGCATCCTACGAGCGGCGAATCGCCTACTCTGCCGGCAGGCTTTCTCGGTATCCCTCCCGTGGACGTTGCGGAGGCGACCCGCCCATCGGTATCGATGGCACAAGCCCCTCCGTGAACGATGATGGACGGCTTCATGTAAGGTCGACTCACAATCCTGTTCGCAGAGCCTAGGTTACCAGTTTGAGGACCTTGTCGTGTATGCGGACTCTGTCCTTCACCTTTATCCCCACGGCCTGACCCGTCGTCGCGCTGGGGACCGGGCTCCTATCGATCTCCATAGATTCGATCTTCTGTTCGAAGTCAGTCGTCGCGCCTTTGATTCTGATCGTATCTCCGACAGCGATCGTTCCCGCAGTTATCTCTATCGCTGCAACAGAAGGCTTCGCGAAGAACTGCATGACCTTGCCCACCTCTGTTTCTTCAGTCATTGTTTTCCCCCTGATTGAATCCGCATCATCGTATATAGGTTGTTTCTCGGATCGTTGCCTGGATAGCTCAACTCGTCGTCCCCCATTTTGGAATCCGTTGTTGGTGTAATTCGCCATAAGTTCTAATAGGCCGGAGTATTTCTGAATCATGCTATTGAACGAACATCCAGGGATGCACGATGCAGAGTTCTTCAAAGGGTTCCAGGCCTAGACGGGGCGTCAAGAAATGGCCTACGCCTCCGAGGTTTGCAGGAGAGATGCTGAGCGTTCTGTCGGACATCATGTCAGTGGAGAGCCTCGATGCCGTCCTTCAGAAGATCGCAGAAACGATAGCTGAACTGTTCTCCGTCAGGGCTCTCATAATATGCGTCCTTGACGAGAATGAGCAGGTCTTCCGCGTCCGCGCAGCCCACGGATATGGCGCCGACAAGAACGAACAGATTATGGCTATCACATACAGTCAGGAGCGCCTTGGCAGAGACATGGACTCGAAGTTTATGGTCTCCGAGAACGTGTATTTCGTCCGGCCCGGCCCTGAGGACTTCGATAAATCTGACGAACCACTCTATTTCGATGTGAAAAGCATAACGAAACCCAGAGACGACCTGGACGAGTGGCACGAGCTGGACTATCTGAAGATAGTCTTCATGGACCGCGATAACCAGCCGAAAGGGTTCATAGAGATAGAGGAGCCGGAAACCCGCAGGACGATGGACAAGGATGCCATCGAGGCGCTTCGTATCTTCGCGGAGCTGGCTGGTGTCGCCATCGAGAACGCGACGATGTATCACGCTCAGGTGGAGATAGCGCAGAGAACGCGCTTTCTCGCAGACATCATGGCCCACGACATCAACAATTACAACCAGGCGGTGACGAGCTATCTGCATATGGCCCTCTCGACGGAAGTCGACCCCGAGAAAGCGGTCGCGTATCTGGAGCGAGCCACGGAGGCCGCATGGGGGATCAACGAACTGATACAGCGTGCGGAGAAGCTAGCGCGCATCGAAGAGGAAGTGGCGAAGAATACCGGCCCGGTGGACCTCGTCGAGACGCTGAAGGCGAGTGCAGGGGAAGTCTCGAGGAGCAACCTTGGGAAGGATGTCACCATTGACCTGAACCTGGGAAGCCAGAGGTACTTCGTCACCGGCAATGAGCTGATCGACGAGATATTCGTGAACATCATCGAGAACGCGGTGCAGTACGACGCTCACGAGAAGATAGCAGTCGAAGTGAGCGTGGGCGAGTTCTTCGTCGATTACAGGAGGTACTGGTGCGTATCGATCGTCGACAACGGCATCGGCATACCTGATTCGAAGAAGAGCCTCGTCTTCGGCAGGATGAGC
>JAJISI010000029.1 GCA_022848805.1 Thermoplasmatota archaeon
CTACGCGAACAGGAATCTGGTTCCCGTTGTTCCGCGCGGTTCAGGAACGGGCATGTCGGGTCAGGCGGTCCCCATAAACGGGGGGATCGTCATGGACATGAAATTGATGAACCACATCCTGAGCATCGTCCCCGAAGACACTCTCTGTATAGTCGAGCCGGGGGTCGTAGATGACGATCTCAACCGTGCACTGAAGCCTTACGGCTTCTTCTACTCGCCTACACCTGCGTCGAGTCGACTCGCAACCATCGGCGGTGAGATTGCCAACAACGCCAGTGGGCTCCGTTCGGTGAAGTATGGTGCTACTCGCGACTCCGTGCTCGGAATGAAGGTCGTCCTTGCCAACGGTGACCTAGTGCATCTGGGCTCCAATACTCGAGTCGAGGCATCAGGATATCAGCTGGACAGGCTCATGGTCGGCTCAGAGGGTACGCTGGGCGTAATAGTCGAAGCTACGCTCAAGATAGTCCCGATTCCGAAATACAGATGCATGGCCGTTGCACGCTTCAACAGGCTCGGAGATGCGGGAGATACGATCAGCGATATCATGAAGAGCGGAGCCGTCCCTTCCGTTCTCGAGCTCATGGACAACGTCGCCATAAGGGCAGTGAATACTGCTCTTGACATGGACCTTCCGGATGTGGAGGCCCTTCTCTTCTTCGAGGCAGATGGGAACGTGAAGGAAGCCATCGATTACGAGCTCGCGGTGATCAAGGAGATCTGCGAGGAGCATGGCGCTTCCGGAATCGAGATGAGCTACGATGCCAAGGAGAGAGCGCGGCTCTTCTCAGGTCGAAAGCAACTCTTTGCCGCGCTGTCCCGTTACCAGGAGGGTCTCTCCTGCATGTCTCTGGCAGACGACATGGCTGTTCCCTATTCGAAGATGGCAGAGTGTGCAAGTAAGATCCACGAGATCGCCAAGCGCAACAACGTCGTCATGTCAGCCTATGGGCACTGCGGTTCAGGTTGCGTTCACACGAAGATACTGATGGATCCGACAGAGGAAACGCAGTGGGAAGATGCCCGCAAAGCGGTCTCCGAGGTCTACGAGTTTGTTCGGTCGGTCGGAGGAACGACTTCAGCCGAACACGGGATCGGGCTCTCGAAGGGACCGGCCATGAAGAAGGAGAAGGCTGACTCGCTCGGAATCATACGGGCCATCAAGCACGCTCTCGATCCGAACAACATTCTCAACCCGTCCAAGATGCAGGATGCGCCAGACAACTGGGTCACTGCCACGGATCTGAGGTACCATCTGAATGCTCCTGCTTCTGGGGGTAGGGAAAGACTGAGGAAGTGATGATACCGGAGTTCAAGAGGTTGAACGCCTGGAGAACGGAACTGAACATCTGCATCCGCTGCGGTTACTGCTACGAACTCTGCCACCTCTTCAAGTCGAGTTTCTGGGAAATCGATACGCCCAGGGCAAAACTCATCCTCCTCTTCCGCCTGCTGAACGGTGAAATGGAATGCACACCCGAGATTGCGGACAAGATCGCCGAGTGCTTCCACTGCAGGAACTGTGAGAGAAGCTGCGCAGCCAAGGTTCCGGTGACCGACATCATACAGGACGCGAAAGCCGACCTTGCCGATGCAGGTTTCGAATTCCGAGGTACGGCCGCCCTTGTCGATGACGACATCTGTGGTCACTGCGGGATGTGCTCATCCGTATGCAAGGCCGAGGCAATTTCAATCGACGAGGAGAAGAAGCGGATCGTAGACCCCGTGAAGTGCCTGAGCTGCGGTGTCTGTGTTGCGTCATGCCCATCCGGAGCCATTACCCAGACGGAAGGCTTCGGCATACAGGAGAGTGATCTCAGAGAGAGTATGCTCTCGTCGCTCGCTGGAGGTGCGGAATGAGCGGGAAGCCGAAGGTTGTCGTTTTCTGCTGCAACTGGTCGGTCTACCCGGGTCTCCAGCTCTCGCGAATGCTGGATGACGGGATTGACGCCACCGTTGAGCCCATCGTGACAATGTGCTCCGGTCGGGTGAGCCCCGAACTGGTCGTCGAGGCCTTCTCCCGCGGTGCGTGGGGTGTCATGGTTACCGGCTGTCCTCCCGAAGAGTGCGATCACGACGGTAATTACAGCGCACGGAGGAGAATGACATTGCTCAGGAACACACTGGAGCAGCTCGGGATATCCCCTGAGAGGATTGCGATGGACTGGTTCTCCGCCGGGGAATCGGCAGAGCTCAAGAGTGCCGTGAGCGAATTCACCGAACAGATCTCACAGCTGGGTCCGATGAAGTCGGTCCAGGAACTGGCATGAGGTGAAGAGATGAGCAAACCGAAGGTCGCCCTGTACTGGTGCGCTTCATGCGGTGGTTGCGAAGAAGCGGTAGTCGATCTGGCCGAAGATCTGCTGGAAGTGGTAGAGGCCGTGGACATCGTCTTCTGGCCCGTCGCTCTGGATTTCAAGAAGAAGGATGTCCAGGCCATGAAGGACGGCGAGATTGCCCTGACCTTCATCAACGGCGCTATCCGTACGGGAGAGCAGAAGGAAATGGTGGAGTTGCTGCGGCGCAAGTCCGGTCTCGTCATAGCCTTCGGCTCATGTGCCCATCTTGGGGGCATCCCGGGTCTGGGGAACTTCTATGACCGCGAGAGCGCCTTTGAACGCGCTTACCTCACAAGTCCTTCCACCGTCAATCCGGAGGGGGTTCTTCCCGTTACCGAAGCGGACGTAGATGGGTTCGAGCTGACACTGCCCGAATTCTGGAACACCGTCCATACGCTTGATCAGGTTATCGATGTTGACTACTACCTGCCTGGCTGTGCTCCACCGGCCGACCTGCTGATGGAGGCGATCACGGCCGTCCTCACAGGTAACCTCCCGGAAAAGGGAGCAGTGCTCGCGCCGGCGAAGTCCCTGTGTGATTCATGCCCCAGATCCGATTCGAAGCCTCTGAAGATTTCCATCAGCAAACTGAAGCGGCCGCATGAGGTGGAACCCGATCCGGAGAAGTGCTTCCTTGAGGAGGGGCTGATCTGCCTCGGGGTGTCAACCAGATCAGGGTGCGGGGAACGCTGCATAAACGTCAACATGCCCTGTCGAGGTTGCTTCGGTCCCATGGACGGTGTGCTCGACGCCGGCGCGAAGGCGGTCTCGGCTATTGCCTCAATCCTCGAACTGGAGGATGAGGAGAACGCGACTGAAGAGGACATACTGGAGCTGTTGAGGCCTATTGCCGATCCGGCGGGTCTGTTCTACATGTACAGCCTGCCATCGTCTCTGCTGAGAAGGAGTCAATAGGATGGCAAGGCGGATCACAATCGACCCGATTACTAGACTGGAGGGTCACGGGAAGATCGAGATCTTCCTCGATGACGATGGAAACGTCGACAAGGCCTTTGTCCAGGTTCCGGAGTTCAGGGGCTTCGAGAAGTTCTGTGAAGATCGCATGGCCGAGGAGCTGCCGAGAATCACGCCCAAGATCTGTGGCGTTTGCCCCACCGCTCATCACATGGCTTCCGGCAAAGCCCTCGATGACCTGTACAAGGTGGAAGTCCCTCCCGCGGGAAAGAAGATCAGGGAACTGATCAACTCGGCCTTCATGGCCGAGGATCACACTCTCCACTTCTTCTTCCTAGGTGGTCCGGATTTCATAGTGGGACCCGACGCGCCTGCAGGCAGCAGGAACATCCTCGGAGTTATCGAGAAAGTCGGCCTCGACGCCGGCAAGCGGGTAATTTCCATAAGAAAGCGACTCCGCGAGATAATCACGAAGCAGGGCGGAAGAGTGATACATCCGGTCTGCAACCTCCCCGGAGGTGTATCCAAGGGTGTCACTTCCGAGGACAGGGAGGAGTACATCGCGACCGGTGAGGCAGCGATTGAGTTCTCGCGGTTCACCCTCAAGGCCTTCACCGACATCGTCCTGGAAAACAAGTCATACGTCGACCTGATACTGGGGGATGTCTACAAACACAGAACGAACTACATGGGACTGGTAGACTCGAACAACAAAGTGAACTTCTACGACGGTGATGTCCGTGTCGTTGATCCCGATGGAAGCGAGTACGCGAAGTTCAAACCGAGGGATTATCTGAACCACATCGCCGAGCACGTGGAGCCGTGGAGTTACATCAAGTTCCCCTACCTCAGGAACATAGGGTGGAAAGGCTTCGTCGATGGGAAAGACAGCGGAGTCTACCGCGTTGCGCCCCTCGCGAGACTAAACGCATCCGACGGAATGGCCACGCCACTGGCCCAGGAGGAGTTCGAGAGGATGTACTCCGTCCTCGGGGGTAAGCCCGCCCACAACACCCTCGCCTACCACTGGGCAAGACTCGTCGAGCTGCTCTACGCATCCGAGAGACTTCTCGAGCTCGCAAAGGACGAGGAGATACTCGATCCGAACATCAGGACTATCCCGACCGCCACCCCTTCCGAGGGAATCGGCATCGTGGAGGCACCCAGAGGTACCCTGATCCACCATTACCAGACCGACGACAACGGAGTGATCACGGGGGTCAACCTGATAGTCGCCACCGTGAACAACGCAGCTGCTCTGAGCATGTCCGTGTCGAAGGCTGCAAAGAGTCTGATAAAGAACGGGGAAGTATCCGAAGGGCTTCTCAACATGGTCGAGATGGCTTTCAGAGCCTACGACCCCTGTCTTGCCTGCGCCAGCCATACCCTGCCAGGTGAGAAGACCCCGCTGGAAGTGAGCATTATCGACTCTTCGGGCAGCCTGTTGAAGAAGATCAGGTCCTGACCATGATGGGGGCGGTCGTCCGGCCGCCCTCGTCCTGCCGGCATCTCGATTCCCGACGTGGTGCAGGGCTTTCCCCGGCTTGTTATCATCGATTCAGTCAGTAGCCGTAGCACTGCTCAGATCTCTAACCAATCTTCGGCACCGACATCGAACCGCACATCAGTACGACCACGTGAGCCTGGGAACCTATGATGGATAGCGCTTCGTCAACAGCTGTCTGCAGATCGCTCCAGGGTCTGATGAAGCACGAATTCAGTACATCATCCTCCAGGTCGGTATAACCCCACATCTCGCCTCGAACAGCGATCTCTGCCATTTTTCCCGCCTTGTGCCAGCCCAGTTTGTACCCTTCGTCGAGTCGCCTGAGTGTTTCCCCGGGTGTGTCGCAGGACGCGAGAAGCTTCACGAAGGCTTCATCTCCGATGCCGTCTCTACACTTCGATACCATGAGCAGTATTCCCCCATCGGCCAGCGCCAGCTTCCCGTTGTCCAGAGCCTTCTGGGACTGGTAGAGATCGATGTCCATCGGGTAGGGGGCGATGCTTATAACCAGTTCAGCCTTTCTGGATACCGGGACGCAGTAGACATCGTTGGCTCGGTCGATTGCAGCGTAGAAGCTCCCATGAATGTGCCCTGCAGTTGCCGCGTAAATGCGGTGGTCTCCATCCAGTACTGTCATTATCGAGAAGATAGGCTTCTCAGAAACTGTCTTGAGAGCATCGATCATGTCGTCATGAACAGGGTTTCCGTCCAGGGCAAGGGCTGAGGATTCCGGTCTGAGGGCGTATCTGTGATTCTGCTCGATGGTCCTGAACGAAGCGATTCCCGGCAGGAAGGCCTTTCGTCCGCCCGTGTAACCGGCGAAGTAGTGGGGTTCGACGGAGCCGATGACGACGAACTCGTCTGCTTCAACACCGGCCCGGTTGACGTACATCTCAGTGCCGTTCTTCGATGTGCCGATGTGGATCATGTCCTCTTCTTTCCGGGCATCATGCATGATCACGTTGTCACGCACCTCCGGGTACAGGTCACCGAAAATTCCCTTCAGCTCCTCCTCGGTGGATGCACGGTGTACTCCCGTTGCAACGATGAATTTGTGGGGAATCTTCGAAAGATCTTCCCAGATTAGCGAGAGGACTCTTGCGGTTGGTGTAGGGCGTGTGGCGTCGTTGACGATGACGAGGGTGTTACCGCACTTGCTAACGAAGTCCCGGAACCTGGGGGAATCGATAGGGTTTTCCAGCGCCGAGCGAAGGATATCTCCTTCATCTCTCCTGGGAACGGAGTTGGGGTACACCACTTCGGCGCAGTCAGGCAGTTCCAGCGGGATCCTACCGTCTCTTCCGTAGGGAATGTCAATCCTCATGATCGGTCTTCTCGATCTCTGCAGCGAATCCAGTTGAGCAGCCCACCGGCCAGGACCATCTCGATATCCCGTCCGGAGAGAGTGTGACCGACTTCGAACCTCTCTCCGGTTGTGTGATCGATCACGGTTAGAGCCTTACCCGGCGCGAGGCGCTCGCGCGGATTCACGATCTCCAGCTCGTGCCCGATCTTCAGAGCGCTGTAGTCCTCCTCGGTCTCAAGCAGCAGGGGAAGAATGCCGAAGTTAACGAGATTGGCGGTGTGAATCCGTTCGAAAGAGCGTGCGAAGACTGCTTTGACGCCCAGATGCATGGGACAGATCGCCGCGTGTTCACGGCTGGAGCCCTGTCCGTAGCTCTCACCGCCGACGATGAAATTGAACGAGCCAATCTGGAGGTTCGCACGGCATCTCGCAGCGAAAGCGGGGTCGATTCCCTCGAACACGAAATCGGAGTATCTGTCTATGTTGGAACGGTAGATCAGACGCTTGCCTGCAGGTATGATGTGATCGGTTGTGATCTTATCTCCCACGACCAGCTGGACCTTCCCTGCGAGCTTCTCAGGAAGGCTCTTACTTAACGGGGGCGGGCCGATGTTGGGACCTCTGACCGGTTCGAATGTCGGATCGTGTTCCACTATGGTCATGCTGTCATCGACCGGAAAGGCATCGGGTACGGTAATCGATGGGCAGACTATTCCCAGTTCCCGTGGATCAGTAATCTCACCGGTTATTGCTGCTGCAGCCGCAACTTCTGGGCTCACTAGGAAGACCTGCGCGCTCGCCGTTCCCGATCTGCCCTCGAAATTCCTGTTGGCAGTCCTGAGGGATACCGCATCGGTGCAGGGAGCCATGCCGTTGCCGATGCAGAACCCGCATGTGCTCTCCGCGATTCTCGCTCCGCTGTCGATGAGGGAGTTGAGATGACCGGACTGGGCTATCATGGTCAGGACCTGCCTCGAGCCGGGTCCTATCGTGAGTCCTGTGTTATCGCTTACCTTCCGTCCAGCGAGTATCTCCGCAGCCATGGCAAGATCCCGGAAGGAGGAGTTCGTACAGGAACCGATGCAAACCTGATCCACCCGCGTCCCTGCGAGTTCCCCGAGTGGGACAACGTTTCCCGGGGAATGGGGACAGGCCGCCATAGGCTCGATACCGCTCAGATCGAGTTCGATCTCCTTGGAATAAACGGCATCCGGATCGGCACGCAGGGGACGCCATCCATCCTCCCGACCCTGGGCTTTCAGGAATGCGCGAGTGATCTCGTCGGAAGGGAAAAGCGATGTGGTTGCACCTGTTTCCGCTCCCATGTTCGCTATCGTTGCTCTGTCCTGCGCGTGCAGGTGGACAAGACCATCGCCGAAGTACTCGTTGATGGTTCCGACGTTGCCTTCTGTCGTGAGGATCGACAGGACTCTTAGGATCACATCTTTTGCCGAGACGAAATCCTGCAGCTCCCCGGTCAGCCTGATACCCGTAACCTCCGGGTAGGTCAGCCAGAATGGCTCTCCCGCCATTGCACAGGCCACATCGAGACCCCCCGCACCAATGGCCAGCATTCCCATTCCACCTGCCGTCGGAGTGTGGCTGTCGGAACCGAGAAGTGTTTTTCCAGGAAGAGCGAATCTCTCGAAGTGGACCTGATGGCAGATGCCGTTGCCCGGTCGTGAGAAGCGGACCCCGTAGCGTTTCGCGACCGACTGGAGATACCTGTGGTCATCGGCATTCTCGAATCCGTTCTGAACCATGTTGTGATCGACGTAGGACAGCGACAGCTCCGTCCGGATGCTATCTACGTGCAGTGCTTCGAGTTGGAGGAAAGCCATCGTGCCTGTAGCGTCCTGTGTCAGAGTCTGGTCTATCCTGATGGCTATCCTTTCACCCGGAACAGGTCTGCCCTCTACAAGATGCTCGTGTATGAGCTTTTCTGCAGCCGTGAGGCTCATCTCGACCTCTCTGTATACTCAGCTGCCGTCGGAACCTGATCACGGAACCCGGAAGATCCCGCATTTCGACGGCAGCCTTCACTCCGTTCGGCTAGATCTGATCACTGAGCCAGCTGGTCTCGACCGATTTGGGTCTGGTGATTGGCTCCATCATTCCCCTGGATATGACAGCCTGTGCGCACAATCCCATGGCTCGGGAGACTGCAAACAGAACTGTGTAGTAGTTGAACTCGGTCATGCCGTAGTGGTAGAGCAGGGCCCCCGAAGCGGCATCGATGTTGGGCCAGGGGCTCGTCACCTTACCGTGCTCCTTGAGTACGTCTGGAACAACGGCGAAAAGACGGCTCACGAGTCTCAGTACCGGATCTTCGGGGAAGTGCTTCATCTCGAACGCCCTGAAGGCCTCGAACCGAGGATCCGTGACCCTGAGGACAGAGTGACCGTAGCCGGGAATGACCTTTCCGGAGTGAAGCGTGTCCCAGACCTCTTCCTTCAGTTGTTCGTCATCGGGTACACCAGCGAATCTTTCCAGAGTGCAGAGAACGAACTTGAGGCATTCCTGGTTTGCCAGACCGTGCAGTGGACCGGCCAGCCCGTTCAGCCCTGCCGAGACGGCGTAGTAGAGATCCGACAGTGTCGAATTGACGACGTGGCAGGTGAAGGCACTGACGTTTCCACCCTCATGATCGCAGTGGATGGTAAGGTAGAAACGGATCATATCGGCGAAGACCGGATCATCGTCTCCAACACCCAGCATCCTCGCGAAGTTACCTCCCCAGTCGAGGTCGGGATCCCTCTCGATCCGCGGACCTTTCTCGTACCTCATCCTGTAGATCCCAGCAGCAATTTCCGGGAGCCTGGCGAGCAGGTCGAGGGCATCCTCGAGAGTCGAGACCCAGTAATTGGGTTTCTTGACGCCGGAGTCGTAGGCCTTCTTGAACTTGGATTCCCTCTGCATCGAGAGAATGGCCAGATTGAGCATAGTCATTGGATGCGAATCAACGGGCATCGCCTCGAGGACGTCCCAAACGTATGATGGAACCTCACCTCTCTCGGAGTACTCGCCCTGGAGCTTTGTGAGGGCTGCGCTGTCCGGGAGGTCTCCCGTCAGGAGCAGGAAGAAGATCTCTTCCGGCAGTCTCTCTGTCAGCTCGATAATGGGTATTCCTCTGACGACGAGGCCCTTTTCCGGTTCGACCAGCGAGGTGTTGCAGAGCAGGCCCTTCACCCCCCGCATGCCTCGGTAGACCTGTGCTAGGGTCACTTCGGAGACTACGGTATCGCCATGCTCGTTGACCATCTCTCGCAGTTCTGTCGCCCAGGCAGGGATCTTCCTTCCGAGAATGTCTCTCAGGTTGGGCATTCCGAACCTCCTCTGGACTCATCTTCTCCATCCGGAGAGGTAGTGTCTCGTCCTGTTACACCCCTGATGATATAAGTGGGGAACAGGTCGTGCAAGCCTTGAGAACCACCCTGTCAGTAACGGCCCAAGATGTCCGGTGAACGCCGGGATAAGATGTCCCCCAACTGAGCGGTTGAGGTGACCTTCTGGTTCAACCATGAGCCAGGAGGGAGGACTGGATGGAGATTAAAGCACAGGCGAGCCGCGCATCTACCAGGAGGACATCGCCGGGGAGCTGGGGGTCCATCCGCGGACCGTGCGGCGGGCTTTGAAGCGAGGGGGAAACGTGTCGACGTGCCATTGTGGCTCCAGGGGAGGGTGGGGGCTGAAGTCGTACGTGAACCACCCCGTGTGCCTGTCTCCGGGTTGCCCCAGATCCTGGATGCCAATCTTGTCCCCTGAAGATCCTCGAAGTCGGCGTCGAAGATCCAGAACGTGTCCATGCGTGACGCTGGTTGGTCGAAAGGAGACAGCCGGGGAGACGGCAAGGCCTCGGAGCAGATGGACGGAACACTGGATAACAAGAGAGCTACGAGGGGAACCCAAGCGAAGGTCACGAGCTCGGCAGTTGCGGGACGATGCATCTTGTCGGTGCGCATGCAACACCTCCCGTTCATGAAACACAGGAATGCCCCATGCTTGCCCAAACCAAGCATAACCATAGCACAGAAGACGGCTTGTGTCCACTAGCCAACTCATCCAGTACCCACAGTCGGGCAGGATCCATACCCAAGCAACAGGGCCCTCCGTCTCCGGAGGGCCCTCTCTCTTCTTGGTAACGCGGCAGCGTGCGCGGGCGCTGCCGCTCTGGCGCGGTACGTGGCAGCCGCCATCCTCCCTACCTGCGAGTTCACGCGCGAAGCGCTGTGTGTCTGAGCAAGGCAGGGACGTGTGGCGGCTGCGACAAGCGTCCTACTCCCGCGGCAGCACCTGCCTCACGCTGTCTATGACCGTGCCGTCGACCCACTCAATGGCCGCCACAACCTTCTCGCCCAGGTTCGGCTTCTCCGGAGCCCCACCTACCAGCTCGTCGACCTCGGCCTTAATCTCCTCGATCGACCGGATCGGAAGGTCCGATCCCGCGACCGCCGCCAGAAGGTCGTCCCTGAGCGGATTGATGGCAATGCCACGCTCGGTCACGATGACATCAATGAGCTCGCCGGGGCCCACGAGCGTCGTCACCTCGTCGACGATCACCGGGATCCTGTCGCGGAACGCGGGGATCGGCAGAATGGTGCACTTCGAGAACAGGCAGTTCTGCCAACCGCCGATGCCGTGCAGGAGGTACCCGTCCGAGTGCGTCACGACGTTGGCGTTGAAGTTGACGTCGACCTCGGTCGCGCCCAGCACGACGCAGTCGAGCATCGACGCGAAGTTCCCCTTGCCGTGGTAGTTGTAGCTCGTGAACGGGCTCGTGTTGACGTGGCTTGGGTTCTCGCGCATCGAGCGCACACCCTCGAGGTCGAACGTCTGCCCGTCGAGGATGTAGTCCGTCAGGCCCTCCTCCAGCATCTGCGTCAGGTACTGCGTACTTCCTCCGCGCACGAACCGCGCCTTGACGCCCTCCTCCCTCATCATGTCCATGAGGAAGATGGCGAACGACAGGGCCGTGCCACCCGCGCCCGCCTGGAACGAGAACCCGTCGTGCATGATGCCGGCATCCCTCACGAACCGGGCTGTCATCTCGGCGATGCGCAGTCGGTCCGGGCTCTTCGTTATCTGCGTCGTGCCCGAGACGATCTTACTCGCATCACCGATGGCCGGCATCGTCGTGACGATGTCGACATTGTTGCCCTGTATCTGCCACGGCACGCACGGGAAGTCGATCAGGTTGTCGGTGACCACGATCACCTTGTCGGCATACTCCGAGTCGGCGAGCGCAAACCCGATGAGCCCGCAGGCGGCCGGTCCCGTCAGACCGTTCGCGTTGC
>JAJISI010000003.1:0-15808 GCA_022848805.1 Thermoplasmatota archaeon
TCTCCTACTATCCGGAGTCGCGATCGCTGCGTTTCGTGGCGCAATCGTGTCATTCCTGATATTTTTCGCAAGGGATGACTATCATCAACTGATCCCATGGCTGCTCGGATCCTTTGCAGTCGCGAAATGGAGTTATGTTTCGATACTTGTTCTGCCTGTTTGCTTGGGTACCTTCCTAGTATTTCTCTCCGGCCGTGAGCTGAACGCCCTACTACTCGGCGAGGAGACGGCTCACAACCTGGGGGCGGACCCAGAGTTCCTCAAGAAGGTGATGCTGACGACAGCGGCCTTGGTGACCGCCGGGGCAGTGGCCTTTACCGGGATAATCGGATTCGTCGGGTTGATTGTACCGCACATGATGCGGATATTGGTTGGTGCCAACCATAGGGCCCTGGTACCAGCTTCGGTCCTGTTCGGCGCCAGTTTCCTTATCTGGGCGGATGCGATATCCCGGTCGATAATACCTGGGCAGGAGCTACCTGTGGGAATCATAACAGCACTGTGCGGAGGGCCGTTCTTCCTATACCTTCTCCGCAGGAGTCGCACTTCGGGGTCGATGTCATGAGGATTGATGTGGCGAATCTGTCATTCTCGTTCGGCGCGTCGAGAGTGCTCAAAGCCGTCTCCTTCACGGTCGGCGACGGGGAGTTCCTCGGTTTGATGGGTCCGAACGGGTCTGGCAAGACGACCCTTCTCCGATGCCTTACGAGATATCTTCCAGCCGATCCGAAGGCCATATTCGTCGACATGAAGCCTCTGCACACGCTTTCCGACCGACAGCTGGCGACCACCTTCGCGGTCGTCCCCCAGAGCTCGTCGACCGATTTCCCTTTCACCGTCAGGGATATCGTAACGATGGGTCGCATACCGCATGCTCATAGTAGGATCACTGGCTCGCGGGTCGGAGATACCAAGTTGGTGTCCGCAGCGATGACTGCTTCAGGCTGTGACTACCTGGCAGACAGGCATTTCTCCGAATTGAGTGGGGGAGAGCGTCAGCGGGTGGTTATCGCCAGAGCGTTGGCCCAGGAACCTAAAGCACTTCTGTTGGATGAGCCGACCGTTTATCTGGATATCAGTGGCCAGCTTGAGATAATGGATCTCGTGAAGAAGCTTAACAAGGAGCAGTCGCTGACGATAATCGCTGTCCTCCACGACATCAATCTCGCAGCTAGATACTGCGACAGGATAGCGCTCCTCCACCAGGGGAGATTGGAAGCAATAGGTCCGCCGAGTGAAGTTCTGAATCCGGAGACGATACAGTCCGTATACGGCGTCGATGTCGCCGTCAGGAAAGACCCATTCACCCACGGCATATATGTCATGCCCCGGTCGGTCACCACCTCCGCTCGGAAGAACGGCGCCCGTGTCCATGTCCTCTGCGGAGGCGGATCGGGAGGGCCGATACTCAGGCAGCTCATCGAGCACGGCTTCTCATTGTCCTCCGGTGTTCTGAACGTCCTCGATTCCGACTACGAGTGTGCGATAGACCTTCACATCCCTGTCGTCGCGGAGGTCCCGTTCTCCCAGATAAGCGACGAAACCGATAGGGACAACCTGAGCAGGATTGATGACTCCAGAGCAGTCGTTGTATCACGTTTTCCAGTCGGGCCTGGCAACTTCAAAAACCTCGAGGCAGCCAGATACGCGCTGGACAATGGCAAGAAGGTGTACGTCATCTCGGGTCCCGGCATGCCTTCCGTAGATTTCATAGGCGGGCGAGCCGATGCCTATCTGCAGAAGCTCATCAACGCCGGCGCGGTCGAAGTATCATCGGTGGACGAACTCACACGCCGGCTGGGAGCCGAGTTGGAGGCGCTGAAGTGAAAACCGAGCCGTTGCGTGACCTCAGGAGGAACACTGAGCTTCTTATCCTTGCTAGGCTGCTCGAGGATCCCTCCGCGAAGATGCGCGACGTGGCCGCCGATCTGGACATCACGGTCCAAGCAGTCAGCCAGTATCTGTCCTCCATGCGCAAGGCAGGATTCGTCAAGGGGCAGAGGGGCAAGTTCAAGCCTACCAGGAAAGGCATGCAGAATCTCCAGGAACATTTCGGCTCGCTCAAGACCGAGGTCGACGCAGTGCTCAGGAGGATCATGGTGGTGGACACGTGCGTTGCCATCGCCGGGAAGAGTATTCAGAAGGATGATATGCTCGGCCTCCTGATGGAGGACGGCATGCTCATGGCTTATCCAGGAGGGATGTCGAGCTCAAAAGGTGTCGCTCAGGAAGCCGCGTCCGTTGGCGATGATGTTCTGGTCGGCAAGCTCGAAGGGATAGTCGCCATGAAGCTCGGTACACTTCTGATCGTGGAAGCCCCATCCGAGCATGACGGCGGCTCCAAGAAGGCAGATATCGGCAGAGCGAAGCAGCAGATCGATCGCCTCTCTCCTGGTCTGATAGTGGCCGGAGACCTCGTCGGTTCAGCGTTGTTGGCGAAGGCGACCGAGGAGTTCTTCACTATCCATGCCCCGGTGGAGTCAGCGATGAGCGCTCTTACACGGGGGGTAGATGTGGCGTTCTGTGGCACCCGCGAATCCGTTGACGGTATCCTCCTAGCGGTCTCCATTCTGAGAAAGGAGACCGGCTACTCGATCCGCTCGACATCCATCAAGGTTTGATTTCTGGAACCGGCCCTTCGAGTGAATGCCTCACTCCTCGCCCGCTCCAGCGTGGCAATCGCCGAGAAGACATATATCCCGCCTCTGCCCATCCGGAGTCCGTCGGCGTGGGATTATCATGATCAGGTGCTATGTCTCAGAGCATGGGGTGCTTAAGGAGGTCGACAAGACTCGCATGAGGGAGTCGGTCTGGATAGACCTTGTCGCTCCTGCCCCTGATGAGGCCGAAATGCTGAGCCGGGAGTTCGAGATCGACCTGCAGGACATCGCTGACTCACTCGATCCGAACGAGCGGCCGAGACTTGAGATTGCCGAGGAATATGACTTCCTCATCCTGAGGAATCTGCTTACAGACAGCGTGGATGAAGATAGGATTGACACGATCCCGATTGGGATAATTCTGACTTCCCAGCATGTCATAACGATAAGGATTGGAGCAACATTTGCAGGAAGCGAGGTCACTGCCGATTTGAAGCGTCGTCCCCCATTGAACACCAAAGAGGAAGTGTTCGTGGCCGTGGTCCGTCGGGTTATTCGCGATATGGAACGCAAGATCCGGCCAGTCGAACGGAGGATAGCCCACATACAGGAGACGATTCTCACCGCAAGGCGGCGCGATGTAGCGGAGGAAGCATTTGCGTTGAGTAACAGCCTCATCCTTCTGAACACCGCCCTCCTGTCCGACATAAACGCGATATCTATGTTGCCCAGGATCAGAAACCTTCAGATGATGAAGGAGAAGATGGATATTATGGAGGACATCGAGAACGATGTCGCACAGCTCTACGAGATGACGACGATATACCGTGAGATAATGGCGAACATTCTGAACGCCTATGAGTTCGCCGAGTCGAACCAGCTCTCGACGATCATGAAGACCCTGACCACCATCAGCCTCATTCTCATCCTACCGACACTCCTCGCTAGCCTTTATGGGATGAACGTGGCTCTCCCGTTCGAGGGTGATCCGAACGCCTTCTGGATAGTCATAGGCCTCTCGGCGGTCGCTGTCGCTGGTCTCTGGGTCGTCCTGAGGCTCAAGCATATACTGTGATGTTGCCCTGCCACTCACGTCTGTAGATGTCTGAATTTAGCGGAGACTTCGAAGAAGCCCTTGCCGGTCGTAAGCCAGTACCCTTTTCAGGGACCGTGCTGGCGACTGTGTTTTGGGTAGGACTACTTATTATAGGTCTCGAGATTCCATACGGAGTCGTACGCTCATGATTTACGTGGTTGACATAGCGTTGGGCGCACTCTTGGGCGTGTCCATCTTCCTCCTTATCCTGGCAGTGGCATCTCACAGACGCAGCGGCCTGCTACCGCTACTACTCGTCAGCATCGGCTTCGGGGTCCACGTATCCTTCACGCTCGTCGTTCTGATTGTTGGACATCTAACAGAGATTCTGTCGAATGTCGACGGTTACCAGTTGCTGGCGTTGGATGCTGCGATATTCGTGGCTGCAATTCTGGTTGGCACCCTCGGAGGTAGAGCCGTTGCAGGATCCTCTTGACCTTGAGAACAGGAAGAGGATATTCGAGTGCGTCAGGCAGAGCCCCGGCCTTCACTTCCGGGAGATTCAGCGTCGGTCGAATCTCCCTATCGGTGTGCTTGAATATCATCTCAATTATCTGGTCCAGAAGGGCCTTCTCTCACTCGAGAAGCAGGAGAACTTCTCGAGGTACTATCCAGAGGGCCAGCTGAGCAGGGACAAGCAGCGGATTCTCTCGGCGTTGAGACAGGAGATTCCGCGAGGGATAATCCTCTACCTGCTCCGGAACCCTGGGGTCACCCACGGGGAACTCTTATCCAATTTCACTATCTCTGGTGGCACCCTGTCGTATCACGTGAAGAAGCTGACCAATAAGGGAGTTGTCAAGGTGGAGAAGAGGGGTAGGGAGTCCCGCATGACCGTTATCGATCCTGACAAGGTTGCGGATCTTCTGATAGTCTACAGAAGGACCTTCTTCGACCGGCTTGTGGACGAATTCGTCGCAAGATACGTAGACGGCGTCGGGTAGAACGCGGCGAATCAGGACTTCTTCCTGTAGTATCGGTTCTTTTCGAGGCTCACCGCATCCGCCGGATCTTCGATACTTTTCCTGCGAACAACTGCGTACGCCCCAACCGTCCCTATGACGATGACTCCGACCGCGGCGCCTATGAGGGCGGACACACCGGACTCCCCGATGGGGATTATACCGTCCGGAATTTCCGCGAACGGACCTCCCATGGAGTAGAGTCCTAGACTTGGGTCGTGCGCTATGCTCGTTGTGGTGTTGTCTAACGGTGTGGCCAGGTATACTCTGAGCGACTCGCCGTCAGTTCTGTACAGAGTTGCGATATCCACAAGCTCATTCTCGTCGTCTGTCCGGCCCATCTCAGCCTGCCTACCCCATCCGAAGAAGCTCTCTTCCTCGTCTTCTTCGACGAATGTGAAGAGTTGCTTGAATTCGCTGCGAGGAGCGAATTCATGGACTATCTGGACGTTTCCATCCGTTTCGTTCTCGTATGGGTCGCTCTCCGTTACCGTATAGTCCTGGTATCCATGGAATAAGTATTGTTCCGGCATCGAGGTCGGCGTGAAAGTGTGATTTTCCATCATCATGAGTCCAATATCCAGTGCTAGATCTTGCGCGAAGATGCCCTCGTTGATGTCGATGGAGATATCGAACTTGAGTTCGGTCGAGCCATTCACATCGTAGCCCGGGGAATCTAGGATCTCCGCATAGCGCGCCGAGTAGTTGTCAGTTGTCACACAGAACTGAACAGTCGCCTGCGCCCAGTCCTCGATTATCTCGATTCCAGACTCTCCTCCATCCAGCAGCCTCTCCCCTCCGAATGAGGCAGTTCTTCTGTTCATGTTCAATGACGCTGTCAACTCGACTGTTACAGTCTCTCCCATCGTGGGATCGATTTCTCGTGTAACGGCCGAATACGTCCATGTAGCGTGCTCGAGAGATGCACGATACGGAACCTCCTCAAGCAACAGCATGCCATCATCCGTGGCATTGTATCCAAAAATCGAGGATAAGACCACGCCATATCCGAGCGACCCGTCCTGGTCTAGCGGGACGATCATAGCAGCTGGAAACGTCTTTGATATGGCGATGTTCATACTCCCCGTCTCTATCAATACTGCCTCGGCCGTCTCCGCGTATGTGATGGAATGGTCCTGGGCCGTGACTACGTCAGGCATGGCAAGGAACCCTGCTAGGAATGAAACAATGACCAGCAGGGTTGACAGATTTCGAGTTTTCTGCATGCCTGGTACTCAAACACGCTTGTCTCTATTAAGCCATTTGGTACACACATAGAACTTGGCGGGTCTTTCCCGAATGTACCACCCGGCGATGCGCTCAATATTACCGCTTCCCCAACACACCTCGAACGGAAGGAGCCCGGTCGTCAGAGGCTGTCGACTAATGGTCTTATTTCTTCTTCCGTGCTAGGTCATCCAGGGCAGACAGCAGATTGAGTACCTCGGCCTTCGAATTGTAATGTACAAACGTGGCGCGCAGCATGGACTTCTTTTTGTATATCGCTGGGACACGCGAGTAGTAATCCTCGGCGCCGACGGCGAGCCTGTACCTGCTCCAAAGCTTCCTGGAGAGTGCGCGGTCTGGGTAACCGCGCAAGCTGAACGAGAACGTCGGGTCTCTTTTCCACTCTTTGCCAACGTCTGAAGGGCCGTAGAGCCTCAATCCGGGGACGTCGTTCAGCCCGGGGGTCTTTCCCTTTCCGTGGAGCGCGATGTCCATGAGTTCCTTCTCGTACCTCTCGATCGCTTTGAAGGCCTGTACGAGCCTCATTCTGCGTTGCTTACCCGGTTTCGGAGAACGCTTGGCGGACGGATTACCGACCCAGGCGAGATAATCGATAGCCCCTGAGATCGCAGCGAACATGGCTTGGTCCCTTGTTCCCTGCTCCCACTTCTCCGGACCGCGGTCGGGAGATGACAACACCTTGTAGGGCGACAACTTCCGGATGTGCTCCGGTTTCGCGTACATGAAGCTTCCGTGTCGCGAGAACAGTTTATATCCCGAGAACACGAAGAAGTCGCACCCGATTTTTCTAACGTCCACAAGCTCGTGAGGAGTATGGTGTACGGCATCTACGATGAAATGTGCCTTCGCGTCGCGGGCAATCTTGCCAATCTCTACGAGTTTGGTCCTCGTGCCAAGGACGTTTGAGGCAGCGGTGACGGTGATCACTTTCGTGTTCCTGTCCACCAGCTCCTGGATGGAGCCTGGGTCCAGCATTCCCGTGTCTCTATCGAACTCAGCGAACCTGAGTTCCTTAATCTCCAGGTTCGAGCCCAGCTCGACCCAGGGGCTGATGTTCGTGTAATGCTCGTATCCTGTGGTCACTACGTTCTCGCTACCTGAAAACTCTCTTCCCAGCGCATAACTGAGACCGAACAGAAGGCTGGTAGCCGACTCCCCAGATATGATTGTGCTTGGTTTCTCAGCGTTCAGAAGGTCGGCGACAGCCATTCTGCCATCCAGTATGGTCTGTCCCGCTCCTTCCGACTCCGGGAACAGGTTGCCAACGTTTGCGCTCCAGTTGATTCTGGCGTCGTACTCTCTGTCCGCAGCACGCCTGGTGACCAGTGTGCCTGCCCCATTGTCCAGGAAAGCCCTTCTTCGTCCCGTCGGGTCTGCGGCCACAGCTGGGAACTGCTTGCGGATCCTTGCGAGAAATTTAGAGTCAATCCTCATGACGTGTGGATATGACGACTTACTTGATAATAATTGACACATAATCTACAGTGTCTGGGAGAATGAAAGGATGAAAGGAGTTTAGTGGACAGGAGAGCCGTCGAACACGAAGGAAACTTTGGGGGAGACCTTGTGCGTCCCAAGAACTGGGTTACGGCTACCCCTAGCCACATGCAGACTGATGAGGACCCGGCTCCTCGTACAGGAAGTCGTAGAGGTACTCGGTGCAGGAGTCGCAGACTCCGTCGGCTGAGCCTTCTCCCAGATTGTCGCACGTACCGTCACCAGTGCCATCGCGCTCACAATCGCCAACGCATTCGCCGTTGGAGTTACCGTTGTACAAGGCTGACACGGCCACTGCACTGCCGACCATCAGAGTCGCGCCGAGTGCCATCGCGATCCACATTTTCGTCACCATCTTCCTCATTCCTCGCTTGTCGGCGGGTTTTGTCCCGCCTGTGGTGGGAGCATGAGGGGAGTCTTGATAAGTGGCTTGTGGTACAAGAATCAAAGGCTAGCACAATCTTCTATCTATGGAGCCAGTCGTTGACGCCTTCTCGGTCGGTCATCGCCACGGGCTCCCCACAAGAACTTGAAATACGTAGCAACGGTTCACGTACAATCGGATGCGAGACAGGAGGATCAAGCAGCTGCCGATAACCCGTGTGATTGGCACGCTTGGTCACGAGATAATCCAGCTGACGCCGACGTTCTTCAGGTTCTTCGCCAAACTGCCGAAGATCGCACAACGTTCGATCAAGATATTACTCCCGTTCTTCGTCCTCCTGGCACTTACGATAATCCCCCTCCCTCTCGATCTGCAGGTGCAGTACGCGTTGGCAATCTTCGTGTGCATCTCCATGCTTTGGACATTCGGAGGGCTCCCACTACCGGTGACTGCCCTTCTGGTGCCAGTGCTGTTGACTTTCTATGGTATATTCAAGACGGATGAGGCCCTCAGCTCGTTCGCAGACCCCGTCGTCTACCTTCTCATGGGCGGCCTTATAATGGCGGAGGCGTTCAGAAAGCATGGTATTGACCGCAGACTGGCGTATTCGATCGTCGCCCGCTTCGGAAGCGATGTCGGCAAGATTCTCTTCTCGTTCATGCTCGTCTCGGCTGTTCTTTCGATGTGGATATCTAACACGGCGACCGTGGCGCTCATGATACCGGTAGTGCTTGGTATCGCTTCGAGGGCTGGAGAGGAGAAAGGCAAACTGTCGATACTATTCCTCCTCGGCATCGGCATCGGCTCCGCTCTGGGAGGTATGGCAACAATCACAGGGTCTGCGCCGAACGCAGTCGTGTCCTCTCTGCTCGCTCAGAGACTCGCTGAGGATGGCGCCGCATGGACGTTCCTCGACTGGATGAAGATAGGTCTTCCGACGAGCCTCGCCTTGCTGGCGGTTTCGTGGTATGTCCTGAGGAAGCTATTCCCAGTTCGAATTGAATCTCTGGACATCGCCTCGGTCAGGAAAGAGCTCTCAGAGATGGGACGCCTATCCCAGGGCGAGAGGAAGACCCTCGGGATATTCTTCCCTACCGTAATACTGTGGGTCGCCGGGGCCGATATAGGCGCGATGTTCGGTTTTCCGCCCAGTTTCATGAGTGCCGCGATAGTTGCGTTGACCGCTGCAGTTCTGCTCTTCGCTAGCAAGACCCTTGATTGGCAGGATGCACGATCGATTCCTTGGGACATATTCCTCATAATCGGTGCTGGGCTGGCTCTTGGAGAAGGCCTTCAGCAATCCGGGGCTGCCGATTGGATGGCCGGTGTCCTGGTTTCGCTCACGGGAGATTTCCACATCTTCGTCATCATGCTTGTGGTTTCCGTCGTTTCTGTCGCCCTGTCCAACTTCATGAGCAACACCGCCACGGCTGCGATACTCGTACCGATTCTCATCGGCATGGCTGATGAGCTGATGGTAGATCCTATGCTGCTGGTCCTCGTCTGCGGCCTTTCCGTCTCGGTATCATTCATAACTCCGATAGGTACCCCGCCATTCACTCTCATCTACTCTACGGGGATTCTGTCCCGCAATGATCTGTTAAGGAGTGGTCTCAGGATATCCTTGCCAGCGATCCTGGCGATTTCGACGGTTGTCTACTTGATGGTGAGATTCGGTCTGATATGATTTGGAGGTGGAATGGTTGAGGGTGTTGGTGATAGGTGCAGAGAAGCTGGGCACTCAGGTGATGAGACAGTTGAAGAAGATTCCGGGGATGGAGATGGTCGTGGCCGAGAGACGAGAGCGGCCAGTGGCCGTAGAATGCGGAGTCATCGACAAGGTGGACGTCGTGGCTCATGTCACGTCACTGAACTTCTCCGAGGTGCTCGAGCGCACGAACCCTGACTTCGTAATCCTGGCGAGGACGGTCCAGGATTGGGAGCAGACCGAGACACCCATGGGCACGGAGTACGTGGAAGGGATGGAGCGGGAACTGACCAAGTTCGATGTGGCCGTGTTCCCAGTTGACGGCAGGATTCTTGGCCCCTACTGATTCTCTCAAGACCAGAACTTCGTGCTGGCTTTGAGTATGTCGAGCCCGTTCAGCTCGCCAACGAGCACGTTGTCGTCGTCTACGACTGGCAGGTCGTTGAGGTGGTGCTCGACCATCAGCTTGGTCACGTTCACGAGCATCTCATTGTGAAGCACCTTGATGGGGCTGCTCATGACCTCAGTGACCTTGTCGTCAGATATCTCGGCGAGCATCCTTAGCAGAGAGGTGACGCCTGTGCTTCTCACTCCGAGTCGGTAGCCCGCAAGTCTCAGCAACGTCTCGAGGGTGACGGTCCCCTTCAGTTTCCCCTCGTTGTCGACTACGTACACTTTCCTCGTGTCGCTGTCTTCCACGATCGCCTCGACAGCATTCTTGAGGCTAGCCTCGGTCGAAACAGTCGCTGGCTCGACGGTCTTCCCCACCTCAGCCATCACTTCGGACACGCGGATGTCACTTATGGGCTTGTTGTCCACCATACACCTTCTCCTCCACCATCGACAATGATGCCTTTTCTGAGTTATCTAGCTCTCCTTCTTGAGGTAAACCACCCTCTGCGGGAACGGTATCTCGATGTCTGCCTCGCTCAGCTTGCGGTAGATCTCCTCGACGAGCCTGTCACGAGCTGCGATGCGCTTCCCCCTGTCGTTTATCCAGAGTAACACCTTGAATATCAGAGCGGAATCACCCATCTCGTCGAAGATGATGATTGGCTGTTTGTCCGGGTTGTCCAGCAGCGAGTACGGGTTGTCCTTAATAGCTGCCATGATCGTCTCCCTTACCTTGGTGGGGTCGGAACCATAGGCCACGCCCACGTTCACATTCACTCTGCCGGGGTCGGACACGTTGGTCATCCTGACGATCTTGTCGTTGACGAGCCTGTTGTTGGGAAGCGATATGATCGACGCATCCCTGAAGCGGTACAGACGCGTGGTCCTCATGCCGATCTTCCTCACATCACACCAGTCTCCATCGCTTAGGATTATCATATCCCCCTCGCTGAACGGCCTGTCCAGCAGGATGAACACGCCGCTGAAGAAGTTGGATATCGTCTCCTGGAGTGCGAAGGCAAGCACCATCGATATGACAACACCGCCAGCCACGAACATGGTGAGATCGACGTTCAGTGCTCCCAGGGCGTATCCGAGTGCTGCAAAGCCTATCACCACCACGCCAAGCTTCTCGACCACGGGTATAAGCATATCATCGATCTTGCTGGCGGTCTTCTTCGCGACGATCTTGCCGTAGTACACGATTATCTTCTTGAACAGTTTGTAGGCGAGATAGAAGATCACGAGAGTGACTACCACGCCGTATATCGACATGACCATGTCCCTGAGATCTACTGGCATGTGCATGTGGAGCGCGTCCATCGAGTTGACCACGCCGTACAAAAACACGAGTAGCAGGACGGGAGTTCTGAGTATGCCGAGAATGATGTCATCGAGCATCGAGGCCGTCTTTCTCGTGAACGCCCAGGCAACGCCGTCCATGATGTAGGCGATGGAGAATGCTATCGCAAGCCAGATGATCACATCTAGGAGGAATACGCCCCATTCGTTGTCCAGCGGCGACGGCAACGGGTTGTCGAAATAGCCCAGTACCTTGTTGGCGCTGGCGAACGCTCCGACAATGGTGGTGTCAGCTCCTACGGAGGACACCTGCACGAGATGTGTCCCCTCGTATACATTGAGCAAGACGGTCAGGTTCGCCTCCTGGGATCCGCTCTCGAGTGGAGCAGTGACCGTGACGTTGACAGTATCGAAACCGTCTGGAGGCAGCGTGATCGGGGCATCGTCGACCTCGCAGGTCCAGCCACGACCGGATATGCTTGCGGTCACGACGACTGTGAGGTTCGCCCCAGAATCGGCATTCATTATGGTCCAGTTGTAGGTGGCACTCGATCCAGCGGTGACTTCCTTGGCGTAATCGTCGATAGACAGTATCTGCACGAATTCCGTCTGGGCCGCGCTTCCCGTCCCAACAATCAAGGTCGACAGTAGAATCACGGATGCTACGATCGGAGTGAGTCTCAGAGCCAGTCGTTTCGGTCCATTCGCCTTCAAGCATATCACCGCTGAGGGTCTCTATGGGAGAACACGAGTTCCTAACTTAACGCTTTTGGCAAAATCCGCCCGACTCGAAGGCCCGGTCGGTTGTTCGGGGCCGATCCGATCTAGCAGGCGCTAAAATACCCTCACCGCCATAACGCCCCCGCGGATTCGTGATGGCGATGGTCAGGCCTAGTCTGAAGCTCGAGGAACTCAGGAGCAATATGCTCGGGACCGAATTCGAAAGCCGGAAGAACAAGGTGTTCAGGACTACGGATCAAGGTGGGACCGTTGTCGTGAAGGAGTTCTCGGACAGCGAGGCGGCATCGAAGGAGTTTTCCATCCTGACGAGATGTTCCGCTAGATCTCTTCCGGTCCCTCGACCGATGTCGATTCACACGCGCGCGATAATCATGGAGTGCTTGCCTGGCGGGACGGTGGCGGAGGCGCTCGATTCTGTATGGTTGAATGAAGGACCAATCTCCGCCGACGAGGAGGCTAAGCTGCGGGATATCGCTGCTGGCCTCGGCGAGTGGCTTGCCAGCTACCATGCTCTGTTCGATTTCGGGCTTACGAGAGGCGACGCCATCATGAAGAACTTCCTCGTGAGCAGCGGCAGGATTGTGGGCCTCGACTTCGAGGAGGCGTCCGAGGAGGATGTGATTCGCGACCTCGGCGAGATGTGCTCGAACATCCTTAGCATGCATCCGATGTTCACGGATGACAAGCTCGTTTTCTGCAGACGGCTCTCCGTGCGGTACTTCGCGCTCACGGGTGCCGAGAGAGACGCCGACCTGAGCGTGGCGACAGCGACGGCTCTCAGACATTACGCCTCTTTCAGAACCGACGGAGAGGAGCTGGTAGCCAGAGCCGCCGTTATCGAGAGTGACGGTTTGTTCTCATGAGATCAGAGGGAGGTCGACGGAGAGCCATCTGTCCAGCTGAAAGACCATCGTTGCTAGTGCAATCATCGCGAGAACTGCCGCACCGTCGGATAGGGACGGCTTGCGGGGGTGCAACAATGTGCGATCGGGATAGTTGCCGAATCCCCTGCCTGCCATCGAGGCTGCCAACGAGTTGACCTTGAACATAGCCGAGAAGAACATCGGCAGAACCGTGTACCTAGCAGACCGCACGAGGCCTCTGACGCTCTTATCGAGCTTCAACCCTCTGATCGCCTGTGCCTCCCGGACGGAGTTCAGCTCAAACTGGAATATCGGCACGAACCTCATGGCCAACGCAGGCAGGAAGGCGTAGCGGTAGGGCATGCCCACGGACATCAACGACGAAGACAGGTCAGAAGGTTTCGTGGTGGCGATCAGCATCCACGACATCATTATCAGGCAGAGGAACTTGCCTGCTATTGTGATCCCCGCCGAGATCCCTCCTACGGTCACGCTGAAGAACGCGGCGGCCCAGACCTCCTCTCCCGCGTGGTTGAATATTATCTGGGCGATGAATATCGCAAAGGCGAACCCGGCGACTCCCTTGGTGAATATACCCCTCGTTCGGAAGTGTTGCTTCGCCGCTAGCACGACGATAATCAGCCCGACCATGAGGACAGGAGAGCTGATCAGTATCACCAGAACCGACGCAGTGACTAATATCAGGGCCTTCGCGACTGGGTTCAGATTTCCGGTTCCGTTGGCCGTCCGAACCCTCAAAGATCTCCCTCCCTGGATAACATGTCCCAATACCTAGCGGGCACGCTCTCGGTCGGACCAGAGGCGATAACCCGTCCCTGGCTGAGGGCGATCAGGTCCGTGCAGAACCCTCTCGCAAGCTCATGATTGTGAGTCACGATGACGATAGTCTTCCCTTGGCTCTGGAGCCTCTCCAAGATGTTGACGATTCTGGCTGCGTTCTCCTTGTCCTGTCCTGCGAAGGGTTCGTCCAGCAAAATGATCCTAGGCTCGTGGGATGAGCCTGATTGTATGTTCACCCGCCTCTTCTGTCCGAAGCTGAGACAGTGTGGATGGACATATCTCCTCAGGTCTTCGCGCTCTTCGAATTCCTCCACATACGATTCCGCGGTTGTGAGTGGTGCGTCGAAGTTGCGTGGAGCGAAGAGCATCTCCCTCTCAACTGTGTTCTCGAAGATCTGATGGTTGGGGTTTTGGAAGATGAGACCGACGTCTCTGCCTATCCTCCAAGCGTCTGCCAGTCTATCTGGGGTGACCGTGCTTCCGCAGACGACGATTCTTCCTCTTTGAATCTTTTGAAGCCCTGCAAGGTGGCGCAGAACGGTCGTCTTCCCCGAACCGTTCTCGCCCATCAGGGCTACGATGGACCCGCCATTTATCCGGAATGACACATCGTCTAGTATGGTGAAGCCATCGACCTCATAGCTGAGTTTGTCGACCGAGATGACGGCTGCAGTAGACGCATCATCTGGGCGCCTGTATCCGGGCGGGGCGATGGCTTCTTCCCGGATTCTCCCGAACTCCTCCTGCCCCCGAGTGCAGTTCACGGCCAGCCTGCCGCCATCAAGAACCATGACCCTACCGACCAAGTCGATGAAATCCTTTAAGCGATGCTCGATGATGATCACCGTCAGATCAGACTTCTTCTTCATCCCCTCTACCGCTCTGATCACCTGGCCGACCGACCTTCGATCCAGGTTCGCGGTCGGTTCATCGAGTATCAGCAGCCTTGGTTTGACCGCGAGCATCGAGGCTATCGCGATCTTCTGCTTCTCGCCTCCCGAGAGTGTCGAGAGCATACGGTCCCTTAGGTGGCTGGCTTTGACACTGGACAACGAGAAGTCGATGGCGCGCTCGATGTCTGCGTGGCTGAACTTCAGGTTTTCAGGGCCGAAAGCCACCTCCTCCTCGACAGTTTCCGTGCAGAACTGGGTCTCAGGGTCTTGCTGTACCATGCAGGCTACGCCTGCAACCACGCTGGGATCCGTGAGGATAGTTCCATCGAGCCTGATCTCCCCTGAGATCTCCGCCGGGATCATATCCGGTATGAATCCGCAGACTGCCTGCATCGCCGTAGACTTGCCCGAGGCACTGTCGCCTGCGAGAAGGGCGAACTCGCCCCGTCCGATACTGAGAGTTAGATCCGAGACCGCTGGTCTCGATCTTCCTCTATATCTGATGTTGAGATTCTTGATGTTTAACATCTATCTCACTTCGATGGCGACGACTCCCTCTACCCAGTAGCCTCCTTCATAAGCGTCGGCGACTAGCCGGAAGGAGTCTTCGTCGTCAGTGATTATGATTCCGTCGTCTTCCATGACATCCGCCAGATCGAATACGACGAAGTACCCATCGCTTCCTCTGACTATAACTTCTGAAGTTCCATCCTGAGGAGCGGCTTCCGTCAACACACCGCTCAACGGAATCCCCGTGTAGTCTCTGGGGGCGACATGAGTGGAGGTGCCGATTAGCTCGGCGTTCACCACCACTTCCTGATCCCTGAAGTCGTCGTATCTGAAGTCGAAGGGATTATCGACGCCGCCCTCGATGCTGATCGCATCTCCTCCATGCAGGACGAACACGAACATGAAATAGTAGACGGCCCCGAGGGTGAAAACCGTCAAGAAAGAACCCGCCGTCGCCAGGGAGATTGTTCTCCGCCTCTTCGCCTGCCTGTTCCTCTTCCACGCGTCGTCCTCAGCCGAGCGTTGGTCGACGAACACCTCCTTCTTCCCGCTGACCACGCCTGCCTCTTCCAGTGCCTCGAGCATCTCCACTGAGAGCCAGCCACCGAATATCATGCCGGAGGCGCAGGCGAGCATGCATAGTATGAGAATCAGGATCCATGGAACACCTGCAAAGAATAGCGTCTGGAAGACAATCACGTTGACTGCTGCGGAGAGGCCGCCGGCAGCGGAATACGAAAAGAAGCTTCTTCGGTCCTTCGTCTTGTCGCTGAAGAGAACCATGTCAGCCACGACTCCCTGCATCAACG
>JAJISI010000003.1:15902-36906 GCA_022848805.1 Thermoplasmatota archaeon
CAACGACACGACTACGATGACGATCCCGTGCGTACTCCCGGTGAACAGTTCCACGACGCCCTTGAGCGCTCCTGTGACGGTTCCAGCGCCCTTCTTCTTCGTTATGCCTATCGCCAGGATGATCCAGAGCACATGAAGCCCGGCCATGAACTGTCCAGCGCCGAAAGGCACGCCGACGATGTGGTTCATGAGGTTTCCGAGGTACCCTACGTAGGTCGAGAGGACTCCGCCCAGAGCGGACAGCAGAGCGATGGTGACGAGGTCTTTGGTCGAGAGCATCAGTCGTTTGGTCACGGGCACGGTATCACCTCCACCAAGGCGACGCATTTGACCCACCTCGCCCCGGCTGAGGGATACACGGAGTATCCCTGCCCTTCGTAGGAGGTGGCCTCACAATCCGCGTTGCTGTACACCCCGTCAGGGGCAAGCATGACAAGCTTGGGTCCGTCCTCCCACTCCGGCACTAGCTCAGATTCATAGCTCAGTGCCACCACCATCTCCCCTTGGAGCTGGAGCCATGCTTCGTTCGGGCAGACATTCAGGTAGCCGAATTCCTGGAGGTAGCCGTCTGAGGAGGTGACGCGTAGCACATCCCCCTCGCTGATTCCTCCGACCAACTCGACCAGATTAGCAACCGAAACTCCCGAGTAATCGCCCGCTCCTCCGATGTTGTCGTAGAGATTCTCGAACGAGGAGCATCCTTCTGTCATCGACATCGCGAACATCTCGTCATAGGACAAGTTCAAGCGCAGTCCTTCTCTTCCGACGAGAGTCACGTGAGGCAGGTTCGAAGCATCGATTGCGACCTCGACCTTCTCAAAGACGAGGCTGTTCGAACCGGCTACGGTCACGTTCACGAAGTGATATTCGCCGTCGACGAGAGTCGCCCCCGCTCCTCCGGTGATGATGAAATCCGTATCGTCGATGACTGTGTGGTTGAATGCGTGTATGTGCCCAGTGAAGACCGCCTCGATATCATCCGTTTCGATGAATTCGAGCATTCGGTCGCACGAATCCGGATGTAGCGTATGATTGTCACCGAACGGATCGAAGCACGGCGCGTGGGTCACGATGATTTTCCTGGTCGCATCGTTGAACTCCCCTCTCATCCATGATATCTCTTCCTCGGTGATATCGAGGTCAGACGAGTCAACAGACACGAACCGTATGCCCCCGAAGTCGAAACTGTACTGTGTCGGGCCGAATCTCGTCTCATACTCGGTTATGCCATCGTTCTTCGCGTCATGGTTGCCCGGCGTGGTGTAGATCGGCACGGGGGAACCGTCTAGCATTTCTTGGATGGCTGCGAACTCGCTCGGCATCCCCGAGGGGGTCAGGTCTCCGCATAGTATGGCAAACTCGCATTCACCGAGCTCTGAGAGTATCGACGTGAGGACCTCATTCCGTCCTTGGCTGTCTCCGAGGACAGCGAACGTGAAGCTATCCTTCGCCGCCGGCCTGATGTATATGTCGTCTGAGCTGCCCGTTGAACGGAACGATATCGAAGTGTCGTCCAGGGACTCGTATTCGTCGACCCCTTCGACGGAAGACCCCGCGATGCAGTTGTGGAGTCTCACATCTCCTTCGAAGCCGTTCAAACGGAGTGACACATCCGGCTTGTAGCACCAGATCTCCACCGCATCCTCAGACTGCGCTCTGATGATGCCTCCATCGACTATCATGTCTGGGTCTGAGGCGAGGATGAGCCCTGATCTGTATGCAACAAGCAAGCTAGCAGCGATTACCAGCGTACATACCGCTAAGGCCACCACCCGCTTCCTGTTCATTTCCTCACTCTGGAAGGTCCACGAGGTCTACCCTGGCTACGCCTTTGATATTCATCGATCCCGGCAAGTCCTCGCCTGTCAAGGTCAGCGGGTAGTCTTCCCCGGTGAGGTATTCTCCGTCAAAGGTCAAGGCGAGTATCAAGGAGTCGTTGTATTGCACATCTCCCACAGAAATCGTCTGGTTGTATCCATCTGAGCCGGTGACTTTCACGCCATAGCCCAGAGCCGCTAGGGAGTCGTTGAACAGCCAATGCGAAGAGTCTGCTCCGTCGACCAAGCCGATCAGCACCCACAGCGGAATGCCCGCGTAGCTGTGCTCCACGGAGTCTTCCGTGTAGTTGTAGTAGGTGACATGCAGCCCCTCGTCGCAATTGAACAGCGCGACGAACTCCCACTCGTCGAAGGTCTCCGTAGTAAGGCCTGCGAGTGTGAGTTCCCAAGCCGGGGCTTCAACGTACCCTTCGATGGCTATCCGGACGATGTTCTTAATCTTCTGGGAGCTTGCAAGGTCATCGCCGACGATCCTCAGTGGCCAGTCATTCTCTGCAAGCGCCTCCCCATCTAATTTGTAGGCGACGATGATGCTGTCGTTCCTAGCTGCCTGCGATGCATCAAAGGTGGTCGAGTACCCGTCCGAAGCCGTGACGTTGACTGTGTATCCCGCCTCTGCGAGCGCGTCGTTGAACATGTAATGACCGCCAGGTGCGTCCCCTCCGTCCACTGCTGACAGGAGAACCCATAGTGGGATTCCCTCGTAGTAGTGGTCGCCGTCATCGTCCGTGTAGTTGTAGTAGGTCGTGTGGTAGTAGCACGTGGCCAAGGACTCGAAAGTCTGCCTGTCCATGTCCATTGTGGTGACTCCCTCGAGCTCGATGGTCCAGTCGTCGACGTATGGCGTTATAATCAACTCCTTGACCATCTTCGCCCAGAAGTGTCCATCTGTGATGAGTGTCTCCTCATCGTCCACTACCACTATCCTCAGGTTGTCGTAGTCGAGCCGCTCGCCGTCCTCCTCGAATGCGAGCACCATCGTGAGATTCTCCGGCCCCAGCAGCTCGCCATCGAGGTTGTAGGTGGGGAATGTCCCGTTCTCGACCTGTCCCGAGTTGTAGGTCATCTCGTATCCGTCCCAAGCGACGGTGTTCAGGCTGTAGTTGTCGCCGTCGTAGACGAGGTCGACCAGGTCACTGACGGGTATCCCGGTGTAATTGAGGGGGCCGACGACGGTTCCCGTAGATTTCATGAAGTAACCGGAGCCTTCGTAGGATTCCATGTCCGATAGGTCGGAGACCGTCAGATTCACGCTCTCTCCAAACCCGGAGATGACGACAGCAACGTCACCATCAGGATTCTGGTCGTCCGTTCCTTGTGTCACCAAGTATCCGAGAGGAACTCCTATCAGGAGTGATGCAATCGCTACAAGAGCAATCAGCTTCCTGCCGCCCATTCTGCTCGGAACTTTGGGTGAGAGTGCTTCCGTTCCCTTCGCAGGTTCGCCGTTGACCCCTCGATTCTCCTCCGCCATGTCAATCGTCCTCGTTATGCTCGCATGAGCATATCGCGGATAGAATCGCGGTATAAATATCTGTCGTGATTCGGAGCCATCTTGATTCGGATTGTGTGGGTTTCGACATCTCTAGGAGGACAACCTACCACCCGTATGTCCTCGCCTTGTGGATTGCATCAGTCGCGGAGGTCTCCAGAATCCTACCCCTCTAGCTCCTTGACGACATCCTTCAGGGATTCCCTTATCTTGATGCCTTGAGGGCACAGCTCCTCGCACTTACCGCATTCGGTGCACTTCGACGCTCTGCTCTTGGGTTCAACCACCCACGCGTATGATCTCTTGGCATATGGGATATCGTTGTACATGTGCCCATGGTTCAGCTGCTCGAAGCATCCGGGTATGTCGACCCCCGACGGACAGGGCATGCAGTACCTGCATCCGGTGCACGGAATCATGGACTTAGCCCTCAGCCCCTTCCTCACCCTGTCGATGAGCGCTTTCTCACCTTTGGTGAGGCAGCCCGGTTTGGCCTTGTCCGCTGTCCTGACATTCTCCCTGAGCTGATTCATGGTCGTCATCCCGCTCAAGACCAAACTGACCTCACGCTTGTCCCAGAGGAACTTCAGAGCTAGCTCGGCAGGGGTCCTCCTCGGTGCCGCTCGGTCGACCTTTCGGCGTATGTCGCGCGGCAGCTTGTTCCCCAGGAACCCTCCGAGCAGGGGTTCCATGACGATTACGCCGAGCTTCTTGCTTGCGGCGTATTTGAGCCCCTTCGTCCCCGCCTGGTTGTCCTCGTCCATGTAGTTGTACTGGATCTGGCAGAATCCCCAGTCGTAGGCGTCTACGATCTCCTTGAACAAAGGCAGTTCATCGTGGAAGGAGAAGCCCGCATGGCGGATCCTCCCATCCGAGAGTGCGTCGTCAAGGAAATCCAACACCTTGTGGCCGCTGAGGGTTTTCCATAAGGCTGCGTTGAGTCCATGGAGTAGATAGAAATCGATGTGATCCGTCCGAAGCCTCTTCAGCTGGTCGTCGAGATATTCGTCCATGCTCCTTCTGCTCTTGATGAGCCAACTGGGCAGTTTGGTGGCGATTTTGATCTCCCCTCGGGGATAATCACGCAGCACCTTACCGAGAAACGGCTCGCTTCTGCCTTTCGGGTTGCGGCCGGATTTGTGATAAGGATAGGCCGTGTCGAAGTAGTCAACCCCGTGGTTGATGGCGTAGCGTATCATCGCAGTAGCTCTCTTCTCGTCTATCCGATGGGCCTTACCATCGATGGTGGGAAACCTCATGCATCCGAATCCCAGTATAGAGGCGGTCTCGCCCGTCTTTCCTATCCTTCTTCGCAGCATCGGAAGTCCCTTCCAGTCGCTCCTGCCATGGCGGTCACGGCCTCTTCTTACTTGCGCCTGTTAGTGCGAGCCGGTTCATGCAGCGCTCTTAACAAGTACTTCGGCAAGTACGGTTTGGGGATGGAGGTCGAATCAGTCTTCTCTCGGTTAATGAGGTCGCTCGACCGGTTCGGCGTGCTCGGATGGAATGGAAAAGCTTTTGAGTCATTTGACGGTTGGCGTTTTGCCCAGGTTCAAGAACACCCAGCACTAAGGAGGGGCCGAAGTGAGCGAGGTTGACGCTATCAATAAGACGCGAGGTCTGCCAGCGACTGTCGATTCGTTAGAAGCGGACTTGAACAGGCTAGGGATTACTCCGGGCACGGTTCTGCTGGTTCATTCATCGCTCAGTTCTCTCGGATGGGTATGCGGCGGCCCCGTTGCAGTGGTCCTGGCACTCGAGAGTGTTCTGGGAAGCGAAGGGACGCTGGTGATGCCATCGCATACTGGAGATGTGTCAGAACCCTCTCACTGGAAGAACCCACCCGTTCCTGAATCATGGTGGAAAACGATCAGGGAATCCATGCCTGCATACGATTCGAACTTCACTCCAACGCGTGGAATGGGCGCGATCGCAGAGGGTTTTCGCGGACGGGAAGGCGTGCTCCGCAGCTCTCATCCTTCAGAGTCGTTCGCCGCGCGAGGGCCGAAGGCCGACGCCGTGGTCGACAACCATTCATTGGATTTCCCGACGGGTGATCAGTCGCCACTGGCAAGAATATACGACCTGGATGGAACCGTCCTGCTTCTCGGAGTGGATTACTTGAACGCCACATCGCTCCACTTAGCGGAGTATCGTGCCAACTATCCCGGCAAGAAGACTAAACAGCGGGGGGCGCCAATCACGGTCGAAGACAAGAGGAACTGGGTACAATTCCAGGACTTCGAGTGGGACGATTCGGACTTCAACCTGATAGGGAAAGACTTCGCAGACAGTACCGGGCTCGTTAAGTCAGGGCCCATAGGCAGCGGCCACGGGCTTCTCATGCCTCAGCGGCAGCTGGTGGACTATGCTCAGGGCTGGATTGAGAAGAACCGTCGCTGACGCCTCTACCTTTGTCGATGAGCTAGAAACAAGATGTAGATATGTATGATGATAAGCGGTCATCAGCGACCATCATTGAACCATGGGTCTGTCCACGTGTGCCAGAAAGCCCGACTCCTGTGCCAAATCTTTTATTAATAGTGGTTCCGATTTGTGTCTGGCTAAGCGTGGCTGACTCAGCATATGCTTGGTGGGGGAGAGACGTTATGAGAGCAAAAGCAGTTGGGCGTGTGAGAGGGCTTCTTGTAAGCGCGTGTATGTGCATCGTTGCCATGATGGTGCTTCCGGCCGCAGGGGCGAATTCCCTGCCGTCGAGTGCGTTCATCGATGGTGTGCCGTTGTATCAGCAGGTTGATGCAAAAGGATGCGGGGCGGTTGCCCTGCAAATGGTCTTCGACTACCACGGCGAATTCATCGATCAGAAGGAAATATACAACGCCGCCAGGAGTGGCGGCACCACGCTTCCGGACATGGCTAGGGCCGCTCAGTTCAGTGATATGAGCACTACCGCTGGAGATAGGTGGGCAGATTCCACCGTCACTGGATACACGGGCAGAGATGTCGGCTATGCCGGGTTCTACTACGCCTCGAACGAGCCATGGCTCGACGAGATGAAGCAGATACTCGCGAAGGGATATCCCGTCATCGTTCTTGTGTACTGGATGCCCGAATGGTACAGCGGGGACCACTATAGGGTCGTGGTCGGATACGATGACAATGAGGGAGTGCTCCTGATTAACGATGGATGGTCAAGGGAGTTCAAAGTGGATAACCAGGACTACGATGGGTCTACATCTCAGTCTGCAAATGACAACGCGTGGGACACAGATTTCGTTCCTTGGAAGTGGCCTTACGCCGACTTTCTGGATACCTGGACCTGCGACACGACAATGTGGGGAGTGACTGGGATGAAGTATGGTGGCGTGTTCGTCACTCCGTGGGAAGTGGACATATCCGCTCCCTCGACAGTGCTTCCAGGAGAGGAGTTCACAGTCAGCGCGAAGATAACCTATCCTTGCCTGGAACCGTTCGGATCTGACGCATTCCCGACATTCCCAGCCGAGAGTCTAAGCGCTGTCCTCGAGACCTCCACGGGGTTGGAAGTCTGCAAGGAGCCAGACCTGTCCAAGATCAAATCCTTCGAGGCCGGTCAGACCGTGACGCTCGATTGGGTCTTGTGCGCCAGCGAGACCGAAGGAGTGTATACCTTCGAAATAGACGCGGAGGGACTCATCTCAGGGTCGATGGAACCGTGGAAGGACTATCCGGCGTATGACTACCTTGATGCGATAGGCGGAAGCGGCTCCTTCACAATCGAAGTCGCTGCATAGGTTGCAGCTTGGTCTGGCCCAGGGAAAGCCACGGTCAGCGTTTCGTCTTGACAAGCGGAGCGCAGGCACAATGGATGTCGTCGGGCGAATAGGGTTAATGAACCCCTCGGCCATTCCGGTCACGGATGGAGGAATGAGATGGTCGCACTGAAGCGCACGCCTGTCGCAGATGGCCTTTGCATGCCCGCCGAATGGGCTCCTCACCGGAGCACTCTGGTCTCCTGGCCCTGCAGGGAGAAGTCGTGGAGAGGGCATATCGCTGGAGCTAGGAGTGAATACGCGGAGGTAATCAAGGCTATCCAGAGGTTCGAGCCAGTCCATGTCCTAACGTCTCCACCAACGCTGGCAGAGGCAAGGGCCGTGCTACCAGAAGGCTCCGAGCTGACCCCGATCGACCTGGACGACTCATGGATCAGGGACAACGGTCCCATATTCGTGTCATCTCCCAGCGGGGATGTCGCCATGGTGGACTTCCGATTCAACGCGTGGGGCTCGAAGTCGCCATATACCACGGACGATGCCGTTCCGAAATTCCTATCCGATAAACTCGACATAAGGCGCTATCCCGCCCCGATGGTCCTCGAGGGGGGGTCCATCTCTGTAGATGGAGAGGGCACACTGCTCACGACCGAGCAGTGTCTGCTCAATGAGAACCGAAACGCTGCCATGTCTAGGGTAGAAATCGAAGCCGATCTGAAGGACTTCCTGGGTGTCAAGAAGATAATCTGGCTCGATCAAGGACAGGCCGACGATGTCACAGATGGCCATATCGACGGTGTGGCCTGCTTCTGTTCCCCGGGAAAGGTCATGATTGCCCGAACGAAGGACGTTCATGACCCGAATCACGATCCCTTGGAGGAGAACCGGGCCAGATTGGAGACCGAGACAGACGCGAAAGGGCGGTCAATAGAAGTGATTGATATTGTGCAGCCCAGACCGAGAGAGTATGAGGGGCTGGCCATCACCCCAGGATACATCAACCATTACATCGTGAATGGCGGAGTGATCGCACCTGAGTTCGGGATTCCGGAAGACTCCCTCGCCATCGACACCCTCAGATCGATATATTCCGACCGTGAGGTCGTTAGCGTACACGTCGGGCATATCGAGATAGGCGGTGGTGGGATTCACTGCATTACTCAACAGGTCCCTAACGGTCCTTTCCTCAGCAGATGATTATGAAAATCCGCAGATTCTATTCCGGACACCGGTCTCGGAAAGGGGCATCCTATAAGGACTCTGTGATATGGATAGGGCTTCACGGTCTAATCCTGGAGAACACCTGCGAGGTCTCATCCGTCTCGCACGACTCCCGCAGAACTTGTCCTAGGATCACGCCGATTATCCCTCCGAGGAAGAACAGCATCACGAGTATTACTGACATGTTGAGGAAGAATAGCACGTATTGACCCGGGAATATGACGCTGAAGTCGTAGAAGAGGAAGGGGGCGGAGTAGGCGATTACAGCGAGTATGTATCCGGTGAGCACGTACACGACGACCGTCACCGCCGCGATGTCCGTCCTCCTCGTCATGTAGCCCGCGGGCATGCCGAACAGGATCGACAGGAGGAACGCGACTAGCAGGTTCTTTTGGAGAGACGGGGTCGAAATGTTCGGGAAGACGAAATCGAAGGTCATGAAGGCGATGGCAGGGGCGGCGATCAGCGAAAGGACGAGAATCCTTATCCAATCGTCCAACCGGATCTTCATAGATACAGTCCTCCCAGGTACTTCCTCTCGATCTTGACTAGCTCGTTAAGATATGACAGCGCGGAGTACTGATAATCGTGGTCGAAATCGGAGATCCAAGCTACGACCCTAAAGTCGTGTACGTAAGGGATGGTTTCCAACGTCAACTCCGACCCTTGCGAGGCGGAGTGGTTGATGTATCCGTTCAGGCTCGCAATCTTTTCCTGATTGACCACGAACGCCTCGAACTCGATCGTCATCGCTTCGTGCGCTCGCAGGACGGAGTACTCGGCAGAGACGCCGAACTGGCTGATCAGCGGGATGTAGGTCGTGTCTACCTCGGATACGTTGTAGACCTTCACGTTCCAGCTGAGGCTGGAAATCACCAACTCCTGCCTGGACGGATTGTCAAATACTATCGTTAGGGACATTGCGAGTGATCCGTTGGTGAGGAGCTCTATCGTCTCGACGGCATCCCTGAGCTCGACCTCCTGCCTGGTGTCCATCACGGTCACGTATGTCGCCGCGGATGAGATCAGCGCCGCCGAGAAGAACACTGATGCCGCGACGGAGAGAGTCGCGACGAACCATCTCTGACGGAGGTCATCCTTCACGCCCAACTCGTCTCACCTTCCCGGGACACGGCCGTGGCAGTCTATGCTGCTCCACCCCTGAACAGATAGCACGCGACCATGTGTCCTCCACCCCCATCGTACAGGGGCGGGTCCTCTGTCTTGATGAATCTGACCGCTACCACTCTCTGGGTCGCCTTCTTCTGCTTCTTAACGGTTATCCCGCTCACCATATTGGCGACATTTTCACCGCCTCCGCCTTCCGCGGAAAAATAGTGTCTGAGCGTAGACTCGAGCCTGGTCCAGTTGTCCTCAGGACCCATGATTTTGATTCTCACTTTCCTGCCCTTCGTCTTGACCGGGAACAGGTGTGTCGACAGCCCCTCCTCGCTGGCGACACATCTCTCGACATGCTTAGCCACGTCATTGGCCACCCCGGTCGCTGGTTCCTTGGCGTCACCGCAAGTGACGACGACGGCCGTTCTCGTAGAGTCCGGCGAGATGTTCCTGACCCCCTTGAACTCCGGATGATTCCTTCGCCTGTGGTATCGGATGTAATCCTCCAGGAACGATTCGACCACCTTCATGTTCTGATTACTATCACCCACCGATACGGTCAAACGGTTCCCCTCCTGCTTCATGTCGGAGATGATACCGTGCATCGGATGGCCGACCTCTTTGTAGGCTACCGTTGACTCGATCTGGGCGAAAAGCTCGCATGCGAGCTCTTCTGCGGACATCCTCGACGGCCTGCATCTCATCTCGATGAACCTGTCCGTCAGAGTCGAGTCGATCGCCTCGACAGCCTCAACGATGGGATGCTGTCCCCTGGACCTGTCGAGCAGGTTCCTGATCGAGTCGATGACCGCCTGCGCGTCCGCGGCGTCCTTGATCTTGATTTGGAGTATGAATCCGCCGGGCTCGAGCCCGTCGACGGCGTTCGCAAGGACGGCGTCACCTGTCAACCGATTCTCCTCCTCCAGCCAATCGATGAAATCGGCAGCCTGCCACCCGCAGTCCTTGAACGCCTTCGGACACCTCGGCCTGAACCTGCATCCGAGCGGCACGTTCGCAGCGCTGGGCACCTCGCCCTTGATCTGGATCCTTCCGTGTTTCGCCTCTGGGTCTGGTACGGGCACGGCCGAGATGAGCGCCTGCGTATAGGGGTGTTTCGACTTGAAGATCACCTCGTCCGTCTCTCCGATCTCCACCACCCTCCCGAGATACATGACCGCGAGCCTGTCGCTAATGTAACGTGCGACGGCGATGTCGTGCGTGATGAAGAGATAGGGTATTCCGTACTTGTCCCTCAGGTCCAGCATGAGGTTCAGGACGCCTGCACGTATGGACACATCGAGCATCGATACAGGTTCGTCTGCGACTATCACCTTGGGCTTGACAACGAGCGCCCTGGCGATGGCCACCCTCTGCCGCTGCCCGCCGCTGAGCTCGTGCGGGAACCGGTTCAGGTGCTCCTTGGCGGGTGCCAGCCCCGCATCCTCGAGCGCCTGGACGACCATCTCGACCCTCTCCTCGCCCGTCTCCCCGATGTTGTGGTTCAGCAGGGGCTCACTTATAGTCTGGAGCACCGTCGTTCTCGGGTTGAGCGATTCATAGGGGTCCTGGAAGACCATCTGGATGTTCCTGCGGAACACCTTGATGTCCTGCCCTTCGAGGAGTGCGATGTCTCTCCCGAGGAAGAACACATAACCATCCGTCGGGTCTTCGAGCCTTGTGAGCAGCCTGCCGACCGTGGTCTTGCCACAGCCGCTCTCTCCCACGAGCCCGAGTATCTCCCCTGAGCGCAAGTCGAGGTTGACGCCATCTACGGCTCTGACGAAGGGGGTTTCCCCGCCGAATGATAGGAACCCCTTCTTGAGCTCGAAGTACTTCTTCAGGTTCCTGACCTTGATGATGACGTCCACTGGTGGCAAGTCTACTCCCTCCTCCGGAGCTCGTCCCAAAGCTCCTTCGCATAGTGGCAGTAGGATATGTGCCCTAGCTCCACCTCTACTCCCTTGGGTCGCCCCTCCTGACAAGCCTGCCTGGCGTACTGGCACCGAGGATGGAACGGACAGCCGCTCGGGGGCTTCACGAGGTCCGGTGGGAACCCGGGGATTGATATGAGCCGTTTCTTCTTCCCTTTGATGGACGGGAACGAGCCGAGGAGCCCAGCTGTGTACGGATGGGCAGTGTTCTTGAAGACCTGCGTGGTCTCACCGACCTCCATCATGAGCCCCGCATACATGACGCCTATCTTGTCCGAGACCTCTGCGACCACAGATACGTCGTGAGTGATGATCATCATGGCCATCTTGAGCTGCTCCTGTAGCCTGAGCATCTCCGCCAAGATCCTGTCCTGGGTTATGACATCCAGGGCCGTCGTGGGCTCATCCGCTATGACGAACGACGGGTTCAGCGCCAATGCGAGCGCTATCATGGCTCTCTGCTTCATCCCGCCAGAGAACTCGTGTGGGTAGTTGTCGATCCTGTCAGGAGTTATGCCGACGAATTCGAACAACTCTTTGACTCTCTCGCGTGCCTCGTCATCGCTGACATCTTTGTGCAGCGTAATCGCCTCGATGATTTGGTCTCCGACCTTGAAGACGGGGTTGAAGGCGTTCATGGCGCCCTGGAATATCATCGATATCTCCGTCCAGCGGATCTCCCGTATCTTCTCGTTGTAATCGTCCAGTCTTCCGTCGGGGCGCATCGACAGCTTCAGAAGGTCCCTTCCTTTGAAGAAGATTTTCCCTCCCTTGATGTATCCGTTGGTGGGGAGGAGCTGCGTTATGGCGTACGCCACTGTCGTCTTGCCGCAGCCGCTTTCCCCAACCAATCCCATCGTCTCCCCCGAGTTGATTGTGAAGCTGACGCCGTCGACGGCCTTGACCCAGCCGTCTTCTATCTCGAAATGGACCTTGAGGTTCTTTACTTCGAGCAGGGCCATGGTATTATCTCCTCCTGAGGCGTGGGTTCACGACCTCATCGAACGCCCTTCCTATCAGGTAGAACGCGAGCGACAGCAGGGTGATAGCGATGCCCGGAGGCAGGAGCCACCAGGGCGCGTCGAGCGTGTGCCCGCTGATCCGCAGGTACTGTAGCATCATACCCCAGGTGATTGCGTCGGGGTCCCCGAACCCGAGGAACGCGAGGATGGCTTCGGTCACGATCGCACCGCTAATCATGAAAGTCATGTATAGGAATGCGAAGGGGAGCACGTTCGGGCCGATGTGCCTGAATATGAGCCTCATGTCCGATGCTCCAGAGACTGTGGCGGCATCGACGAACGCCCTTTTGCGCGTGGAGAGCGTCACGGACCTGATCACCCTCGCGATGCCCGCCCAGGATAAGATGGCGAATATGATGATGATGTTGAACAGCGAGGGTCCGAAGACAGCCGCGAAGAGTAGCATTATGACGAGGTACGGCAGGCTCAGCATGACATCGGTCGCCCGCATAAGTAGCTCTCCCACCAGGCCGGAGTAGAACCCTGCGACGAGCCCGACGACGGTGCCAATAACCACAGAGAAGAACGCTGCTGTGATGCCAACCATCAGCTCCGCCCGAGTGCCGAACATCACCTGGGTGAGGATGTCATGTCCCTCGTAGTCCGTGCCGAGCGGATAGTAGTTGCCGGACGGGTACGTGCCCGGTGGCAGGGGAGCAACGTTCACCCCAGTGAGCGTCTCTACGAAGAGCGAGTTGTCCTCCGTTATCACTCCGAAGTAATTGCCAGTCCTCGAGTCTTCGATGTAGATGTTCCCGAGGAACGCCACAGGCGTGACCGCCCCGCCTCTAGGAGCGCTGAAGGTGGCATTGACCTTCATCTCGTTCGTGATCAGGTATATCGTCCCCTTGTCGGTGCTGAAAACGAATCGATACTGGCCACTGACATACTGTGGCGGGCTGTTGAGGTATCCGTCCACTGTCGAGAAAAGCGTGTTGTTGCCTCCGACCCTGCCTGTCTTCGGGTCGAGACCCGCAACGAGCCCCCGTTCGCCAGTCCTGCCCACTATGACGAGGTACTCCGGCGAGGAATGGAGCGAAGATATCTCGAAATCCCGGATGCCCGGGAGTATCGGCTTACTCGACCAAGTCACGTTGCCCGTGAGCCTGTCATAGGCAATGACCCGTCCATCGGTCGTCGCCACGGAAATGGATTCCTTGCCGATAGCCGTGGTAGGCATGTGCGGGTACTGGAAGATGATCATGTCGTCGCCAACCAATGGCTCGAACGCCTCATCCTCGACGGAATAGTCGCTCTCCCATCTGAGCGCGTCTATGGTGATGTTTTCAACCTTTCCCGTGAGCGGGGATTTCGTGACGTTGAGGTCATATGCCCTCAAGCCAATGTCAGTGGGCACGATGAGCATGCTCCCGTTGGCGAAGTCTCCGTCGACCACCAGTGGGTTGCCCACGATGGTTGCGTTAGATATCGTCAGGGCGTTCGTGAAGGTGACTCCCTCCAGACCCGTTTCCGAAATGTCTGGCGGTCGCTTGTTTATCATCCAGACATTGTGATCGTCCGCGAATGCAAGGGCAAGCCTGCCGACCTGATAGAGCGGAGAGTAACCATTCCACAGGTTGGATCGGTACAGTGGAACGAACGGTATCTCGTGCTCCCGAACGTACAGGAAGTCATAGGTGTATTCGTACAAAGTTGCCGATTGGTTGTCTCCTTCACGGTCCGAATTGAGCACGAAGAAGAACGATTGATAGAAGTGAGTGTAGTCCAGATAGTCCGCTTCGGCGGGCAACTGCTCGGTCGATGGGACTCCGATCTCTATCCCAATCTCCTCCGTCTCCTCACTGATGCCGAAAGAGGTGGGATATATGGTCACCGTACCCTCCTCCGAGTAGATCATCACCCTCTCCAGCGGCCTGTCCTTGATGGAAGAAGTCAGGCCAAGAACCTCCGTCCAGTTGCTATCAGGGGGTAGGTCTCTGAACGCGTAGTCCGCTATGAACGTGTCAACCGCGGGCGCCTTGAACTCCGCATCATAGGGCGCGGTCCAAGGTGCCGTGATGGCGATGATCAGAAACCCGAACACGATGCCCATGCCGGTCAAACCAGTCAACGATCTACGATAGATCTTCCACGTGCCCGCCAGTGCTATCGCGATCCTCCTCGCCGTCTTTATGCCGGTCTCCTGGAGTTCCCTCGCATCGGGTCTCTTCTGTTGTTCTTTCGCCTCGGTTTCCTCTTTCAAATCCGCACCCTCGGGTCAAGGTATCCATATATCATGTCCGCGGCGAAGTTGCCGATCAGAACCATCAAGGTTATTATGTAAAGCGTAGCCTGGGCCACGGGGAAGTCGAGTTGGTACAGTGAATTGATGTAGAGTGCTCCCATGCCAGGGAAGCTGAACACGTTCTCGAGGACCACCGCACCCCCGATCGAGAATACGAATGCGATGACGAACGAAGTAACCACGGGCAGCATGGCGTTCCTAGCGCCATGCTTGAACAACACCTTCCTCTCGGACAGTCCGATTGCCTTGGCCGTTACCATGTAGTTCTCGCCTATCACGTCGAGCATGGCGGTCCTCATGAGCAGGACGGTTCCAGCCAGCGAGAGGAGGAGAAGCACTATCATAGGCAGACTCACATGCCAGAGGATGCTCAGAAGATATGGTAGGTTGTCCGTGGGATCATACCATCCTGTGAGCGGGAACCAGTTGAGCTCGGACGCGAACACAACCAGGAATATCAGGCCAATCCAGAACGACGGCATGTTGTAGAACACGAGGCTGATGACCACCGAGCTGCCGTCGAGGATTCCGCCGCGTCGCCATGCGATCAGAGCCCCGAGGTATATGCCTATGATGTATGCGAGTACCGTAGCGCCGCCGAACAGTAGCATCGTCCTAGGTATCCGTTCCTTTAGAATGTCCCAAACGGATTCCGCTTGGCTGAAGGATATCCCGAAATCGAATGTCAGCATGTTGACCATGTACATAGCATATCTGTCCAGGACGGGGCGGTCGTATCCGTAGAGATGCATCATGAACTCTATCTGGGAGGGTTGCATGTTCGGCGTCGTGGCGAGCAGGTCCTGGGGCTTGGCAGGCAGCGCCTCGAACATGATGAAAATCAGCGTCAGGATGATTAGCAACGTGATAAATGTCTGTATGCTGCGCACTGCCACATATCTCGTCATGCCTGCCATCGCGGAGCCCCTCTTGACACGAATACGTTGCGCTGCAATATCATCGCGAATACCTGTATTAAAGGTTTAGACGAAATCCGCGTCGTCCATAATTCGAAAGCGTGTCCATCGAGTGCTGCGTGGGGCCATCCGCAGAGCCTAGGAATGAAAATCGTGAAAAGGTTTTCTGAAGGGGTTTCCGCCTCGAAGGACGTCTATTCCGTCTTCTCTTCTTCCAGCCGCTCCGGCTCAAGGACGGGCTCGTCTTCAGGAGCTTCCACCAGTCCGGTCTCTATCTCCTTCTTCGGTTTGTACTTCACGACCAGTATCAGAGCGACTACTGCGATGATCCATCCGAGCGCAGCGACTACCCACGCCAGCGTGCTCGAGACCGCTTTAACCACCGTGAAAGTCACCTCTTCCTCGCTGGAGATTCCGAGCGAGTCGGTCGCGACGATTGTCACGGTGTGTTCGCCATCACCGACGTCTTCGAGTACTTCTGATATGGCAGCTGCGACGGATCCAGCAGTCAAGTTCACGTTAACGGAATCCTCCTCATCCACCTTCAGGGTGACCGTTGCGATGCCGTTGTTGTCGTAAACCGCTGCCGTGACAGTCGCATCCGGACCCACGACCTCTCCGTCGGTTGCCGGAGATGTGATTCCGATTTCCGGACCGCTGTTCTCCATGGCTACCATCATCTTCGCCGTTGTGCCTTCAGGTGCTCCACCTGTCGCCAGCGAGATCGCGACCAGTGCCGCGGGCGCATCCTCTATGTTCGATGTGTCCACGACCATCGTCGCTATGCCATCGCCATCCGTCAGGACCGTCGGAGTCACCACTGTGCCCGCGCCGGTCGCTATGGTGACGGGCAAATCAGGGTACGGCTCACCCGTATCGTCAACGACCGTCGCCGTGATGTGCAGCTGATCCCCTATCCTGTAGACCTCGAGCATCGGCTCCAGCTCGAAGAAGACAGAGTCTCTCATGGTCTCTACGACGAGCTGCGTTTGGCTGAAGATGTTCATCGCGCCGCTCACTTCCGCAACCACATACATGTCGGGGTTGGTCTCCCATGTCACGTCTTCGAACTCCTCGGTATACGGGTTCTCCGCGGCCGCGGTAATCTCGAAGATGGCCTTTCCAGTAGCGTCCGTCGTGCTGTTCTCCGTGGTCACGCCGTAGTCGCCCGCCGGGTACAAGGACACCTCAGCGCCCTCCACGAGGGCGTTGTCCTCGTCGTACGCGGTCACGGTCACGGCCGTCACGTCGAACTCCGCAGATTTCGCTTCGAGGACTGGCTTCGCGATGTCGTATCTGACAGTCGTGAGGCCGTACGCCCTGGCGTATCCGTACTCGCTCGACAAGGTCGTCTCGCCGTATATTTCGTGGTTCCACGAGACGAAGTTGAAGTCCGCCGTGCTGTTCGGTACCAGGAACAAGTCAATGCCGAGGTCGACATGCACGAGATCCTCTCCCACGAGGGTTAGGGAATAAGTCCCGTTGACGACTTCGACGCCCGAGATGTTCAACGGGACGTAGTCGTCCGCCGCCGAGTCCCACACCCAGTCATCGATGTACTCTGGAGCGGAATACGAACCAGAAGTCACTATGTTCTGGTCGTCGCCCTCCGTGAGTATCATCATGCCGGCGTAGTCGTACAGGGAGTTGTACTCCGTACCGTCCCAGTCCGTCAGCTGACCGTACGCGGTTCCCGCCACGACCACGCTGGCCGAGACGTTCGCCGGAGTCCCTTGGCTGTCGAAGACGTAGAAGTCCACATCGAAAGTGTCGAGGGCGTCCACGAACTTCGTCGTCGCATACTGGACGTATCCACCGTACATGTCCGTCAGATCGCCCGCTTCCGAGTACGTCAGCGTCACGGTGTCAACAATCGTGTTGGCCACACCGCCCTTGCCGATCGTGACTCTCAAGGCGGTGTCGGTGTCGATTGTGTTGTCGATGGTGACATCGAAGCTCGCAAGTCCGCTCCCATCGGTCGTTACCGTCGGGACCGGGCTCACCACAATGTCGGCGCTGTACGTCACGTCCAGCTCTTCGCTGTCCAGCGGGTTTCCAGCCGCATCCGTCGCCAACACTTCGATTGTCGTCGTCGGCGATGAATCGCTGAGAGCGGTCGTCGTGACCGACTCGATCGCTGTCACGTACCAGTCAGGCGCGACGTCGTTGTACACCACTATCACGCTAGAGGCCAGGTTCGACAACGCGTACTTGTCGTGCTCGACTGAGGCCGCGAGCGTCACCAGCATGTGTTGGTTTGCCAGGTCCTCGGCCGGTGCCGTGTAGGTCATCGTGCCCTCGCCAGCCGCGTTGGTAAGCAGCTCGCTCGGCGAAATCGAACCGTAGCCAAGCAGGTACGGATCGATCGTCACAGTCGCCCCCTCGACGGGGTCTCCGTTGACATCCGTAACCCTGACGGACACCTCGGTGGTCTCAGCGGGGTCGAGGACCGTCTTCGCTGGTATCACCTCGACGCCAATGCCTCCGAGCGATGTCACTATGAGGCTCGACGAGTCCGTGGCATTTAGCGTATCACTGGTCACTGTGACGTTCACGGCTGAAACGCCGACCGCTTCGCCCGCCACGGAGAATTCGAAGACGCCGTCCGCGTCGGTCGTTCCGCTGACAGGAGTTGCTGTCGCTCCACTGGTCACGTTCACCTCGACCGTTGCTCCAGCGACGGGGTTGCCGAGGTTGTCGATGGCCTTGACGTATGCGTCAACGCTCTGGTCGCACTTCACCTTCTCAGTGATGGTGAGACCTGCGCTCAGGCTGGTGGTGACTACACCCCCGCCCGTTGCACTGCCCGCTCCGGAATACTCAAGTGTGCACATGTTGAACGTGTTCATCAGCGTGCCGTCGAACTGAGTCCAGTTGGTCCAGACATTGCCGTGCGCCTCGACGTTCACCCTGTAGTACAGAATGTTGCACGGGACAGCGTCAGCGATGATTGCCTGGCCTCGTTTCACAAGGTCGATCTGCTCCGCCACATCGAAGCTCGCCCTAGCGTCCTCCTCGAGTACTGTGAACTCGTCAACCAGCTCCATGGTCCTCTCGTCGGCAAGTGTGCTCACGCCGCCGATGTCCGAGTAGTCTGGGTGCGGATTCGTGTCGGACCAGAATGCCCACGTGTTGGAGGCTGCGGACGACCCGTATATGTCGTAGAGGACGCTGACGCACTCCGTGTAACCGGAGAAGGCCCACCCGATTATGAGCATCTGATAATCGAAGGAGTACAACTTCGCCACGAGCGTGTTGAAGTCTATCGGCTTCGCCTCGACGTTGATGCCCGCGTCTCTCATGTTCGTGGCGATCATCTGTCCCGCCCTGATTCTGATGGGGTCGTAGTCGGCTGGTGGGGTCAACAGAGTGATCTTCTCCATGAGAGTGCCGTCAGGCATGTCCCTCCAGCCGTCTCCGTTGTCATCCAGATATCCGGCAGCGTCCAGGAGGTCGTTGGCCGCATCGATGTTGAATGCGTAAGTCGTCACGGTGGGGTTGTGCCATTCATCGAAGAACGGTGAGACCGCCGCCGAGCCCGCCATGCCGAAGCCGCCCATGTACACGTCGACGAGCTGATCCTTGTCGATTAGGTGAGACACGGCCTTTCTGAAAGAGATGTTGTTCATCGGCTCTTTCTTCAAGTTGAACGCCATGTAGAAGTAGCCCGCATCAGACATGTATTCCAGTTCGATGTTCGGATCGCTCTGGAGTGCAGGCACTCGGCCGGCTGTTACCGCCCAGGCGATGTAGTCCACTTCTCCGCCCTGCAGGGCAAGTATCGCGGTGTCAATGCTCGTGTATATCTTGTAGAACAGAGTGTCGACCACCTTCGGGAAGACCGGCATACCTGCGGGGGTCGTGAAGTTAACACCCCAGTAGTCGTCGAACTTCTGCATGACCCTGTACGAGTCCGTCACACCATCTGCGTAGTACCAAGGACCCGTGCCTGTCGCCATCTCCTGTTCGCTCACTTCGACTATGACGCGGTTATCGTCGTCGACATAGTTCTCCCAGATATGCTTGGGCATGATCGGGATACCGAGGGTGCTCGAGAAAAATTGACCATAGCCCTCACCCACCATGTACATCTCCAGGTGGTAGTCGGAGATCACCTTGACGCCATCGTTGAGTTCTGTCTCACTCACAACGTTGTCGCCGTCATCATCGAAGGCAGGTATGAGGTTGCTGGAATAGGTTGTACCATCTCTAGCCATCAGATACGAGAAGAGGACATCGTCCGCCTTCATCTCCTCGCCGTCGTGGAACAGGACGCCTTCTCTCAAGTATATATCGACTTTGAGAGTGGCTTCATTGAACGTCCAGCTTTCAGCCAGCAACGGGGTCGGTCTGAGGTCGAAGTCAGCTGTTGACAGCGCCTCATATCCCATGCCTATCACATTCGATTTCCAGATGCTGTTGGACCCAAGGTTGTAGTAGTTGAAGTCCGGCATGTCCAGCTGCATAGCGATGTACAGCACATCCTCATCTGCAGCTGCTGCACTAACGGTCTTCGCGGGCAGAGCCGCAAAAGCCGATAGAACCATCAGCGCCATCACCACTCCGGCTAACACTGCTTTATTCTTCATTGCCTGTTTCACCCTCCGTGTCGAGTCCCCACTTCTTGTGAAAGGATTACTTCCACAATCGTCTTCATATATATATGTGGTTTCCCGATGATGAGTTGAGGCATCTGGGTATATAAAGAAAACCACATTCTGAAGAGGGGATGGAGTTAACGCCGAAAAGGCATCATCAGAGCGCAAATCCGAACACACCACCATGCTCTCGAATTCATGGTCGTTTTCGAAGCATGCGAAGGGAGCCGGCCCACACATGATCATCGGGTGACGGTGTCGTTCGGGTCCTTCGGGAGTTTCTTCCTGTACCACACGCTCTCGGTGTCATTCGTGAATCCGAAGGACCTGTAAAGACCGAGAGCCTTCTCGTTCTTGGCGAACACGCCAAGATAGATCGTGTCCATCCCCCTATCGAGGATCCATCTCATCCCGTCCGAGAGCAACGCCTCCCCGAGACCGACGCGCCTGAACTGCGGGCGCACGCCGATAATATCCACCCAACCAGTCCGCTCGCCTTTCTCCTCGTTGAACGTCGAGCTCTCATCCGAAAGGCAGAGGCCAGCGATCCCGTCCCCCTTCGACGCGAGTGTCAGGACGGCGGGGTCATTTCCACAATCCCGATGGTTGATGAAGCGTTCCAGTCGCTCGGGTGCGAAGTTGAAGTGGTCTTTGAAGGAATCATTGAACACATCCACTATCATCGATACGTCTTCGTCCGAACAGTCGCGAAAATCCTTGCGCTCAAGTTCGAAGCCCGCCGGGGGCGGTACATCTCGCACTTCTGCCGCTCCCCGCCTCACCAGGATGTACACCCTGTAGGCCTCCTCGAACGAGTGCGAGGTCAACAACGAACGTCGCCAATCGTTCGTGATCGGACACTTCGAGAGGGCTTCGCCGACGTTCCTCGACCGCACATAGCCGAGCAT
>JAJISI010000030.1 GCA_022848805.1 Thermoplasmatota archaeon
GGGTGAACGACGCACCGGCGTTGAAGACTGCCGACATCGGCATCGCGATGGGCATCAGGGGCACGGATACCACCAAGGAAGCCGCGGAGATGGTTCTGGTAGACGACAACTTCGCGACGATCACGAAGGCGATAGAGAAAGGACGGTGGATATATGATAACATCAAGAAGTACCTCGCGTTCCTCCTCCAGGCGAACCTTGTGGAGATCGCGGTCCTCTCCATATGCGCGCTGTTCGTGCTACGCCTCGCCGGCTACGAGGGCGAGGAGATACTTCCGCTGCTTCCGGTGCACATACTCTACATCAACCTAGCAACGGACGGTCTTCCCGCCATCGCCCTGAGCTTCAGCCCAGCAGACCCTGACCTCATGAAGCGCCCTCCGCGCAAGAAGGACGAATCGGTCTTCACGAAGGACGTGAAGTTGTTCCTGGTCTTGGCAGTGTTAGTCGAGACGCCGATTCTCATAATGGCGTTCGTCAGCGCGCTTCCGGACGGCATCGAATCGGCGAGGTCGAGACTGTTCCTCACATTCGTCTTCGTCGAGCTGGCGATCGCCCTCAACTGCCGGTCTCTCAAGTTCACGTTGACCAAGGCGAAACCACACAAATGGCTACTACTGGCAATCGCCTGGGAAGTTATCCTGATAGCAATCATACTGGCGATCGCCCCCGCGAGGGAGGCTCTCCATATCACCATTCCTACCCTCGCCGACGTCGCGTGGATAATCGGAGGGATGGCGGCCACGTTGGTCATAGTCGATATAGTGAAGCGCTACACTCGCTTTGGACAGCGGGACTTCGTGCAAGGGTAGAGGGAGTCGTTAAGCACGCCGAGCGGACTCGATGCCTTCACGTAAGTCCTTATATGCCGTTCAGAGATTCACATGTGGGTAGAGATAATGGTGAACTGTCCATCTTGTGGAACTCATATGGTCGACGGCGGAACCTTCTGCAGCAACTGCGGCACCAGGGTGGATGCACAGGCATCTGGACGCCCTCCGCGAGCTGCGTATCAGGAGATATGGCACCAGAACTACTATCGTATCCGGAAGAAGGTCGTGGCGATAGCAAACCAATACCGGATCGAGGACGCCAAAGGGTCGAGCCTCGGATACTCCAGGCAGAAGATCCTCAAGATCAAGGAGAGCATCAAGGTCTTCACGGACGACAGCATGACGACGGAGCTCTTCCGGATACAGCAGGAGCAGATCATGGACATGTGGGGAACGTTCGCCGTCATAGACTCCGTGACGAACACCTGCGTGGGAAAGCTGCAGAGGCAAGCACTGACCTCGGGCTTCTACAAGGACGAGTATTTCATACTCGACGTCGATGGGCGGAAGATTGGCAGGGTGACCGAGCGCGCTGGGAGAGGCTTGTTGAGGAAGTACGTCCCGGGTGGAGCGCTCGTGCCCGAAAAGATGGTGGTCGAATTCCACGGGCGGGAAGTCACGGAGATCAAGCAGCAGTTCAAGATCATAGGGGATATATGGGAGGTCGACTGCTCTCGTCTCCCGCCACAGTTCGACAGGCGGATCCTCATCTCGTGCATGCTACTGATGGGAATGATAGAGCGCGACAGGAAGTGACTCGAACCCCCGAGTAGTTCATTGATGGCGTTAGAGGCAAGATGGAGTCCAAATCAGTTCTACGCACTGGCGAGCTCAAGCTAAGGAAGGAATAAAATAGAAACGGTTTAAGTGGTTTCAGCGTCGTCGACGGGTTATGCCATTCCCCAGTAGGTCTCCAGGAACGTCCACCAACCCATGTTCGGGAATTCGAAGGTCATGTAGATGTTGAATCCACCCCATTCCGAATCCGCATAGGACACCGTGTACGAGCTATGGCTTGCCGGGAACAAAATCCCCATGCCCTGGTAGCCGTACATCTCGCTGTGCTTGGTGATGCCCATTCCGAGCATCGCCTCCGCGTAAGCGTCCATGACCGCCTCGCACGACCTGTAGACCTCGCCGCCCTTCTCCATATTCTCCATGATCTGCTCCACGAAGGTCGGCATGTCGATCCAACTCTCCAGACGAGCGCCCCACGGCATGATGGATTCCAGCGTCGCGGCCTTGATGACATCCCTATAGGAGTCGATATCCTTCGCCAGGGCGTTTGCCATGGCAGATACTGCATCCCCGAGTGGGATGATCTTCGACATGTCGAATACGGACTGCGTCGTCAGAATCTCGCTCTTGAACGGTGCCACGCTGAAGAGATTCGTGAACTCATCGACGATCACCAGGCTCAGCTCGCGTGCGTCCATCTCCGGATTCAGGACCAGCCTCTGATTGACCTTGTCATACGAGAATCCGCGCCATCCGATGTAACTCTCGCTGGCGACCACGTAGTCCACGCTCAGCCCCTTGGCAGCGTACTCGTAAAGGGTCTCCATCTGGCCAATCGAGCATTCATCGCAGGCGATGATGTCGACGTGGTAGTCTTCGAGGGCGGCTATCATCTCGTGGTGCGACAGCCAATCCCAGTCGCTCCCTGGTTCGCTGCCTTCCATCGTCGTGTCCACACCTACGCCGCCTGTTGGCGTTCCGTGGTCCCAGAAGTACAGTAACATGTGTTCCGCTGGGAAGTTGGTGTCGCTGTACTCGACGAACCAGGTCAGAGTGGCCGGGTCGCCCATGTTGACTTCGCCCAAGCTTTCGAGCTCTACCATATCGTTGTCCTCGATACAGTACAGGTATGCGGGCTCATACAGCCTGTCGACCAATATCAACACGTTCACGGAGTCGCTTGAGCCACCGTCCTTGAGCTCCTGGAAATCCTCCTCGGTGTACGGGTCAAGGTCGTTGTCCGCGACAAGGTACACGAGCACGGACCACTCGGCGACCTGCCTTGTATCATCATTCACACTCTCCGCGGGTACACTCTCCGTCTTCCCCGTCGTCATGCCCGCAAACAGAGACAGGACGAACACGGCGGACACAGAGACGCTGATTAGAACCTTCGATATCATACATCGTTGTATACACTCACCCCCCTAAGACTCGAGACGGTGGAATGCCCTCATCCCCTTTTACATTTTTGGTCTACTGACTATATAAGCAAACGGACACTTCGGAGCTCCCTGCGCGCAGGCGAGAAATGAAAGAAGAAGAGGTTTCGGCTCGCAATCGACCTTCATCGGGGAACCGAGCCTTGAACAACGTCAATCCAAGTCCACGGTTTCTGAAGAGATCAGATAGTCGTCTGGGGTCCATGGGTCCGAGCCTTCGAGCTCTTGCCATGAGCCCGGGACAAGGCAGACCGTCGCGTCGTCCATCATCGGCCAGTCCATCACGCCCTTGATGTGCACTCCGGACGCATCCTCGAGACACATATCAACGGACGCAGAGCCGATTACAGTGAACACCTCAGGTTCCTCGTCTCCCGCTCCCTCAAAGCAGATCAAATAGTAGACAGTACCATCGTCCAGATTGTATCCGTGGAAGTCGTAGGTGAAATCCGCCGAGTCCGGGATCCAATACAGATACCCGTCGGCGACCTCAGCAGAACCCTCGTACAACAGTAGAGTTTCAGACAGCAGCCCCTTCCCCCATCCTCCGTTCGGACCTCCCGCGGAGGCTATCGGCGCGCACACGAGCACAGCAGCTATGATTCCTGCAGATATCAGATACTTCCTCAATTTCTTCCTCCCCCCTCGAACCACCGATTCGAGGTGCCTTTACTACCTGCGGGCTGAGTATTTCTTTGTGCGGTTTACAGATGAAACGCCCTCTGACGATGTGGACGAAACGGCCTTAAAAGGGGGGCGACGAATTCCGATGCGTGTCCTCGATTCTCTCATGCATCCTCACCCTTGCGCTCGCATCGTCTACCTGCGCTCCCTCGCGCCTCAACATATCTCTGCTCTGCCTCTCAAATATAGACACTCCCGTTTTGGTGAGGATGTCGATTGAAGTCTTGTCGATTCGCGCAATCTCATCCTCCGTAAGTATCTCGAGCTTCACCCTTCCACCTCCTAAGCATCCGGCCATATGTACGGCTAGGCTAATCTTACTTGCTGATAGCGGAGTATGCCCAAGATGCTTGGGATGAAGAACGAAAGTTAGAAGCGTTCGAAATGAGAATGAGGGGGTGACATGGAACCCGTGCCAAAGGACTCAAACGATGATGCGCCGTCTGAAACCGTGCCAGTCGATGTCGAGGCCCTGAAGACTATGTTCAGTAAGGGAAGGCGTCTGTTTCTTCGGTCCCTCGGACTCCCTCTCACTGTCATTCTGAGAAGCGACATCGAGACGACATCGATATTCGTCGACGAGGCAAACAATGTGTCCGTAAGCAGAGGGGCGCTTCCTGAGCCGAACGTCGTGATCGAGGGTAGCCATGCAACACTCTGCGGGATACTCGGATCTATGGAATCGACTATCACGGTCCTAGGCCCACTGAAGATCCACATCAACAAGGGAGATACCAGAGACATGACCCTCGAGGTAGCGACGGGAGAAACCATCGAAAACCCCCTTGCGGATATACTGTCGCTCCAGGCATAGGTTTCGAGTTGCGATCCTTATCCTCCGAACGCCACTGTTAACCGCCTAATATTGGTATATATAGTCACGCGCGCGCGTGCGCGCGCGCGAGGAAACGATTGCAGAACGAGCTGATAACCGCTCTCAACGTTCTCTAGCAGAGCTCTTTGTTTCGGAACAGGTAGGCTCCTATTACGAGGAAAGCCGCCGTCAGCAACGCCAACACGATGACGGAGTCGCCGAGCCCGGTTGCCTCCTCGAATCCACTCATGTCGCCGTAGTCGATCCACTCAGATCCCATACTCCTCAGATAGTGCTTGACGCTGACCTTCTGTATGACACCGGGGAGCGAGCCTATCATGCCTTCCCAGACGAACGCATAGAAGAGGCCGAAGAAGACCGGCTTCTTGAAAAACACGCTGATAGCGAGGAACAGGGACGAGTACACGATCGACCCGAGAACTATCAGAATCGTGAACTCGCAGTAAATCTCCACGGCCTCCGCACCGATATCATGCTGCGCGAAGAATGCCAGGAATCCCGCGGTGGCTATCACTATCACGGAGACCATCACGGTTATCACGAGTGGGAGGTAGTATCCGATATACGAGTACACGCGATCCAGCGGTGCCGTCGCCACGTGCGTTATGCTCATGTCGTCTATCTCGTCCCGGATCAGGGATGAGCCAAAGATCATCGCCATCACGGGCATGAAGAAGAACAGAATCAGCCGGTCCATCAGGTCCGTCACGGCCTCGAGCGGGTCGAACTCCTGAGTCCCCGCATACCCCATCACTAGAGCCACAAAGGCCGCGACGAGGAATGTGATGACCACCTTCCTGCTGAGCAGTAGCTTCTTGGTCGAGTGGAGCGTCAACGCGACAATGCCTGCTGCAGTTCTCTTGAGATCCATTCCTACCGCCCCACCAGATATTTGAAGATGGCTTCCAGGTTGTCGTCCAGGCTGTACATGCTATTGACCGAGCTCCCTGTCACGTCCATCAGCGTCGGAAGACCGCTGAAGAAATCGTCGGGGTGGGATACCTGAACGGTTATGCTGTCCTTGCCCTCGTTGAACGCGACAGACACGGTGTACTCTTCGTCGAGAAGCGCCTTGGCGAGCGCGACCATCCCTTCGCCCTCGATGATGATATTGTGTGGATGCTTGTCGATGAGGTCCCTTATCTCCGAGATATCTCCGGATGCCACCGCCCTTCCTTTGTAGATCAGAGCGACATCGTGCGTCATACGCTCTATCTCGAAGAGCACGTGCGAGCTTACGATTACGCTGTGCCCGTGCTCCTTGTTCAGCCGTTTAGTCAGGTCTATCAGGTCCTTCCGCACCAGCGGGTCAGTCCCGCTAAGCGGTTCGTCGAGTATCAACAGCTCCGGATCGTGTACCATAGCTCCGGCGATCTTCATCCTCTGCTTCATGCCCTTGCTGTATCCTCCGGTCTTTCGGTCGAGCGCATCGGTCATGCCGACCAACTCCGATAGCTCGTCTATGCGCTCCGAAAGCACGGCACCGCTCATCGCATGAAGGTGGCCGACGAGAGACATATACTCCCGCCCCGTCGAGTCAACGGGCAGCGATTCGTAATCAGGGCAGAAGCCTATCGACGAGTGCAGCTCAGAGTTCCGCCAGGGCTTCTTGCCGAAGACTGTGATATCTCCCGCATTGGACTTTATCAGGCCCAGGACGAGTTTGAAGAGCGTACTCTTGCCGGACCCGTTAGGACCCACGATACCCGTTATCCCGGGCTTGATCTCGAGGTTGAAGTTGTTGAGCCCGATAACCTCGCCGTACCATTTGCTGAGGGATTCCGCGACGATCAAGTTCTCGGTCCCCCTCTCCTGCATCGTCATTTGCCCACCGCCTGTCTCTGTACCCTCCAGTAGAGGACCGACGCAGGGACGATAATGAACGACGCCAAGAAGGCGAAGAGTGCGCCCTCGCTGATGTAGCTGGGAAGGCTCTGCCCGTATATCCAATCGACGGCGTACGATAGTGATTCGGCCGGACTTATCACTCTCCATGCGCGATCGAACTCGGAGAACGCCCCGGAGATGATCGTCAGAACGAAGAAGGACATGAACGTGCCTACGGCCGCGTAGCTCCTCCTCTTCGTGAGCGAGGATAGCATGAGACCGTAAGGCACGAAGAACACGGTGACGAACGCGCCTGCTACCACCGTACTGCCGAGGACTTTGATGCTTGACCAGTAGTCGCTGCCGCTCTGAGTGAGGATCGACACGACGGCTAGGAGGACTGGTGGTAAGAAGCATAAGAGGCTCATGATGAGAATCGCTCCTCCAGCTTTGCCCACAAGATAATCCCTCGTCTTGATCGCTCTGGAGAAGTATAGCACGAAGGACTTGCTCGACAGGTCCTCAGATATCAAGTCGGACGTGATAACTGCAGTCAGAAGCATGGCGAACAATGCCAACCCAACGGCATTGAAGTTCGAGCTCATCTCCCCGGCATCGAGCGTCTCATGGCCGAAGAGCAGCGCAGCCACGAACTGGAACGCATACACGATAAGGAAGGCGGCTATCAGCAGGATCTTCACGCCTGTCGATTTCAGCCCGTGCCTGAAGATGCTCTTCAGTATCACGTAGACCCTGAGGTTCAGGGCGGTTCTCTCGCCCTTCCAGGGACGATACTGGATAGGGTTAATCCCCATCCTTATCGCCTCCTCTGAACGATCTGAGGAACACCTCTTCGAGGTCGAGCCTCTCAGGTTGGTATCTCCGAATCTGTACGCCGCTCTCGCGGGCCAGACCGAAAACCAGTCTGCCATCTCTGCATCCACGGATGAGCAGCGCCATCTGCTTGCCGCCCTCTTCCTTCGCCTCCATTACCTCGCACGTCTCACCGAGCATTCGGACAAAGCGCGTCAGGCTTCCCTCGTCCCCTCGTACGGTCAGTCTCTGCACGCCCTCCTCCCCGGCCACGAGGGTCTTGGTCTCTCCTTCCTGAACGAGTTTCCCGTTGCTGATTATGACGACGTAGTCGCAGAGGCGCTCGACTTCCTGCAGTATGTGAGATGACACGAGCACGGTCTTATCGGAGGAGCCAATCATCCTCACGAGCTCGAGCATCTCCTCCCTTCCCTGAGGGTCCATCCCACTCGTAGGCTCGTCGAGGAATAGCAACGGAGGGTCATGGACGATCGCCTGCGCTAGCTTGACCTTCTGCTTCATCCCGGTTGAATACGACTTAATCTGCCGGTACCTCTCCTCGCCGATCCCCACGAAGTCGAGGACCTCATGGCTGCGCTGCATGGAATCGCGGGTCATCATTCCGGAGATCAGCGCGAAGTACGAGACGAGCTCCACCGCGTTCATCGACGGCACGAGGCAATCGTGCTCGGGCATGTAGCCCACGCCGTCCCTTATCTGAAGGCTCTGGGTTCTGGAGTCCAAGCCGCCGACGAATATCGCGCCTTTCTTCGGGGTGACCAGGCCCAGTGATGCCTTGATGAAGGTGCTCTTGCCTGCACCGTTCGGTCCAAGGAGGCCGACGATTCCCCGTGGGATGTTAACGGAGAATCCGTCAAGTGCTATCACAGGTCCGAAGCTTACTGTGAGGTCCCTTGCTGAGAAGAGATACGAGCCGACGCCTGGCGGTCTATCTTCATGAACGGGTTCCCTCACCGGCGTCTGCTGACTGACATCATCAACCGTTACCGACATCCCCATTCACCATTCATCAGATCGTCAGTTGGCTCCGCGCCAAGATGTTTGTGGATTGCATAGGCACTATATGTATAACTCCACGCCGCAAACACGGCCTACACGAGCGTTTATGCCTTTGGACTTGTTATCGAATGCTAGAGAGGCGAGAACATGCCGGTTGTGATTGTGAACATGTGGCCAGGGAGAGATGAGAACGCGAAACGGAACATAGCTGAAGGCATTACGAAGGTGTTCGAAGGCGAGGGGGTTCCTAGAAATGTCATCGAAGTCATAATAAACGAAGTGCCCAAGACCAACTGGGCGGTCGGTGGGAGACTACACTCGGATTGAGACTTCCGCAGAGCAATCGAGCAACAGAGGAAATCCATAAAGCCTGGATTCGGTAGACGCTCACCCGTGCTGAGGTGAGGGAAGTGGCACGGGACTTGACAGAGCGAGGTCGAGGCGGCGACTCAGTCAGCCCGAAACGACACCAGGCGAATCTTCTTCAGGTCTTCGACGAACCTCAGAACGTCACCGTGATTAGTAGGTCCGTACTCCGCGGAGACGAAGTCGGTGATATCGTTCAGGCACCGCTTCCCATCCATCAAGTTGATGACCTCATACATCTTCTTCGAGAACGATGGATCTTTCTTGTCCATCTCTCTGTACCATTCATACCCTTTCTCTCCGAGCTCCCTGATCAGGAGGTCGATGTCCATGGTGCCCTTGAACCGCCTCCTCGGGACGACCTTTCCTGCCTGACCTCTGACCACCGACTCGCCCTTCTTCTTCGCCCGGTTCGTCGAACCAGAACCGCAGGACATGTTGATGATCTCGGTCAGCCTGGACTGTTCCCTGGAGCCGTGCTCTGCGACGGCCGTGACCTGACTCTCGACGAACTCGTCCGTGCCAGCCTCTCCGTCCAGCCTCGCGACCGACCGGACGACCCTAATCTCCCTTTCGACTATGTGCGTAAGTCTCATCCTGTGGTGATCGGCCCGTTTCCGCTTCTCAGCCGGCTTGCCCCCCAGATCGGTCATCTCCCTCGCAGCCACCCCGACCGCATCCGATATTCTCTTCATCCCCTCCGAACAGGTCATGCCCACGATTCTGTGAACCGTTCCCGCATCGGCGCTTGCGAGAGTCAGTACAGATGTGGTAACTGCCAAGCCAACCCTGCGGAGGCTATCCTCGCTCACCTTGTCGATGGTGTCCATGCTTGTGTGATAGAAGAGGTCCGGCCACTGTGTCAGGCCGACGCACGGAACGCCGACAGTCGCTTCGTTGAACTCGGTGTGGTCGCTACCGCCTGTGAAGGAAATCCGTGCATACCTGTACGTGCTGACCATGCCGAGCTTGACCATGTTGTCGCAATCGGCGTTCGCCGACTCGATCATGGAATACACGAAATCGTTGAGGTAGGAGGGGAGGGAATCCGGCGTGCAATCCATGCATAGCGTGGACCTGCACAATTCCTGGTCTTCCCCGACCATGTCTAGATTGATGCCTGCCACGAACCGCCCGTGAAGCTCCGAATGTTTGGATAGGAATGCCACCGTGCCAACGGTCTCAGGGACCCACAGGAATCGAATCGTGCGCTTCGGCCTTTCAATCTTTCCCGATCTTATCAGAGACGTGATGGTCCTTGCGATCTCGAGCAGCAGGCCGCTCCCGGAGGCGTTATCGTTTGCGCTCGGCTTCGGGTGACAGAGATGCGCTACGAGGAATATCTCATCCTCCGGCTGCGACGAGCCGGGGATGGTCGCGCTCACCACACAGTACTTGCCCGGGGACAAATCGGCATCCACGCGAGCGTGAAGTCTGACCTTCTTTCCGCCCTCCAAATGCTTCCTGAGACCATTTCCCTGCCGCCTGCTCAGGGAGAATCCGAACTTGACATTCCCAGCGTCCCGAGCGTCGGGCCAGATGCCCTGATATGAGTGGGCGTCAGGGATGTCTACGCTCTCGCGTACCTTCGGGAACTCATACGAGAGGGCGTCCGTGATCACACCCGCCGCTCCGCGCTTGACGACCGCCTCCGTGTGAACCCGCTTGGCCTGGCCTGTGGTGAGCACTAGCCTGCCCTTCACCCTCTTTCCAGCGTAGTCCTTGTCGGAAAGCCCTTTGCCGACATCGACGAGCTCGGCCGTCACCCCGCCCTTCGGCGTGTCTCTGCTATACGTGTGAAGAGATTGGGGGATGTCGTCGAACCTCGCGAGGAGGCGTTCCTCAGGCTCCATCAATCGGAGTTCAGCGCTCTTCACGCTCCATCCCATGACGGACGTGTATGTCCAGAACTTGCTACGACCGTCGGCTGGAAACTGCTCGATCGTGACATCGTCGACACCGACGCGCGCAAGCTCGTCTTTGACATGCTCTGCGGCCGAGAGCATCATAGGCGACCCCTGAATCCTGTGAAACTTAGTCAATCCAGCGACATATGACTTCGCAGTCGACCCCGACAGCTCATCCTTGACGAGTCTCAAGAGTTCCATGGCCCAACCGACATCGTCAACACCTAAGTGAGATAATAACGTTTTCGGAATGGCTCGAGCGCGGTCAGTCCTCGTTTGGGTCGCCGTCAGATACCTCGACGCCCCCGCTCTCGCCTGGACACTTCTGTTTCGGCTTCCACAGAGTTCTGGAAACTATAACGACCAACGCGACGATGACGATACAGAGCGTGAGCGAGGGCATAATCCATGCGTTCGAACTGGATTCGGACGGAGACTCATAACCCTTGCTTGGCTCGTCTCCGGCGCCGTCGAAGTCTGGTATCAGGTCTCTGAGCGTGTCGTTCCCGCCCTCGGACATCAGGCCTGCCGCGGCGAATAGCACCACGACCAAGGCAAGTATCCATATCGACGAGAGCACTATGACGATCCGCGTGTTCTCGTTCGGCACGATCAGATTCCTAGCCTTCCACGTCAGGCCGTAGTAAACGAAACCATGGTCCTCGAATCGCTTGACTAGGCCGCCCTCCTCCATCTTCTTGAGGTGCCTATGAACCGCGCCTTTGTCGATCTTCAGTTCTTCTG
>JAJISI010000031.1 GCA_022848805.1 Thermoplasmatota archaeon
GGGTCGTCGGGCAGGTTCGCCGCCTTTCTGACGAAGAAGTCGCCGTCCGTCGAGGGGCTGGACGAGCAGACGTTGGCCGTTCCCTCGATCCGCTCGACCTCCTCGAACGCTATCGGAGGCAGCACGAACCTCGTCTTCGTGCTCTTGCCACCGTCGTAGAATATGACGAAGTCCTTGCCGAGGTACATCAGCTTCTGACCCTGGGCCGCCTTCGGCTTCTCCCCGCCTATCAGCTCCCTCCCGATGATCTTCCCGTTCTCGTCGATGAGAACCACCGTTGGAGCGGGAGGGGGTCTGAACGTCGCGTCCTTGACTATGCATGCCACGTGTTTCCTGCGGAGGCATTCCAGCGCTCCGTCGTTGTGGACCGTCAGCGGACCGAGGGATGCGGACTTGTCCTCCTCTATCCTCTCCAGCTGTCGCCTCGGCTGCTCGTCGAGATAGAACGCCTTCCGTACCCCTTTGAGGCTCGAGAGCACCTCGAGCACCTTGTTCAGAAGCTCGTTCTCATCCCTGCATCTCACCTTCGCCAAGAGCAACCCTCCAATTCATGTGGGCCCGGATATGTCTAGGTCGACGTCGACCTTGATGCCCTGCCGTATGCTCCCCGTCACGATGCAGAAATCTTCGAAGAGCTCCTTGCATCGGTCTGTCTTTTTCTGATTCTCATCGTCCATTTGCAGCTTGACGATTACCTTAATTCCTTCAATACGCCACCTACCGCGCTCGTTCTTGACTAGCCTGGTTTCTACATCGGCCGAAAGGTTCTCGGCCTCGCCCCTTGCCTTGCCCACGCAGAACAGTAGGCTAGCACAGAGGCAATGCCCCACGGCGGACGACAGCATCATCGCCGCGTTCGGGGCGGTACCGTCCCCGAGCGGCTCGGGCTCGTCCATCGAGATCTTCCCGTCCCACTCGCCGAAGTCTATCTCGAACTTGTATCCGTCGATCCTTTTGAGGCGTGTGTGGACCTTCTCGTGCAAGTCTACTCACTTCCGACCTGCGGTAAGCGCACCCATGTCTATAAGGTTTCGATGGCAGATAGCCAGCACCCCATCCGACAAGCTATAAATACGCTACCTCCTTTCTCAACACGCTGAACTGTCGGGATGTGACTGTCTCGGGGGTGTTGTGAAATGGATTGGGGTTTGAAGAATAGGATTTCCAAGATAATCAAGCCGGATACCAACCGCTCGGTCATGCTCGCCGTCGACCACGGCTACTTCCTGGGGCCGACATCGAGCCTGGAGAACCCGAAGAAGACCATCTCGCCTCTGGCGCCTTATGCAGATTCGATCATGCTCACCAGAGGCGTTCTGCGCACGTCCGTCGACCCGAGCCTGTTCAACTCGGTCGTCCTGAGGGTATCTGGCGGTACGAGCATCGTCGGAGAGGACCTCGCCAACGAGGGAATCATCACTTGCATAGAAGAGGCCCTGCGCCTGAACGCGTCCGGCATAGCGTTATCGATCTTCGTGGGTAGCAAGTACGAGCGGCAGACGCTGCTCAGCCTCGCGGAGCTAGTGGACAACGGCGAGAGACACGGCATGCCAGTACTCGCGGTCACGGCGGTCGGCAAGGAGCTGGGCAAGCGGGACGCACGGTTCCTCGCGCTTAGCTGCAGGATAGCCGCGGAGCTAGGCGCGCACATCGTCAAGACATATTACTGCGACAACTTCGAGAAGGTCGTCGAAGGCTGCCCGGCACCGATAGTGGTCGCGGGCGGGCCGAAGATGACGGAGAAGCAGGCGCTCCAGCTGACATACAACTCGATATCGAAGGGCGCCATCGGCGTGGACATGGGCAGGAACATTTGGCAGTCCGAACACCCTGTCCCGATGATCAAGGCTGTCAGGAAGATAGTGCACGAGGACGCCACCGTGAAGGAGGCGTACGACCTCTTCAAGAAGCTCGCGAAGAAGAAGTAGGGACTGTGTCAGGAGCGCTCAACCCATGCGCGTGGCGATGTATTACAACAACCGCGATGTGCGGCTCGAGGAGATGCCGAAGCCCGAGGCTGGCCCCGGCGAGCTCCTGGTCAAAGTTGTTTCGAGCGGCATATGCGGCAGCGACGTCATGGAGTGGTACAGGATCAAACGGGCGCCTCTCGTGCTCGGCCACGAGATCGCTGGGGACATCGAAGCGGTCGGAGAGGGCGTCGAGGAGTACAAAGTCGGAGATCGTGTCTTCGTGTCCCATCACGTGCCGTGCATGAAGTGCAGATACTGCATGAGCGGACATCATTCCACGTGCGACACACTCCGGAGCACCAATTACTTCCCAGGCGGATTCTCGGAGCACATACGCGTTCCAGCGATCAACCTGAAACATGGCGTGTTCGTCCTTCCAGAGGAGCTCACATATGAAGACGGCGTGTTCATCGAGCCGATGGCGTGCGTCGTCCGCGGGTTCAAGCTGATGAGGTTCTTCCCCGGGAAGACCGTGCTGGTGCTCGGGAGCGGGATAGCTGGCCTGATGAATATCAAGCTCGCGAAGGCGATGGATGCCGGACGGGTCATCGCGACCGACGTGTCTCAGTACAGGCTTGATGCCGCGAAGCGGTTCGGAGCCGACGCCGTCATCGAAGCGTCCGAGGCCGTTCCCGCACTCGTAGCCGAGGCGAACGATGGTCGCAAGGCGGACTTCGTAATCGTCTCTACAGGAGCGGAGCAGGCGATGCTCCAGGCGTTCGATTGCGTCGACCGCGGGGGCACCATTCTGATGTTCGCACCTCCAATGCCAGGAACCGAGGTCTGCATACCGATCGGAGATCTGTGGAAGGACGAGGTGACGATAACGACCACCTACGCCGGCAGCCCCGAGGACATCGCAGACACCATCGAGCTGTTGCGGTCTGGCAGGGTCAAGGTCCGCGACATGATTACGCACAGGTTCGGCCTCGCGGACGCCGGGAAAGGGTTCGAGCTCGTCGCCAAGGCGCAGGATTCTATCAAGGTGGTAATCGAGCCGCAGCGATGAGACGGGTACATAATCCGTTCGACCAAGCTATTTCTACATTGGCAGCAATCATCGGCCCAATCAGAGGACTGCCCGGAGCTATGGCATTGTCTGTGTGGATCAATGCTTGTTGGTTCTGCCATGTGGTGTTGGGCTTTCCAGCGTGGTCTCTCTGAGAGTTGAGAGGTAGTTGCGTCATGGCAGCGACGGCAAGTTGTGAGAAGGAGTATGTGTCCCGGACTAAGAGATCGAAAGCGCACTTCATGAAGGCGAAGAAGGTACTTCCTGCGGGCGTCGAGAGCAACGTACGGTTCTTCGAGCCGTATCCGTTCGTCGCCAAGAGGGCGCAAGGTCCGTACATCTACGACCTCGACGGCAACAAGATCACCGATTTCGCGCTGGGATACGGTCCCATGATACTCGGGCACAACCATCCGCGGATAGTCAAAGCCGTACACGCGCAGGTCGACAAGGGGACCATGTACGGCGTCTCGCCGGACATCGCCTTGGAGTACATCGAGGTGCTGCAGAAAGCCATGCCATCGATGGAGATGGTGCGGGTCGCCAACTCTGGGACCGAGGCTACGATGCATCCGCTCCGGGTCGCGAGGTCGTACACCGGAAAGGACAAGATCGCCAAGGCGGAGGGGGCTTACCACGGAGGGCACGACTACGCCCTTCAGGGTGTGGACATACCTGAGGACATGCTGAAGGACAAGGCGAAGCAGCCATCGGTTCCCTTCGGCACGGGCATACCGAAGGCCGTCTCAGACCTGGTCGTGATGTATCCGTTCAACGACTGGGGCGTCACGGAGGAGGTCATCACGAAGAATGCGGACGATCTCGCGGCGCTCATAATCGAACCGATTCAAGCCGGAGGCGGATGCTTCATTCCGAGGGACAACTACCTGAAGAAGCTTAGGAAGCTCACCAAGGAGCTGGGCATAGTGCTCATCTTCGACGAGGTGCTCACGGGTTTCAGGGTCGCACTCGGTGGAGCGCAGGAGAAGTTCGGCGTGAAACCGGACCTCACTTCGATCGCCAAGATAGCCGGCGGAGGATACCAGCTCGCGGCGTTCGGCGGCAAGAAGAGCATCATGAGCGAGATCATCCCGGACGATGAAGGGAACGTCTACCACGGCGGCACATACAACGGCCATCCCGTATCCGTCGCTGCAGGGCTCGAGACGCTGAAGATACTCTCCCGCCCGGGGACGTACAAGAAGATCGACAGGATCGGCGACTCGTTGTTCGACGGTTTGAGGGACATCTCAGAGGACCGCGGGGTGGATACATGGATAGAGTCCATCGGCTCGATGGGACAGATGTACTTCACCGATAAGGAGGTCGTCATGTGGCGCGATGCGTTCGACGTCGACAGGGATGCATGGCATAAGTGGTTCATGTACTCGCTCGGCAAGGGCGTGTTGTTCGGCGTGCCGCATGCGGATGAGCACTTCTTCACCTCGCTTGTGCACTCGAAGGACGATATACGAAAATCGCTGGAGATATCGGACGCAGCATTCAGGAAAATCGCACGCCAGCGTGCGTGATAGCCACCCGTGCTACTGTCCGTACTCGGCCATGATCGCGTCTATCGCCTTCTCTGCATCCCCGTCCAGGGGCTCGGGCTTGTGCTCCGCGAGGATGCTCTTGACCCTCAGCCTCGCCTGCTCAACCACGGCCTTCTGGTCGCTGGTGGAGCGATAGAGGTCGTACAACTCGCCCTTCTCCTGGGAGGGGATGAACAGTTCCTTACGCATGTTCCTGACAGTGTGGGGCGCCTTCAGAAAGGTCCCGCCATGACCGACATCCTCGATGAGGTCCGTCAGGAAGTGGTCGTCATCGAAGGGCACATCCCGTCTGATCTCGCGTATCGATTCCCATATGTCAGCGTCGATGACGACCTGCTCCAGCGCCGCACCCTTCGCCTGGTCGAGCCCTCCTATACCTGAGGCGAAATCCGTCAACGCGAGCGTTGTCATCGCGGTGAACGCTATCTCACCGGCGCTCGATGAGACCCCCGGCTCCGTGCCGTACAGGCCTACCCCGAACCCGCTGAGCATCGACGGGGCTCCGTAGTGCTTCGCCATCTGTCCGGTCGCAGCGGCCATGATGGCCTCCTCGATCGTGCCGTACTTTATCTCGCCCGTCCTCATGTTCATGATGCTCGATTCCGAGCTGTACACAACGGGCGCTCCGGGCTTCGCAAGCTGCGAGATGACGAAACTGGCTAGGTTCTCGGCGTTGACTATCGCGAGTGTGGACGCGATGGTCACGGGTGATGTGAGCCCGCAGAGCGCCATGGACATCGAGACGACGGGGATCCCCGCCCTCGCGAACTCCATCGTCGCTTCAACTGAGCCTTTCTCGAACTCGAGCGGGCAGATCGGGCATTGGATGACCGAGAAGATAGGCCTCTTGGCGAGCTCGTCCTCGCCTCCGACGACGGCGGAGGCGACGCGGACCATGTCCCTCGCCTCCTTCTCGGACATCGCCTCTCCCTGGAAATGCTTGGTCGTGCCTTTCAGCGAGATCACGAAATCGTTTAGTCCGTGGCCCCCCTCGGGCCCGTCATGGGCCGTGACGATAGGCCACACATAATCTATCGAATCGATCGCGTCGCTCAGGACCTGGAATTCGAGGAGGTCCTTTGCCATCGTCATCCGCTTCTCCCCAGTGTCGATGTCCCTGGTGTACACCGCAGTGCCGTTGGTCGCAGTGTAAGGATGCTCCTTCCTCGGAGTCTGCATATCATGGGCAGGGTTTCTGGCACATAGACGGATTTCCTTAGGGAGGGATTTGACAGCGTCATTGACCATGTACTCTGGCAGATACGCCGTCATCATATCTGGGTCGACCGACGCCCCGCCCTTCTCGAGCATGTCGAGGGCCTTCCGGCTCAGCACCTTTACGCCTATCTCCCCCAGGATGTAGAGGGTGTTCTCGTGTACAAGCTCGATATCGTTTTCAGACAGAATGCTTATCTGGCAAACCGACATACTTCCGTTCCGAGCCCCGGAAGGTCATAAGGGTAATATTAACCTTATTCAGACAAACCAGCAGGGCTAGGACGGATAGGGGAAGAGAGCATCCCAGCCGTTCATGTGAGGGCGAGGCAGGTAGATGGTACTAGACGATCTGAAGCGGTTCCCGCGGGTTTTCAGAGTACTCGTAGCGAGCGCGCTGATAGAGAACATGGCCTTCGGTTTGATCATCCCATTTCTGGCCATCTATATCATAGAGGATCTGGGGCTGGAACCATGGACGGCGGGAGTGGTTCTAGCGGGCTATATGATCGCCGGCGTGCCGTCGATGATATTCGGAGGGATGCTAGCGGACAAGATCGGCAGGAGACCAGTTCTTCTGGCGAGCCTTGGCCTGATGTCCCTCACCATGCTGATGTATTTCTTTGCCTACGATTTCGTGACGTTGCTCATACTCGTGATGGCAGATTCGTTCGTGGGATCGATGTACATGCCCGCTGCCAATGCGATGATCGCCGATGTGATAAAATCCGTGGACAGGCCGAGGGCCTTCAGCGCGTTGAGGGTTGCATGGAACGTCGGCACTATTTTCGGCCCTGTCATGGGGATGGTGCTGGTCGTAATATACCCCATCAAGGTGCTGTTCGTGTTCGGCGCTCTCATATTGGCCGCAGCGTTCTTCTTGAACCTCGTATACATCAGGGAGACGAGGCCAGAGAAGCTGGAATCCATGAGGATCACCTTCAGATCGGTCATGTCGGTAGCTCGCGACAGACCGTTCCTGCTCCTCTGTTCCCTAAGTGCCATATTCTGGTTCTTCTTCGCACAGTGGATGTCCGTGCTTCCGGTCTATGCGAGAACAGAACTCGGCGTAAGCCTGGTCGAGTGGGCGCTTACGTTCACTCTCAGCGCGGTCATGATTGTCTCCCTGCAGCTCTGGGTGACTTCGCAGGTGGTCAGGTTCCGTCGATCGCTGGTGCTTGCCGTGGGACAACTCATTGCGGCGCTCGGCTTCGGGCTCATATTCCTAGCCACGGACCTCAACTCATTAATCGGGTGTATCGTCGTCATCACCATCGGCGAGATCCTATACATGTCGATACTCTCAGCTATAATAGCCGACATGGCCCCTGAGGTGAAGAGAGGCATGTACATGGGCTTCTCCGGGCTCGTCCAGCAACTCGGCGCTGGCTTGGGATTCCTGTTCGGAATGACTCTTTATGGCCTGCTCGTGGACACGTCGGTGATATGGCTGATAATCGCTACGATCGGCGCTGTGACAATCGTGGGCTACTTCGTCTTCGCGAGGATAGCCGGTCCTTCTATCGACAATCCGACCCCATCGTCGAAGGGCTCAGCTGAGAAAGTACACTGATCCAATGAATATGAAAACGAGAGAATGGGTTTGGCGCAATCCGAACGCGTTGTCGTCGAACTGCGGGCTATTGGATTGTCGCACGATGCGCTTCAGAAGCGCTTCCTGCCGCCGTCGTATCCGCCGCCGCCGGAGTCGCGGTCCCTGGACCATCCGCCGCCACCGCCACCGCCGCTCTGTCTCCTCGGGGGCTGCTCGTACTCCTTGTCGCTCACGTTGAGCTCGGTCGCGACGGTCTCGACGCTATCGCCCTTGTCGAGCGTGCCGTACTTGCCGACGTTCAGGCGCATGTGCCCCCTTACCAGGGAGACATAGCCGTTCTTGATCTGAAGAACGTCCTCCTTGCTCACGGAGCCGATCTGGTCGTCCCAGAGGGACAGAACGATCGCTCCGGTCTCATCGGCTATTGTGGCTTCCGCCACCTTTCTCGAACCCCCGAACCTGCCGGGGATCTCCTTCGGGTCGCTTACTTCGAGGCACTTGGCCAAGACGTCCACCCTCTTCGAACTCGGGGTGAGATCCTTGATCTTGGCTTCTACGCTCTGCTCTTCTGTGCCGCTCGCTTCTGTTTTGTCTTCCATGCTAATTCTTCCTTTGCTTTGGGGACACCGTCGAGGCCGTGCTTTGCGCGAAAAATCAAACTGTCGCTAAGAGAATCAACATCCGCTTGGTCGAAGTTCGGCTTTTTCCTCGCTTGGCTAGGCACACAACGCGTGTCCAGGACTGAGTTGGCGGAGGTCGTATATATACTATCGCTCGAGTTGCACCTTGCACGAACGAACGGTCGGGCCGTCAGAATGTCGACATCCGGCCACCCGATAGGGGCCAATCCGGGCAATTGGCGGGTTGCCGTCAGAAAGGGATAAATACGGTCCCTGCGTACGGCGTTTTTGTCCTTGGGAGCAAGACACTAGTGAGCAACGACACATGCGTTTGTTTCGGCTGCTGCTCCTCGGCGGAGCGACCTTCTCATGGTGCTTGCTCTCGACTCTGGGAAGGGAGCTCAGGCAGAAGTCCGTCCTGAGGTGGAGGCATATGACATCATCAGATGTAGGCCGGCCTATTCATGGCAAGGGCCTCCCCTCCACTCGGGAACCGTTCGGCGCCAAGGAAGAGAGCATCCGGGACCGTGTGTCCCAACGCATCGTCAGGCTGGGTGTCTCCAACCTTCGCGTGATTGCCGCTTCCGGGGAGCGGATGTTGTATTCAAGGGACCAGTCCGAGATTCCCAGGATTCTAAAGACGTTCGCCTTCAGGACACATCCGGACGCGGTCGTACAGCCGCTGTCGGTCGAAGCGCTGTCCGCGGTCCTCAGACACGCCCTGTCGGAAGGTGTGACCATCGTTCCCAGGGGGGCGGGGTCGTCGCCGTTCGGCGGGTCGGTGCCCGTCATGGGTGGCATCGTCGTCGACATGTCCAGGATGGACGCCATCCTCGAGGTGAACGAAGACGATAAGACTATTACCGTTCAGGCAGGGGCCCGTTGGGCTGATATCGACCATGAGCTATCCAAGTCCGGGCTGCGCGTGCCGACATGCCCGTCCAGCAAGTTCTCCACGGTGGGCGGATGGATCGCCACGGGCGGCCTCGGCATCAACAGCTACTCGAAAGGCCACCTGAGCGCGAACGTGTTATCGCTCGAGCTGGTCTCCCCGGACGGAGTGGTCCGACGCCTCTCGCAGGCGGACCCCGGGTTCGCGCAAGTCTTCGGGAGCGAGGGGCAGCTGGGCGTGGTCGCCACCGCCACCATCGCCTTGGCGGAGATACCAAGGGTCGGCGGGCCGCACCTACTGCTATTCGATTCATCGCAGGAGGCGCTCGAGTTCGCCGGCAAGGTCCTGGCGAGCGATGTCGGACCCGGCCACGTGATTTTCGAGAGCGAGTCCAAGATTCGGCTCGTCTCGGGCGCGCTCGGTGGAGAGCATCTGAAGATGCTCGACGCGGTCGTCGTGAGCCTCGAGGGCCAGGAGTCCGAGGAGCGGTTCGCGAAGCTGCTGAAGAAGCTAGGCGTATCAGAGCAGAAGGAGTATGTAGCCAGATATCTCTGGAACGAGCGGTTCTTCCCGATGAAGATGAGAACTGAAGGCCCAGGTATGCTCGGGGCGGAAGTTCTGATGCCCACGGAGAAGTTGGGCGACGCGATGGACGGTGCGACTGCCGCGTGCAAGGCGATGGGCCTCGACCCCATGTTCGAGATACACTACCTCCCGGACGGGGAGGCGCTGATGCTCTGCTTCTTCCTCGCCGACCAGGGGAACACGTTCGCCTACACCGTCGACGCTTTCAAATCGCTCGTCCTCGCACGGCTGCTCATAGACGCCGGTGCTCGTCCTTACTCGATCGGCATATGGAATCACGCGTTCTCCGATCATATGGACCGGACCGAGCGCGAGTCGCTCGAACGTCTGAAGGCCAAGCTGGACCCATTGGATATCATGAACACGGGCAAGTACTTCGCCCTCTCAGGACGCTGGGCCGGGCTGGGAGGCAAGATATTCGACCCTCGTGTCATGAAGCCGATACTGGAGGTCATCGTCAAACTGCCCACGCTGTCCTTCCCGTTGCTGGGTATGCTCTCAGGTTTGCTTAGGGAGCGGTTCGATCCGAAGAGGCGCGACCGCGTAGTCGCGATTGCCGACGAGTGCGCCATGTGCGGTTCATGCGTGAGCGTCTGCCCCGCCTACCAGCTTACCGGGGACGAACGGGTTACCGCGAGGGGCAAGCTCATCACGGCGAAGGCGGTGGCCGGTGGCTTCCCGATATCCCAGGAGCACGCCCACAGGATATTCCTCTGCATGAAGTGCAAGGCGTGCGAACAGGTTTGTCAATCGAAGTTGGAGCTCATTCCGGCGTTCGAGGAGTTCGAGGGCGTTCTTGAGAAATCCTTCGGAAAGGACACGAAGGAGATCGAGCGTTTCCTGCGGTTCGCCGAGAGGTCTCCGGTGTACGACGCTCTGATCGCGAACGGACTCGTCGTGGGCGCCCCGAGGCACGAGCGGGGAGGTGAGCTCCGAGATGTATGAGCGCTACCACATCCCGATGAAGACTGTCGAGCCTCGCGCGCCCAGGATACCTGAGTTCACAATATCACGCGCAGACAACTGCATCAACTGTGGCAGGTGCGAGCAGGCGTGCATATACGGCGTGCACAAGCGCTCCGAATCTGACCCGCGCGAGATGGCCGACCCCGTGAACCACCTGTGCAAGAACTGCTTCAGGTGCGTCGCCGAGTGCCCTCAGCGTGCGCTCACGATGTCCAATGGGGCGGAGTACTGCTCCCTCGGAAGAGGCGTCTGGACACCTCTCAGGATATCGACCATATGGGGGGAGGCCGAGACGGGCAAGATACCGGTCTTCGGTGCGGGGTACTGTGGCATGTTCTCCGGGCCACACTTCGACGGTATGTGGACGGACATGTCCGAGATCGTGAGGCCCACGAGGGACGGCATCCACGGCCGCGAGTTCATATCGACGAGCGTTGACATCGGAAGAATACCGCTCTCGTTACAGTTCACGCCTTCAGGTGCGCTCAGGACGGAACTGCCGCCGCTCCTGGAGCTCCCCGTCCCGATGGTTCTGGATCTCACAAGGCTCAGGATCAAGTCTGAGTGGATGATCAGG
>JAJISI010000032.1 GCA_022848805.1 Thermoplasmatota archaeon
CCACGGCGGACGTCTCTGGGTCGAAAGCCAGGTGGGAAAGGGGAGCGTGTTCCACATCAGCTTGCCGAAGGAGCCGTCTAGGTAGGTTTCTAATACATTCAGACCTTCTCCGCGTCGATGGACCGCAGGGGTTACTCGTCGGCGGTCATGCTGACTGTGTTTGCCAGCCTGATATGGGGCACATCTTTCCCGGCTGTGAAGTGGGGCCTAGGCTACGTAGGGAACGATGTGTTCTTTCTATGGCTAAGGTTCGTCGTCGCCGCTGTCGTGACGCTCTCGATAGTGCTCTGGCTGAAGAGATTCTCGTTCTCCGTCCTGGGTAAGCCGATCATCTGGCTCATCGGAGGAGTCAACGCTGCGGCTTTCATCGCCCAGTACGTCGGCTTGAACTACACCACCGCGTCCAAGACCGCCCTGCTGGTCGACATAAACGTCGTTGCGGTCGCGATAATATCGTATTTCGTTTTCTCTGAGCGGATAGGCTGGAAAAAAGCGTTCGGCATCGCCTCGGGCATCGCAGGTGTCGTCCTCATTACCGGTGACGGGGGCTTCTCGTTCGACAGGTCGGAGTTCATAGGCGATCTGATGGTCTATGGATGCGGTTGGCTCTGGGCGTTCTTCATCATCCTCAACAAGAAGATGCTTGCGCATCACTCCGCGGTGGAGCTGAGCTCCTCAGCGATCGTGACTTCGGCCGTATGGCTCCTCATCCCGGTGACCTATCTCTACTTCGCAGGGGCGGATTTCACGGTAGAGGCGAATGCCTGGGTTTCGATTATCTATTTGGGCGTGCTCTGCACATCGGTCGCCATACTCCTCTGGGCCATGGGGCTTGAGGGTGTATCTGCGACTTCCTCCGCCACGATAATGCTGCTGGAGATAGTCACAGCCCTGGTGATATCTATGTCTCTCCTTGAGGAGAGCCTCAGACCCGTTGCGGCAATCGGCGCAGCCCTTGTGCTGGTCTCGGTCTACCTGGTAGCATCAGGAGATAAACTGCGTAAATCGACCACGATGGCACACACTTAGCGTTGTGTCACGTGTCTGCCCGCTCCTCAGGGCCTCCTGACTTAGCTTCCTACCATTCACCCACGCCTATCTCTATTGTGTTCAGTTCGTCCAGCGTCGAAAGGCAGCGCCCCGTCGCGGACAGGGTTAGACGTCCCCCGGAAAACCTCTTTATTGGGGGGATGCATAGATGACTCGATTCACATGGCCCGAGATGATAAGCTAGCTGGAGTGTTCGACAGGATCGACAAGGACAAGAGCAGACATATCTCCAGGATCAGGCGCCTGTTGAGACAGCCTAGCTCCAGCCAGGAGGATCTTGGCATCGAGGAATGCGCTGAACTCGTTGGCAAGATGTACTCCGAGGTCGGCTGCGAGAAGGTCGAGGTCGTGGAGACCAAGGGCAACCCCGTCGTCTACGGGGAGTGCAAGGGTAGCTCCGACAGGACGCTCCTCGTCTACTTCATGTACGACACCATGCCGTTCAACGAACCTGGATGGAAACATCCTGCGATGGGCGCGAAGATCGTCGACATGAACCTTCCCTCTGGCAAGGTCAAGTCCATCGTGAACCGAGGGGCGGACAACACCAAGGGACCGCTGGCTGCGTTCCTCAACTCGGTCGAGGCGTGCTGCAAGAGCGAGGGCAGGCCTCCAGCGAACCTGATCTTGGTCGCCGAGGGTGAGGAGGAACTCGGCAGCCCGAGCCTGCCCACCTACGTGAGGAAGGACAAGAAACGCCTGTCGAGGTCCGATGCGTGCTACTTCCCGTTCTTCAGCCAGGAGGCCACCGGAGGGTGCTCCCACTTCCTCGGCGTGAAGGGCGTTGTATACTTCGAGATGACCTGCAGTGGGAAGCGCTGGGGCCGTGGCCCTCAGGAGTTCGCGATACATAGTTCCCACAAGGCCTGGGTGGACAGCCCTGTCTGGAGGCTCATCGACGCGTTGGGTACGATGTCAAAGGAGAACGGCAACAAGATACTCATCGACGGTTTCTACGACGACGTGGCGCCTCCGTCCCGGGAGGACAAGAGGCTGATTAAGGATCTTGGGAAGCGAGTCGACACCGCTGGCTACAAGAGAATGATCAAGGTCAAGCGGTTCATGGCCCCCGACGATAAGCCAGAGGAACTGATGAACCTGTACACCTTCGGCACGACGCTCAACATCGACGGCATCTGGGGCGGATACATGGAGAAGGGCTCGAAAACCGTCCTGCCACACGAGGTTACATGCAAGATCGACATCAGACTCGTCCCGGATCAGAAGAAGGAGAATATGATGCCTCTCGTGAGACGACATCTGGACGCGCACGGATACTCCGACATCATGATCAAAGAGATCGATACAGGGTACGACTGGTGCCGCATGAGCGTCAAGGACCCTGTCGTTCAGGCCATGCTCCGCTGCTACGGGGCGTTCGGCTACAAACCAGAGATCTGGCCGACCAGCGGCGGGGCGGTTCCGTTCTACGTCTTCAACCGCATACTCAAGCTGCCGTTCGCGATGGGTGGGATCGGGCACTCCGCCTTGCCCCACAGCCCGAACGAGTACATGGTCGTCGAGGGCAACAAGAAGGTCGCGTCACTGACAGATGCCGAGAAGTTCAACGTGCGGTTCATGGACGAGTTCGCACGAGGGGACTAGAGGGCAGCTTCGTAAGCTTCGAGTGTGGCTCGTGCGGTCTCCGCCCACGAGAACCCTGCGACTCTCTCTCGTCCCGCAGCACCCATTCTCGACCGCATGTCGCCGTCTCTGAGGAGGTCGGTGATCGCCTTCGCCAGCCCGGCGGTGTCTCCGGAATCGACGAGTACGCCGTCGATTCCATCTCTGACGAGTTCCGGGATGCCTCCGACCTTCGTCGCCACCGTCGGTTTCCCGCAGGCCATAGCCTCCATGAGTGAGAGCCCCCACCCCTCGTTCCTCGATGGCAGGACGATCACGTCCGAGTCTGAATAGCACTGGAGCAGTTCGTCCTGGTCTATCGATTGAAGGAATTCCACTGCATGGCCGACCCGCGCCCTGTCGGCCAGCAACCTGAACCAATCCTCCGTGTGGATACCTCTGAACCCGGTCTTAGCGACCACACGCAACTTCGCGTCAGGCATTGTCATGTGAATCTGTTCCATCGCTAGGATGAGATGCTCCAGACCCTTGCGCGGCTCGAACCCCCCAACGAAGAGAACGGTCCGCCCCCCTGACCTTCTCTTAGGCAGGGTAGAAAACTCTGAGAGGTCGATGCCGTTGTAGGCGATTTCGGACTCGAGGTCGTGTTCGCGCTCGAGGGCCGTCTTCCAGAAGGAGGAGACGACGAACCTGTGGTCCGCGTGTCTCACAGCCGCCTTCTCGAACTCGAACAGCTTTGGCTCTGCGAAGTCGTCGATGTGGTGGACCGTGCGGAAGACTGGCGCACTGAGTTGTCCGGTTGACTTCATCCTGTGCAGGGCAGAGCCACCGACGCAGTCCTGGGCATGATATATGTCGGCATCGCGTGGTAGGGCCTTCACATAGGCGTCGATCATACGTTCGAGACGTACCATTACATCCTCGTGCCACTCGAAAGGATAGATGTCATGTGGGACTCCCACGCTTCGATAGTAGCCTTGGAGCGACCGGTCGTCGTCTTCCCTGGCCAACGAGTGGAGGGTGATGTCGACCCCCTTCGTCTTCAGATGCTCGGCGAGCTTCAGCGCATGCGCCACACCGCCTCTCGCCCTCGTGCTGTATGTGAGCATCGCCACTTTCAACGCGTCGTCCCCCGTCTCTCCACGGAGACCTCGAAGAACCTTCGCCGACAAAACTCTTTCCTCGGCTGGGAAACGTTATTAAGGCCGGCGCATTTATCCCCGTACCGGAGCTACCGATTCGCGTTCCTGGTAACATCGTGAACATCACTTCACCAGGTCTCGTACGCACGGATCGGACGCTTCTCCGGGGCGGCCGCTTTGAATGGTATAGGCGGCGTGGAGGATAGCCTCCCCGGACTGAGATGGCACGCGCGGCGTTTACGTACAGTACTTAGCTTTAGGCGGGGCGAAGAATGCTCAACGGGCCGAAGAAACCACGCAACGGGACCAACGAGCATCTGCTATGGTTCGACCAGATTGGCCTGAAGGACGTCTCCAAGGTCGGCGGGAAGAATGCCTCGCTTGGCGAGATGCTCAGACATCTCGCTGACAAGGGGATACGCGTCCCCGAGGGTTTTGCAGTCTCTACCAAGGCTTTCAGATGGTTCGTCGAGAGCGCAGGCCTCGATGAGCAGATCAAGAATGTCCTCGAGGGAGTTGACCCCGACAATCCTTCCGACGTGTCCGAGAGAGGACGCAAGATACGCAGCGCGTTCCTGGATGCTGAGTTCCCGGGCGAGCTTAGGCGGGAGGTCGCGTATGGTTACTGGGAACTCGGCCGGAGGCTCGGTTTGCGCAACCCGAGCGTGGCGATCCGTTCGAGCGCAACCACAGAAGATCTCGACGGCGCATCGTTCGCAGGCCAGCACGAGACGATACTCAACGTGAAAGGCGAGACCAACGTGCTGAATGCTATGAAGCAGGTCTTCGCCAGCCTGTTCACCGATCGCGCGATAGCGTACAGGGCCCACAGGGGTTTCGGACAGCTGGGAAGCTCACTCTCGGTGGGGGTCCAGAGGATGGTCAGGAGCGACCAGGCGTGCTCTGGGGTGATGTTCACGCTGGATACCGAGAGCGGTTTCGATAAGGTCGTCTACATAACTGGCTCCTGGGGTTTGGGGGAGATGATCGTCCAGGGAGCCGTCAATCCCGACCAGTTCTACGTGTTCAAGCCTGCCATCGGCAGGTTCGACGACCCCATCGTCGAGAAGAAGCTTGGCACCAAACAGCACAAGCTGGTATACGCCTCCAAGGGCCATGGCATGATCGACGTCGAGGTGCCGACGAAGGACAGGCAGAGTTTCATCCTCGACGACAGCGAGATCATCACGCTCGCCAAATGGGCGTGCATCATCGAGGAGCATTACAAGAAGCCGATGGACGTGGAGTGGGCCAAGGATGGTCTGACGGGCGAGCTCTACATCGTTCAGGCCCGTCCCGAGACCGTCCATGCCGCAAATGCGAAGAGCGTGCTCGAGACGTATGTGCTGGAGGAGAAGAGCGAAGTGCTCTTGCTAGGCGAGGCGGTCGGTCACAAGATAGGCGCGGGCGTTGTGAAAGTCCTCGAGAGCGCTTTCGAGATATCAGAATTCAAGAAGGGCGAGGTCCTGGTCACCGACAAGACGGACCCGGATTGGGAGCCCATAATGCGTATCGCATCCGCCATAGTCGCCGACAGAGGCGGAAGGACCTGTCACGCCGCGATCGTCTCCCGCGAGCTAGGGATTCCATGCATAGTCGGAGCAGGAAACGGCACCAGCGTGCTAAGCGACGGCCAGAAGGTGACCGTGGACACATCGGAGGGCGAGGGACGCGTCTACGAGGGCAAGCTCAAGTTCAGGATCGACAAGACCGACTTGTCTCACATGCCGTCGACCCAGACGAAGGTATACATGAATGTTGCCGTTCCCGAGCACGTCTTCACGCAGGGACAGGTCCCGTGCGACGGGGTCGGTCTTGCCAGGCTCGAGTTCATCATAGCGTCCCACATCGGCATCCACCCGCTCGCGTTGATAGAGTACGATGAGCTCGTCAAGCGCGCGAAGGACGAGCCAGATGTTGCGGAGATAGTTGCGAAGATAGACGAGCGGACCCAAGGCTACGAGAGCAAGACTGATTTCTTCCTCGACAAACTCGCTTGGGGCGTGGGCAAGATAGCTGCGACCTTCTATCCCAACGACGTGATTGTCCGACTGTCGGATTTCAAGACGAACGAATATGCGAACCTCCTCGGGGGGAAGTTGTACGAACCCGTGGAGGCCAATCCGATGATAGGCTGGCGCGGCGCCGCGCGCTACTACGACGAGAAGTTCAGCCCTGCATTCGCTCTTGAGTGTAAAGCTCTGAGGAGGGTAAGGGACAGCAAAGGTCTCACCAACGTGAAGGTGATGGTTCCCTTCTGCAGAACCCCGGAGGAGGGTCGGAAGGTGATCGAGACCATGGCCAATTTCGGCCTGAAGCAGGGCGAGAACGGGCTGGAGGTCTATGTCATGTGCGAGATTCCAAGCAACGTCGTCCTGGCAGAGGAGTTCGCGGAGGTGTTCGACGGCTTCTCGATAGGCTCGAACGACCTCACCCAGCTGACGCTCGGCCTCGATAGAGACTCCGAGCTCGTGTCGCATCTGTACGACGAAAGGAACCCTGCGGTGAAGAAGCTCATTGCGAGCGCCGTGAAGGTGGTCAAGGCGAAGGGGAAGAAGATCGGAATATGCGGCCAATCCGCGTCCGAATTCCCGGAGTTCGCGGAGGTGCTCGTTGAGCTCGGCATAGACAGCATATCCCTGAATCCCGACAGCGTGATCAAGACCCGGCTCCTGATAGCCGAGAAGGAGAAGAAGCTCGGTCGGACGAAGTGAGGCGCTTCCTCCCGCCGTCCACAGATTTATAGAACGCCGTTATCGGTATCGATAACGACAAAGTTCATTGGGGGCGCAGCCGGTCTGGGAGCCGTCGTTCTCCCCCTTTTTTCTATATGCGTGATGGATGGGTCAAATTGCGTCGACCCCTGCCCCCATCTCTCGTTCCCTGTCGACCTCCTTGCTCCACTGGAGCAACAGGAAGACGGCTAGGGGGATGGTCATCAGCGCCATTGCCATGATGCTCTCGACGAGGCCCCAGGTCGAGGCCATGTAGCCGAAACCGACCTCGATCACGACAAGCAGGCTCGTGAACGTGAATGCGGCGATCGCCATGACCGTGGCCCGGTGCTCAGAGTCCACACGACGGTTGATGTATCCGCTGATTATCGGGGCCTGGTTTCCCGCCACGAGGTATATCGGTTACTGCGTTATTATTGCGATTGGATGTCTGACCAGGAACACGATGACGAAGGAGATGAGAATCGTGCCGTACATGAAGACGAGCGATCTCTTCTCCCCTAGGACGGCCTCTATCCTCCTGGCCATGCGTATCACGACCGCGGCGACGGCCAGGAAGCTCGCGAAGAGGATGCCTATCTCGAGATATCCGAGCGAGAGGTCCTCGTTCATGTAGATCGACCTGAAGAACGCCATCACGTAGATGCCTATCTCGATGATTATCTGGAACAGGATCAAGATGACGATCGCTTTGGACGTGATGACCTGTTTGATACCCACACCTAAGTGAGTCGTGTAAGAGAACTCCCGTTTCCTCTCTACCTTCGGCTCCTTGAGCATGAACACCGTGAGCGATCCTACTAAGGCGATGAGCGATGCGATGATGAGAGGAAGGTCTAGACGTCCAGACCAATCGACGATGAACCCGCCTACCGCGCACGCAGCTGCGTTGCCTGCGAACATGACGACGGTCGCCGTGAGCATCACCACGGTGAACTCGTTCTCGCGCTTGAGCTCGACGAGAGTGTCATAGACGAACGGCGTGTCCCCGCTGACCATGAAGCACACGCCACCTGCCCATATCATGTTGGAGACGATGTACTGCCAGAACTCGGTGCTGAGCCCGAAGGTGAGGACACCCAACGCGAATAGCACTTCGCCCAGCAGCAGAGCGGCTTTCCTCCCATACTTGTCCCCGATGAGTCCGGCTGGTATCTGGAGCCCAATCATGGTGGCCCAGAACGCCGCATCCACGACCGCTATCAGGAACAGGTCGTCGAGATTCTCGTACGCCCAGAGAGTCCAGAACGGCATCCACAGTGCGAACGACGTCGCTGCGCGGAACAGATAGAACCTGCGGATGCGGGCATCTCCCAGCGCCATGAGTTGTCCGTATCGCGGACCCGTTATAAACCTAGTTGCGGACCACAGGCGTCATCCGTGGTCCGCGAAGAAGATGTTTCGACTGCATGAGATGCCTCCCATGCAGTCCGACAGCGACCTCTACAGCTTATCCACGATGCAGTTCATGCCGAATCTCGGAAGCATGTCGACGAACTGCTGGGGATCGAGCATCTCCGGAGGGAACACACCCTTCTGGCCGATCTTGCCCTGCGCGAACAGGATCGCCCCGATCGCCAGCGGAGCACCGACCGTGTATGCCGTCGCGCTGTGGTGGTACTTGTTCCATCCGTCCTGATGGTTCATCGTGGTGTAGATGAAGTATCCCACATCCTTGCCGTCCTTAACACCTTTCGTTATGGTGCCGATCGCTATGTCTCCCCTCGCCCTGTCGCCCAGCGATGCCGGGTCCGGGAGCGTTGCTGCGACGACGTCCCTTGGTGCCACCTTCACGCCTTTGACGTCTATCTTCTCCATGCTGTCCAGCCCGAGCATGCCGATGGTTTTTATGGCGTTGACATGCTCGTCGCCGAGGCCTATCTTGAAGTCACAATAGTCACAACCCTTGCCGAGGACCTCCCCGATGTAGGTCGGAAGGGTCTCCTGCTCCTCGTGGTCGACGTTGTATACCGGAAGCTTCCCGACTGGGCCTGGGTACTCGAACTCCTCCTTGCCGCTGAACGGTTCGATCTTTCTGTACGCGCCGTTCTTGTAGATCATGGGCGGCATGAGAACCTCCTCGATGAGGGTCTCAGGCGACCACATTGGCGCGAATTCGTATCCTTCGACGTAACCGTTGTCACCGTCCCTCACGAGGAGCTCCTTGACCTGGTCCATGCGGTCGGCTCCCATCCTCGCGAAGATGTTCGCCAATCCAGGGTCACATCCTATGCCGAGCATGCCGATGATTCCAGCCTTCTCGTAGGCGTCCGAGTACTTCCTTGCCTGATATTGCACCGGCGGCTCCTTCACTACCTCTCCCGGCTTCTCCTTGGACAGGAAGATGTCGCTCGCCATGTCCGCATAGCTCGCCTTCGCCATGAGGCACGCATCCATTATCGCGAAGTTGAAGCGTGGAATCACGGAATTCAGAACGAGATCCACTCCCTTGAACGCCTGTGCCATCTGCTCGACGTTCGTGGCGTCGACCTTCATCGACGACACCTTGTCATTCGCGATTCGCTTCTCCATTTTCTGGGCTCTCTCGAGATCGATATCTGCCAGGACCACACTGTCGAACTCTTCCGAGCCCGCCAGCAACTCCGCGGCGACCGATCCAACGGCTCCAATGCCTAGTACCATTGTCTTCATGTTTTCACATTCATTTCGGGCGTCTAGACCGAAACCCGGAGCCCGACGCTATCTTGATTGCTAGTGGGTTACTTAAACTTCTCGGATTCTTTCGAATGGGGTTTTAAATCTTGCTAATAGGGTGCACGATATTCGAAGAGGGGCCGTTTCGGTGAAACGGCGTTCAATGAGGGGATGGAGTCAGAGCCGAGGCCATCGTTTCTATGCCTGCCTAAGCTGCTTGACGTTCGGGAACCTGTCCGCATCCCTGTGTGGGAGGAACATGGCCTTCGCGAACTCCGTCTGGAAGTCCTTCTCCATCGCCAGTTCGACATACTCGACCCGTTTGGACAGGCGGTCCGCGAGATCTCTGATCTCAGTCGATTTGAGTGCCATCCTCGCCCCCGAACCAGCGGCGTTGCCGACGAATTTGATGCGCTCAGGAGGAATGTCAGGGTACATCCCGATCGTTATCGCGCTCGTGGCGTCCACGTATGTCCCGAACGCGCCCGCCGCGTAGACCCTTTTCAGGTCGGGGCACGCAACGCCCAGCTTTCTCATGAGTGTGGCGACCCCGGTGAATATCGCCGCCTTCGCCAGCTGGATCTCCTGCACGTCGTTCTGGGTGATCGTGATATCGACCCCCGCCTCGGCCTCTGCCGCGGACGCGAGGACGAACTCCTTCTTGCCGTCGGTGCCTTCCCGGAGCCTGTCGCTCTTATCGGACGGGAGCATCCTCCCAGAATCCGAGAGAACGCCGCATCTGAACATCTCCGATATGGCATCTACGATTCCCGAACCACAGATGCCCCGTGCGGGCGCGTCGTCCACCGTCCTGAGGTGGATATCGTGCGTTTTAGCGTCTATCCATATCCTCTCGATCGCCCCGGAGGCGGCCCTCATGCCGTGTTTGATATGAGCCCCCTCGAACGCAGGTCCCGAGGCGCACGAGCATGCGATCAGCCTTTCGCGACTGCCCGCGATGATCTCCGTGTTGGTGCCTATGTCTATCATCATGCCGATCTCATCGTCCTGGTAGAGGCCAGATGATACCAGGACTGCGACCGCATCGGCACCTACGAAGCCGGCTATGTTTGGCAGCGAACTCACCTTGCCGAACGGATATATGTCCACGCCGAGGTGGCCCGGGTCGACTGTCAAGGAGTTTCTGACCGCTGGCGCATATGGCGCCTGAGCGAGGTGCTGAGGAGTGATCCCGAAGAATATGTGATGCATGGCCGTGTTGCCGACGACGACGACTTCAAGGATATCCGTCGGGTCCTTCCCCGCGTCTGCGCACAACCTCGCGATGAGCGCGTTGACCGACCCTACTACGGCCCCTTGGAGTTTCCGGAGACCGTCGCTGTTCTTGGAGGTGTAGGATATCCGCGACATCACGTCCTCGCCGAAGGGTATCTGCGGGTTGGGCTGGCTCTCCGTCCCTACTATCTTGCCGGTTATGAGATCCACGAGGTATGCCACGACCTTCGTCGTTCCGATATCGACGGCAACGCCGAGCAGGTTCCCGGTCGTGTCTCCCGGGTCGATCCTGATCAGCTCCTCACCCCGGAAGAGCGTGACGGTCGCCTCCCACGAGCTCTCCCTGACGGCCTCGGGCAGCAGCTGATGCACTCCCTGTGCGATGTTCGCCGTGACAGCCGCCTCTGAGTGCAACAGCTCCAGCAATCTATCGTCGTCCGCTCTGATGTCGTTCAGTGTGGCGGGCGGGATCCTAAGGAGTATCTTCCCCACAGCGGGAGCACGCTCGACCTCCG